>JAHDWH010000036.1 GCA_023384455.1 Caldilineaceae bacterium | reverse complement strand
AGGGTGGGGTGGCTGAACAGTGAGATAACTGCTCACCCCCACCCAACCGCCCCCACTTTGGGGGAGGAGTCGATTCAGTTCCCTCCCTAGAATGGGGAGGGGTAGGGTGGGGTGGCTGAACAGTTACTTTGCCAGGGGTATGGTTTCGATGCGTACCCAATCGAAGAGCGCCCGGGCCGTTCCCTGGCTGCGGGAACCGGCCAACAGTCCCACGTCGCCCACAGGCAGGCGCAGGTCGGCTGTGCGATAGAGCAGCTCGCCCCCGGCATAGAAATACAGGCTTTGGCCGTCATCCTCCACCGCCAGCAGATTCTCGCCACCGACGGTTGCCAGGGCTGGGCTGTCGCTCCAGGGCTGAAGGGTGCGCCAGCTTCCCTGCTCCTGGGCCTGCACCTGATATTTGCCCCGGCCATCCACTACAAAAAGATAGAAATTCTGGTCGTTCTGATAGCGCACGATCAGCCCGGCATAGCCCCAGGCCGAGTTGTCACCCGAAGATCCGGTGAGCATCAAACTGCTGTCATAGCGGTATGCGCCCAGATCGATCTGCCCCAGCGTCGTCCAGGCCAGGACGCCGGGCTGGGTGATGCGAATCTGGTAGAGATCCCCCACATAGCCCATCGACCACTCGGCGGTCATCACCTCCGGGGCCAGCCCCAGCACGGGTTGCGCAAAGTCGTCCTGCAGGAGTGTGGCCGATTCTGTGCCGCCGGTGGCGGTCAGCGTTACACCTGGCGATGTAACGCGCAGAAGCAGCCAGAGGGTGACAGCCAGCAGGGCCAACAGAAGCAGCACAGCCAGCCAGGGCAAGTTGCTGACCCCGCCCTGCACAGGTGGATGATAGACTTCTGCCCTGGCCGTCGGGCGCGCAGCCGAGAGGCCAATGGCCTGCCGTTTGCGCGCCCGTTCGTCCTGGGCGCCTTCGTCTGGGTTTGTCGGTTCCCTGGCCGTCAATTGCATAGGCTAGAGCAATCCAAATGCTTTGAGTATGGCGCCCAAACAGCCTACGGGCGGTTTGGTCGGATCCGGGGTGGGCGTCGGCGTCGGGTCGGGTGTCGGCTTGGGGTCCGGTGTCGGCTTGGGGTCCGGTGTCGGCGTCGGGTCTGGCTTGGGTGGCGGAGCCGCGGCCAGGACCGCGGCCAGGGAATCTACCCGCCCCTGGCCCTGAATGTTGGGGTCCATATTCAGGTTGATGGCGGTCTCCCGCAGAAGCCGTTTAACATCGGCTGGCGAGAGTTTGCGGTTTGCCTTCAGTATCAGCGCGCAGAGACCGGCTACGTGGGGGGTTGCCATACTGGTCCCCTGGGCGCTGGTATAGTTGTCGTCTACGGGTGTGCCCATACGGGTTCCCGTGGCCCGAGCCGCGATAATTTTTACACCGGGCGCTACAATGTCCGGCTTTACCCGGCCATCCGCGGTGGGGCCTCGGCTGCTGAAGTTTGCCATGCCGTCGGTGTCTGTGCTGGCCCCGACGGTAATCACCTTTTCCGCCGCGCCGGGGCTGCCTACTGTATTGGCCCCTGGGCCGGCATTGCCGGCGGCCACGACTACCACTTTGCCCGCGTCCACCGCGGCGTTGCACATTGTGCTCAGCGCATCCCGTCCGTCGCTGTTGCCATCGGACCCCAACGAAAGATTGAGTACATCCGCGCCATTCTGCACGGCCCACTCCACCCCGGCCATTACATCGCTCATGCGCCCGCCGCCGGAATCGGAAAGTACCTTCGCCACCATTATAGAGGCTGCCGGGGCCACGCCCACATATTTGCCATTGCTGGCCGCGCCCGTCCCCGCCACAGTAGAGGCGACGTGGGTTCCGTGACCGTTGCCGTCCTCCACCGAGCCTTTGCCGGAGAAGTCCTTCACCTGCCCGATACGCCCGGCAAAGTCCGGGTGATCGCTGTCGATGCCCGTATCGATGATGCAGACGGTGACCCCTTCGCCCCGGTTGCCCAACTGCTGCCACACTTTGTCCGCGCCCATATGGGGCACAGAGACATCCATCATTGTGTGGACCAGTTCGTCGAACCAGACGTTTTCCACCCCTTCCAGGTTGGCTAACTCATCGATGCGGTCTGGGTCCACGTCCACTGCGGCCGCGGGGATGATTGTATAGTCCTGGCGCACATTGAGTGCGGAGATGGAGCGGGTGCCCGTGGCAAAGACCTCCCGGCCCCGGCCCGTTTTGAACTGGACAATCACCGGTACGGGTTCACTGCCGCCTCTGGCGGACTGGATCAGATCACGCGTGCGGGGGGTCACCTTATCGTTTTCGTCCGAGGCCATTGGGTTTTCTCCTTGCTGGTGCAGGTGAAACGCGAGCTTACGTCGTCTGATGCCACCTCTTGCGTCTCACACGCCTTCCACAAAATTGGGGTAGCACAATTACTGCCAGGTATGCACGGATCTATCAGATTCTATGCCGACCAACCACTCCTCATCCGCAAGGGAGAGGATAGCCTGGCCGGGGCCGGTCACGACGAATTGGGGAACGAGGGTAAGGCGGTAGCGCACGGTCAGCCCGGCGGCTTCCAGTTTGGCCTGGGTCTCGTCGTCCGCCGCGCGCACCCGCAGAATCAATTCAACCGTCTGTTGGGGGTTGGCCTGGATGAATTGGCGCAGGGATTCGGGTAGTTTGCTGCTTTCTGGCTCTGTCATAGGCTGATTATAGCACTACGCGCACCGGCGCGCAACCACTTTGCAAAAAACAGCCGCAACTCCGCCGACAGACAAAGAGTGGGGCGCAGATTTTCATGGTTTGAATTGATCTGCGCTGATCTTTGTTTCAGTTTTTTTAATCTGCGTCGTAACTGCACACCCCCTCCCAACCTCCCCCACTGTGGGGGCGGAGTCGATCCGGTCCCCTCCCTGGAATGGGGAGGGGTAGGGTGGGGTGGCTGAACAGTTACTCTACGTCCGCTTTCATCCCCCCACTCCCTTCACCACCCGGCCCGGCGTTGTGCCCGTATGTGCCCCGTCCCGCAACACCCGGGCCCCGTTCACCCACACATCCCGCACGCCCACGGAAAGCTGGTGGGGATCCGTGAAGGTGGCCCGGTCGCCGACGCTCTCCGGGTCGAAAATGACTACATCGGCGTAGAATCCCTCCCGCAGTTGCCCCCGATCCCGCAGCCCCAGCCGGTCGCACAGGGCGGAGGACATCTTGCGCACCGCGTCTTCCAGGGGCAGCACCTTCTCCTCCCGCACATATTTGCCCAGGACACGGGTGTACGTGCCGTAGGCCCGGGGGTGATAGGGGCCGGTAGGCGCAGCCCACACCGGGTCCAGCCCGCCGGCGTCGGTGGAGATGGTAATCCAGGGCTGCTGCAACTGGCGGCGCAGATTGTGCTCGCTCATGGCAAAGTAAATCGTCCCGATGCGCTGGCCTTCGGAGACGAGCAGGTCCATCACCGCGTCGGGCCACTCTTTGCCCAGCATCTCGGCAATCTCCGAGAGCCGCTTGCCCACATAACGCTGATTCTCCTCCTTCATAAAACCCGTAGGCATCACGCCGTCGATGCCGCACATCTCCGCCATCGCCTCCCAGGTCCCGTCCGGGTGCAGGGCCGCGGCTTTAATTTTGGCGCGCAGGGCCGGGTCCGCCACATTTTCATAGAGTTTGTTGCCCGCCGCGGCCCAGGGCGGCAGCACGGATGTCAGCCCTGTGCCGGCGGCGGTGTAGGTGTACATATCCGCGGTGATGTCCACGCCCTGGCTGCGGGCTTCGCTGATGCGCTCCATAGCCGAGGCGAGTTTGTGCCAGTTGCGCTTGCCCGCGGCCTTCAGGTGATAGACCTCCACCGGCACATCCGCCCGCTGGCCTACAGTAATCGCCTCTTCCAGGGCTTCCAGCAGAGTGTCGGCTTCCGAGCGCAGATGGGTGATGTAAATGCCGTTGTAGCGGCTGATGACTTTGCTGATTTCGACAATTTCGTCCAGTTCGGCAAAGCTGCTGGGCGGGTAGATGAGAGCAAAGGAGACGCCAAACGCGCCATCCTCCATTGCCCCGGCTGTCACCCGGCGCATTGTTTCCAGCTCGTCCGCGGTCGGTGGGCGCATCTCCATCCCCATCGCATACTTGCGCAGGCTGCCCCCGCCCAGAAAGGAGCCGATGTTGGGGGAGACGCCCTGCTCCGTCATCGCGGCCAGCCAATCCCCAAAGCGGCTCCAGCCCCGGATGCGCGCCTCCCACTCGTCGCCAATCAGCCCTGCGAAGGGGTGTTTGGGCAGAGGTTCGTCCAGCAGACCGCCGTAGGGCGCGGGGGTCCAGCCCTCGCCCATCACTTCGGTGGTCACGCCCTGGGTGATTTTGGATAGGCTGCGTCCGTCGGCCATCAGGGGCAGGATCGAATGGCTGAGGATGTCCACAAAGCCGGGGCAGACGACGTGACCGACGGCATCCACCACTTCGCCGCAGTTGGCGGCGTCGATATGGCCCGGCGGCGCGACGGCCGCGATGCGGTCGCCGGCCAGGGCCACGTCACCGTAGACCCAGGGATTTCCGGAGCCGTCGATGATGCGAGCGCCCCGGATGAGGGTGTCGTAGGTGGGCATTGGATGGCAGCTCCCTATTTCCTTACCCAGCGCACGTAGACCGAGGCCATACCCGTATCTTCAAAGTAGCGCACCTGCACGGTGTGGTTGCCGGCCGCGAGCGCAATCTCGCCGCTCTTCTCCGTGGCCGGGTGGATGTTCCAATCGTCCACAACCAGCGCGCCGTCCACGTAGAGCCGGATGCCGTCGTCCGCGGTGGTGGTGAAGCGATAGGTGCCTGCCTCGAAGCTGTTGATGGCTGTCCAGAGCACACTGAAGCCATCGCTGTTGACCGCAGCGCTGGGGCTGCCCACGCCCCAGTCAAAGTGGATTTTGCCGTCCACACGGGTTTCTACAGGGCTACCGCTCAGGTCTTTGTTGTTGTAATAGAGGGCTGTCCACGGCCCGCCGGTGCTGGCTGACGGCGGCGGGGGCGGTACAGGGGTCGGTTTGGGGCCGGAGGGAGGCGGAGGGGGTGCATAGCCGCCGGGAATCCACAGCTTTTGTCCCACCAGAATCCGGTTGGCGCTGGTGAGATTGTTGGCAGACATAATCGCCCAGGTGGTGGTGCCGTAGCGCAAGGCAATCCCGCTGAGAGTGTCGCCGTAGGTGACTTTGTACCAGAAGCCGCCGCTGGGCTGGGGCCCAGGGCCACCGCCCCCGGGTATGCACAGCGACTGGCCGCTGTAGATGTGGTTATAGTTGGTGATGTGGTTGGCCTGGGCCAGGCTGTAGGCAGAGACGCCGTACCAGACCGCGATCCCCGAGAGGGTCTCGCCATAGGCCACTGTGTGATAACGCACACAATAGCCGCTGCCCGAAGGTATCTTCAGCTTCTGGCCTACCCAAATGTGATTGGCATTGGTCAAGCCATTGGCGCTCATCAGCGCCGATACTGTTGTGCCATAGCGCAGGGCAATTTTGCTCAGTGTATCGCCGGGCTGCACTGTGTAGTAGGTGTAGTGGGCCTGGGGCGCGGCCGCGCTGGTCTGGGCGGGCGCGGCCTGGGCTACAACGGGCAGGCCAACCAGCAGCAGCCCCACCAGAATAACGGCAGAGATGAGACGATAGATCGGTAGATGTCGATGCACTTTGTTCACAGCAATTTCCTTTCGCTGAAAAAAACATGAGTATATGAACGCTACTTCTGGCTTAATTTTCATAGTTTTTCGGCTGAATGTCAAGGACGGAAAAAATCCATTACAAAACCAGCCCCAGCCAGACCGCTCCTACCAGCAGACTGAGCAGTGTAATTGGGACGCCCGCCCGCAGATAGGCCAGAAAGGAGAGGTGAACTTCCTGACGCCGGGCACTCTCGGCCACAATCAGATTGGCGACCGATCCCAGAAGGGTCAGATTCCCGGCCAGGGTAGTTGCCATTGCCAGCACCAGCCAGGTCTGTTCCGGGTTGGGCAGGCTGGGTACAAAAGGGCGAAAGAGCAGCACCGCAGGTACATTGGAAATGAGATTGCTCAGCACCGCAGAGACAGCCGTGAGTGGAGCAATGCCGCCGGAAGCCACCGGTTGGGCCAGGGCAAAGAGTGCCTGGCTGATGCCCAGGGTCTCCAGCGCGCCCGTCACAATAAAGAGGCCGGAAAAGAAGACCAGCAGCGACCAGTCCACCTCCCGAAAGACCTCTTCAGGATGGACCCGGCGGGTGATGAGGAGCAGAGACGCGGCGGCCAGGGCGGCCAGGGGCACAGACATTCCCAGCACAAAGGCGAGCAGCATCAGCCCGGTGGCTGCCATCCCTTTGCGCAGCAACGGCCATTGTATCTCCTGGAGGGCTATTTCTTCCTTGACCACCACAAAATACGCGCCTGAAAACTCATCCCGATAGAGCAGGAGAAGCACCCCATAGATGATTCCCATTCCCAGCAGGGCAACCGGCGCAAGATAGCCAGTGAATGTGGGAAAAGGAATGCCGGAAGCAATGCCGATAATCATATTTTGGGGGTTGCCGGTAATGGTCGCCACGGAGCCGATGTTGGCCCCGGTGGCCACAGCCAGCAGATAGGGGATGGGGTCACGCCCCAGGCGACGGCAGATTTCCAGGGCAAGCGGCGTAAATACCAGCACAATTGTGTCGTTGAGGAAGATGGCAGAGAGGATGGCGGACGCCACAATCACCAGCGCCAAAAGCTGCCGGGGGGTCTTCGCCCAGAGCACTACCCGCCTGCCCACCAGTTGGAAAAAACCGGCCAGCCGCAGATTCGTGTTCAAAATCATCATCCCAAAGAGCAGGACGAGGGTATTCATATCCAAACTGGCGTAGGCGGCTTCCAGAGGAATCGCGCCCAGCAAAATCAGCCCGGTCCCACCCACCAGGGCAATGGTGGCCCGGTTCATGCGCAGGAAGGGGTAGCGCCCGACCGCAACGCCGATGATTGTCAGAACGATGACGAAGAGAGAGAGCAGGTGGAGTGGCGGCATGGGAGAAGGAGGAGGAGATGACAGGAGGAAGGGATGCTGATTGACCGATAGATTTTGTTTAATTTCTTATCCATCTTTATGCTCGAATGAATCAAAATCTTACTAAAACATGAATTAAATCTGTCAATCAACCAACACTCCTTGCAGTGATTTCAGTCTTGATTATTTCCACATCGGGGATATCCAGAGGCAAAGTGATTTGAGAATTCATTGAGATACATTCTTATTGATGGGTTGGTTGATTCACTCCTTGTAGGATACACACTCGGCGTAGATTCTCAAAAGATATGCTCGGCTATACCCCCTGTTCTTATGTCTATAACCACGGACATTCCCAATGAACCGCTTTTTCAAGGTGTTCGCTGGGTAGAGATGCAGAGGAAGGAACGCATCATCGCTCTGGAACGACGCCTGAAGTTACCCGGCTCAATAGCCAGATAGAAACGAAGAGTGCAATCATCAGAGCTAACGTCATAGCATAATTGATGATTTGCTGCCAGAATGGCCCGTAGGCCAGGGGCAGAAATAAGGTGACGATAGAAAAAGGTGCCGCCATGATGAGAATAAAAAGAGATAGAAACCCAATCAGCAAATTGCGCTGCCTGGGTGTGAGATGCCACAAATCAGGCTGATTAAGCCCATAAATGATGAGGGAGAGGAAAAAGATGACGAGCGTAGTATCATAGGCGCGGTGATAGCCAACCAGAAGCGTCCATAAGCTCAGTATGACAAAGATGTGGATATTGTAGGTACTATCTTTGTGACGGTGAAGATGATATTGGTTGGCAATGACCAAGCCGATCAACAGAGTACCGCTCACGAGTAACCCATAGTAGAGCCAAGTAGGCTGAGCAAAGAGGCTGCGAAAATGGATGCCAGGTAGGGTGTTGTGGTGGAAAACCATCTTGACATAACTTGCGCCAATGTCATAGGGCATAGTTCCAGTCAATCCACTCAAAATTAATAAGGCAGCAAGTTGAACGAATAGACTGATGAACAGAATTTTGTACTTGCGGGCATAGAGGTAAAAGAGTGCAACAGGCAAAGAGAGCGAGTATTTGGACAATGCAATTCCCAGAGACAAACCGGAGAGTAGCGGCTTGCGCAGGGAGGCCCGCAGCGAACTGAGCATGAGCGCAAATGTGAGGAGGGTGGTTTGGCCGACCCAAATCGAGACGCGCGTGCCTTGTAAACAGTAATAGGTCAGGACAATCACAAGCGTGTAGCGCCAGGGTAGCTTGCCAGGCAGAAGGCTGATGACCAGCCAGGGGATAAGTAGCATCAAACCGACATTGAAGAGTGACCAGAGCAGCTTGGCCGGCAGCCAACTGAGAAAGGAGAAAGCCGAAAGCAGCAAGACGATGGGTGCAGTATTGGCGGGAGTAACAGAAAGGCCCGGTACGGAGATCGGTCCTTCCCGGTGAACCACGCCATCCACATAGTAGACCGGCAGAGCGGGTTGGCTACGGCTGAAGTAGGCGACGTAGGGGTCGTTGCCCTGGCGCACAAAATGGCCGGAAAACCAGTAGGAGTGAAAGTCGATAGCTCCTTGTGGTGACCAAACTTGCAACCCACTGTGGACCAGAAAGAGAATACTACCCAGCAGCGCGGCAAGCAGATAGAAGTCTAGCAACCGACGAGAGAACGATGTCATAGTTCGGTTTATCTCAATTCTTCGGCGGCGCACTGAATTCTGGCGAAAGGAGGGGAAAGGGTAATTTCAGGGAATCACCGTCTGTACGGATTGCTCCCGTCTCGCTTGCCACAACCGGCAGTTTCTCCAACGTCGTAACGGAGTATAGTTGTAGCGAGAGCATTACCTCCTCATCGAACGATGCTGGCAGTGCGCCGATTTCACTTTCTTCCACGATCAGACTGTCTGGCGTCCACCAAATAGATGGCAAAAAGCCGTCGTAGAACTCCCGTTCAGTAGGATGAATCGGGACTGCTGCCAAAGCAGCGGGGAGAGATTCTAACCTGGCAATGTATTTGTAGTGCTGGTCGAGTGGACGAAGCCCACGCCAATAATAGGTGACGGGGATGACCGCACCTGGCCAAAGGGGCCGTCCAACCCGATAGCCTCGCAAGCCGATGGCGTCGCCAAAATCGGCCTGGACAAGCAATGTATCAGACGGCATTGCGTGGGTCACCGCACCACCTAATAAAAAGAGATCCATCTTCAGAATTGAATTGGGGCTATAAAAACTCTGCTCGCGAATCCGCATGGCGCGGCTTTCCAGCCACCCTTCGATCTGCTGCTCTGGATCGGCAAAGGGAAACATCTGTGATGTGACCAGCCAAGCCCGGCGATAGTTGCTCGTCAGTTCTGTCAGCATACGCTCGTTTTCTGCCCAACCATTGGCCGTGGGCACACCCCACCAGTGAACCGATCCGCCCTCGCTCTGGATAGATGAGATCGTATCCACAGGCAAGTAGTAGCGAAAGAGACGCAGCATATGGGGCGGATTTAGCAATAACACATCCCCGGGCATCATCTTCTGGCGCAAAACGTCACCCAAACCGGCAAAATCATCCTTGCTATACTCAGGCAAAGTAAAATAATTGCGCGTGCTGAAGCCCATCCCCACCATCAACAGTAGACAGAGCAGTCCACCAGCGACCCAATTACGCTGCCAGACCAGTCCAATACCACCTGCTACGGTCAGAAGAAAAAATCCCGAAATTACCGACAGGTGGCGGGCATTCATATAGGCAGGCTGAATCTGGCTGACCAGCACCAGCAGCAGAATAGGGGTTACAACCAGCGCTGGAATCAGCCAGCCTCTCTCTTGCCATCCATTCCGACGTATTGCCCACAAACCGCCCAATAGAGCCAGCACGCCAAAAACCAGGTCCAGCCACCAGACCTGCTCGATATTTACGCTCAGCCCCAGGCTATAGGCATTGAGCAGATCGGGCAGCAGAATGGAGAAGGGCAATGAGACGAAATTGATTCCACTGTAGGGTCGGCGCAACATGAACCAGGCCGCAGTTCCGATCATTCCGACCACGACCAGCAACCCAGTGCCGACCAGCAGAAAAGCTAATTTACGTCTGGATCGCACGCCCCCCACCAGCACAAGCGCGTGGACGGGCAGTAAGAACGCAGCGAAGTAGTGGCTCAAGACAAAGGCAAGGGTCACACCGCAATAGGCGATCAGACGCAAGCAGCGGGTATGTGGCTTGCTCTCTTTGGCCCAGCGCAGGAGCAGATAACTGCTGATTACCGCCAGCAGCGCCACAAGCGTGTACATGCGCGCCTCCTGCCCATACCAGAGGTAGAAAGGACTGCCCGCGGCCAGGAAGAGTGCCAAGGGCGCGGTCTGCCCCGGCAGAACGCCTCGGCGCGCAAAAAAGCGGGCCAACACCCATAGACCTGGCAGTAGCAGGGTAGAAACCATTACCGATGGAAAGCGCAGAACAAACTCGCTCTGACCTGCCAAATACACAAACAATCTCAAGAGTACAAAATAGCCAAAGGGATGTTGATCCACCGTGGGGCGCTGGTAGATGCCATCGTCAATCGCAATGCGTCCGGCCAGCAAATCGATCCAATCGGATTCTGCCCGTTGCAAACTTAAGCTCTCGTCCCACCAAAGATTTTTGGTTTCCAACTGCCAGGTGAGCCGGGCAAAAGCCAGCAGAATAAGCAGGATAAGCAGCCAACGACCACTAGTATGTCGCCAACTGACAAAGCGCGGTGAAAATGGAGAGGCGAGTTCAGAATTCATAGCGACTGATTATCCGGCAGTGAGCCAGGAATAGCCAAACCGGAGGCTGCGCCGTAAAGTGGCAGGTGGCGGGCGGCGATGCGCTCCCAACTGTAATTGGCGCTGGCCCGCCGGGCATTGGCCCGCAATTTTCCAGACAGAGCCGGGTCATCGGCCAGGCGGGCCACGGCCTGGGCTGTGGCCGTCGGGTTTTCGGGGGGGACAGCCAGCCATTCCAGCCCATCCCGCAGATCGGGCAGGGGAGATTGGGGCGTGGTTGTCACAATCGCGCAACCATTCGCCAACCCGGCCATCAGTGTGCCCCGGCGCAGGCTGGCCCCATCCGTATAGGGCATCACCAGCACGTCAATCCCATTCAGCGCACGGGCCACCTCTGGGTCATCCAGCCGCCCGCTCCAGTGGACCCGTTCACCCAGCCCCAGCCCAGCAATCCGGGCCTCCACCTCCTGCAAATAGACAAAATTTGTGGGATCGCTGGCCCCCACCCGTTCGCCAATCAGCAGCAAATGGGCATTGCGCCCGTCGGCCACCAACCTCTGTAGGGTCTCCACAAGGGTGATTCCTCCTTTGGAGCGGTTGAGAAATCCGAAATAGGCCAGCAGCAACACATCATCCCCAACGCCCCACCCGGCACGCAGACGGCGACGTTCCGCTTCGCCCACTGTGGCGCTCTGAATGTTGCTGCCGATGGGAATGGCCGTCAGCGTGGGAACGCGCCCGGCCAGCCTTTCCCTGTCCTGGGCATTGGTCACAATCGTAACATCGGCGGCAAAGGCGGCTCTTTCGGTCACCCAGCGGCGCAGCCGTTCTCCGGCTTTGGGGAAAAGGTAGGGGACCAGCAGGTCGTGATAGGTCCACGCTACCCGAAAGCCCTGGCGCTGCCAGAGGAGGGGGCCAAAATTGATGGCGGGGTGCATCCCGTAGGCCGCGGTCTGGTATTGGACGTGAATCCATTGGGCGTGGACAGAGCGGGCGCAGCGGGCGATCTGCCCCAGGCTGCCCCATCCCCACCTGGTAACCTGCGGATAGGTTTGGGGCGAACCCGGCGCTCGGTGGAGAGGTATGGCCCGGCTGTCCGTCAAAACCGACACATCCAGCCCCAGCCCCAGCAGGGCCTTTGCCAGCTCTTCTGTGTAGGCCCCCACGCCGCCCTGCATAGGGGGATATTCCCCAGACACCAGTAGAACGTGCATCAGAGTTGTTTTTCCAATGTATAGCCCCGGTAATTCATCTCTTCAAAACCCGTCTGACGGCAGAGTCCCAGCCCGGCCTGGTTGGCGTGGCTGACAAATGTCACGAAAGTTCGGTTGCCGCGCAGAAAGGCATCGTTGATCATCCGGCGCAGCAGCCAGCGCCCAATGCCCTTGCGCCGCCAGGCCGAGGCTACAATCAGCTCGATCAGCCCAGCCACCGGATTGGCCTGGGCGGGCGACTGCACCCTGCGCTCGATCATTCGGGTAGCGGCGATGCGCACCTCATCCTTTTCGTAGACCTGATAGCGCAAACTCTCTGCGTCATACTGGGGATAGAGGGAATAGCCAGGCGGGGGGATATCCTCCCGGGTGGGCCGCAGGGGGTATGTCAGGCAGTAGTAGCGCTCCACTGGACGATAGCCCGTCTGGTGCAGCCAGCGTTGATGATCTTCCCAACTGCCGGGCAAAATGCCCGCGCCCAACTGGAATTCCGGATAACCCGTACTCAGCGAGAAGGCCCGCACCCGGCGCACACTCTGCTCCCGCCAGAACTCCTCGGCAGCTTGCAGCAGCAGATGCGCCACCCGACCCGAAAAGGTATAGTCCTGGGGCAGAGCCAGAAAGCGCAGCAGACCGATGGGCCGATCATTCATCAGATGTTGGGTGGCGTGGTCAAAGCCGACCGCCACATCGACAAAGCCCAAGAGCCGCTCTTCGGCCAGCACACCCAAAAGCTGGCGGCGCAGCCAACGCACGCTATGCAGGGAGGGGGGATCTGGCAGGAAGGAGTTGGCCTGAATAGCTTCATCATCCATCGGACAGGTGTAGACCGCTCTCTCCAGGTTGGCCGTCAGCAGCGCGGCCATCTGGCGGCTGTCTGGCGGGTAGAGAACCCGGGTGTAGAGACGTTCGGAGGCCATAGGGCTAATCGACCATCTGCGCTTGGATGATTGCCAGCAACTCTTTCTGCGCTTTCAATCCGGGCAGAAAGAGGGAGCGGGGCCCGTCCAGATCGATCATCTGCCTGTCGTTCAGCGGAAAGTAGACGAGGGTGAGTCCGGTGGTCATGCGGCCTGCTTCTTCGATGCTGGCGATCTGGCGAAAGTCGATGGGGGTAGGCGGAGAGAACAAACGGTATACGGCCAGGCCGGTTGGTGTCAGTTCCACCCGGTCGGCTGCCCAGCGGCTGTAGGTGGCGGCGAAAGCAAGCGCAATCCCCAGGAAGAAGATTGTCGGCCAGGCGAAGCTCTGGCCCAGCTCCCAGGCAAAGAGCAGGGCGACGCCCAACCCCAACAGGGCCAGATACCGATAGACCGGTCGGGAATGATAGATGATAGGCTCAGACATCCTCGTCGATAATCTCCACCAGCCGGTCTTCCAGTTCGGGAACCAACCTGTGCAGACGGGCGAAGCGCACCAGCTCCCGCCCCAGAAAGCGCACCCGATCCTCCATCGCCTTGTCCACCAGCTTGCCATTGTGAAAGGCGCTCTTTACAGTGGGGATGCTAATCTGTGCCGGAAGACTCCAGCCACCCACGCCCCGCACCACAACCCGCAGATGGCCCAGAGTATTCACCGCGCCCGCACTGCCCCCGGCCACCCCCAGCAGCCCAAATATCTTGCCCCGAAACTCGTCGCCGCCCATCAGGTCCAGGGCATTTTTCAACACGCCGCTAAAGCTGTTGTGATATTCCGGCGAACCCAGCAGAATGCCCTGGGCAGCCGAGACCCGGGCCTTCAATTCTATGATTTGGGGATTGTCGTCCCGATCCTCCGGGCTGCTGCACAGGGGTAGGTTGCAGGTGGCGAGATCGATGAGGTCCGTCGTGGCCCCTGCGCTGCGGGCGGCGGCCAGGGCGGCTTCCAGGGCCAGCCGGGTGTAGCTCTGGTCGCCGCGCATACTGCCGCAGATGGCCGTGATGTGGACTGGAATAAGCGGCGCACTTTCTGTTGCCATGGGAATGCTCCTGGAATCACTTAGTAACTGTCAAGAAATAAGTCGCGGGTATGATTCCGGGAATCGGCCAGACGATAGGGGGAAAGCCGAAAGATGTTGTGGCCGATTCCCGGAATCTCGTCTGCGAAACCCCTACGTTATTTCTTGACAGTTACTTACTAATCAACGAAGACTTTCCTTCTGCCGGGGCTTTGTCCCTGGCCGAGAGGACGCCCAAAGCGACAAAACCCACCAGCGACGCCGCCCCCGCAATCAGAATCACCCCGCGCAGGACGCTGCTTTCCCATACAGAAGGGGCAAGCCCGGCAAAGCCACCCAGTATCCCCGCCAGAGGAACCGCTGCAATCAACAGCATCCGCACCATTACCTGGGCGGGAGAAGGCAGGGGGCCAGGTTTGCGGTTCATGCGTTTCATCAGCCCAAAGATAGCGGCTAGAGGATAGATCGCCCCCACCAAAAGGAGAAGCACGGCCGCGGTTTTGACCAGAATATCCATAGAACAGACCTCTGCTATTTGGCGAATTGTCTGTCTATCATACCAGTAATTTGGCCTGGACAGAAACCGCTTTGCGTTCGCAAAATCAGCAGATCACACCCAGAGTGTTGCGAGCTATTGACAACAGCCAATGCAAAGGGGACGATCCAGCGGATCGTCCCCTTTGCATTGGCTGTGGCGAGACAGACTTCGAATTGCTTTGATCTACGCGTGATGGTGGAAATGGCCGTAAATTTCCAACAACTGGCCGGCGTGTTCTGCCATCACCGGTGCGGGGCGGATCAGCCGGGACATCTCGCGCAGGGCTTCCGGCGCAGCGGCAATCTCGGCCAACACAGCAGCCAGGGCATCCACATCACCCGCGGTGAAAAGACGGCCCGTGCGTCCCTCTTCCACTTTCTCGGTCAGCGCGCCCAGACGGCTGGCAACCACCGGCGTGCCCACCCCAAAAGCCTCCTGAATCACCAGGGGTGAATTCTCGTACCAGAGGGAAGGCACCACCAGACAATCTATCTGGCGCAACGCTGCGCCCACCTGTTGCGACGGCAGCAGCCCGGCAAAGCGGATGTTTGGGTGGCGGGCCAATCCTTTGATCTGTTCCACATAGTCGGGGAAGGTCTGCTCGCTGCCATAGATAGTCAGCGACGCATTTTCGCCCAACTGATTGAACGCCTCCACCAATACGTGAACCCCCTTTTGCCAGGCCAGTGAGCCTAGAAATCCGAAATGGGGGCGGGCGGGTGGTTCTGGCAAGGGCTGGCTGGGCCGCTGCACCAATTTTCGATCATCCAGCCCATTTTCCAGCACTGTAATTTTTTCGGGGGGGAAGCCGTGGCGAATGTACTGATCCCGCAGAAAAGAGCTGGGCGCTATAAATAGGTCTACGCCCTCGGTCACCCGGCGCAGATAGCGGTTGCGGTAGACAAAGGGCAGGGCGACCAGCGGGCGCAAGGCGCGCATCCAGTTCAGGTCAGCCCGCTCGGTGGCACAGTCTACACAGTTCAGGCAGCCGCTGGAGGGCCCATTACAGGGGGTGCGGTCGGGCCGGATGAGCTGGCTGTTGGCGCAGAAATACCAGTAATCGTGCAGGGTCACAATGCGCGGGTAGCCTGCGGCCAATTCAATCAGCCGGGCGGAGACGCCCTGTACGTGCTGAAAATGGACCACATCGGGTCGGGTTTCGGCCAGAAATGTGCGAAAATTTTGCTCAAAGGCCGTGTCGCGGAAGGTATGCCAATACTGGCGCACCGGGTCTTCGCTGCTGCGCTTGTCGGGCAAAGGCACGCGCCAGAGTGTCACGCCCTCCCGCAGGATACATTCGCTGCCAGGCAGCAGGTCGGGTGTGGGGTAGAAGATGTGAACCGAATGGCCGGCCTGGGCCAGCTCCCGGGCCACTCCCCAGGTGTAAATTTCGGTGCCGCCCACGCTTTCTGGCGGGAATTTATGGACAACAAAGGCAATGCGTCGCCGCTCTTCCGGTGGGGTAGGGGGCAGGCTGACGGTCCACCCCGCTATCTGTGCGCCAGGCACAAGCGGACTACGCGAGACGCTCATCGGCTCATCCACCTGCGGGGGCAATGATTCGGGCTGCAATTTGATAAAAAGCGTCATAGCATTTGTCCCATGTGAACTGGTGAATCACAATCTGGTGGCCGGCGGCCCCCAGACGAGCGACCAGACCAGCTTCGTTTAGCATCCGTGCGAGTGCCCCGGCCAGGGCCGTTGAATCGCCAAAGGGCACAAGCAGCCCCGTCTCTTCGTGGGCGATGAGGGAGGCCGGTCCACCCACCGCCGCGGCCACTACCCCTTTGGCGTGCTGCCAGGCTTCCAAAATCACAATGCCAAAGGAATCGACCCGGCTGGGCAGGGCCAGGACCGTGCATCCAGCCAACAGCCTCTGCTTTGTGGCTTCGTCCACCTGCCCCAGCAGATGGAGGCGCGGCTTCAGGATAGCACGGAGTTCCGGGGGCAGGGTGTCGATAAACACAGCCAGCCGGTGTTGTTGTGGACCCGCAAAGACGAGAGCTACCTCTTCGCCCTGTCGGAGCAGCTCGGCCACGGCCTGGGCCAGGGTAAATGCGCCTTTATCATAGGTAGCCGCGCCCAGAAAGAGCACATAAGGGGAGGGCAGCGGGCTATTTTCTTCCTCCGACGCTCCCAGCGGCAGGCTCTCCAAAGGCGTTACACCCGGCGACAAGCAGTGAAGCCGATCTTCTGTCACACCCCAGCCAGTCAGTCGAGTCCGTTCCGGCACAGAGAGGGCGATGACTGCGGCTGCCCGCCGATAGACCGCCATTTGGTGGGCCATGCAGAAGTGGCTCAAAATGGCCGGGCTGCCTGTGTGCAACAGGGGAAGGGCGATTACCGGCTTTGCCAGGGAGAAAACTACCTCCGCCGCGTTGGCAAAGAGGCCGTCCCAGCCCGCATCCACAAGAAGTATCAACTCCGCTTTCTCTGCCGCTCTGCGCACTTCCGATTGTAACTCCAAAATTGGCGGCATAAAAGGGGTGAAATGTCTTAGTAAGGGCTTCTGAATCAGCCCTGGCAGGGGGAAGCGGGCGAGAAGATGGCTGATCCGACGCAGCAGGCCAAAGCGCCAGGGCGCGGGCCAGGGCCAAAAGAGGGGAAGACGCACGATCTGTACACCCTCCAGCGTCTCCCGGTAGGCAAGCGGGGCCCGATTGGCCGGGGGCGGCAACCAGAAATCATCGGCTTGCTGGCTGTTGGTGGTCAGGACAGTCACCCGGTGCTGATCCGCCACAAACCCCTGGGCCAGGCCCCGGCAGAGGGTCTGTGCGCCACCTACAAAGGGCGCATAGGCGGGGACGATTATAAGCAGACGCATCAGTCCTGGGGCCTTTCCCGCAGGCGGGCGTTCTCTTTTTGCAGCCGGTCAATAGCCTCCTGCTGATCTTCCAAGAGAGCCAGCAACTCCCGTTCTCTGCGCTCTGCATAGAAGATCGCCAGTTGGTGCAGACCCCGGCGCAGCCGACCGAGCAGGGGAATCCGGTCCAGCGGGGAAGGGGTGAGCAGGGGCTGGCCGGGCGGGGGTATCCTCTGGGCTGGCGGCGTCGCTGGCGTCAGGGGCGGGCAAAGGCGGCAAAGAGAGAGGATGGCTCTCTCGCGTATTTCATCGGTCGCAGCCGGGCTGTGCCACAGTTCCAACACCATCGGGATTGCCTCCAAATAGGCCCTGGCGACCTGGCCCTGGCGATCTCCGGCCAGGACTGTGGGCTGGTAGTCTGCTTCGGCGGGCAGAAATTCGTGCAGGAAGCGCTGGGGTGGCAGATGTTTCAGGCAAAAGCGCAGACGCCCCCGCAGGCGCGCCCAGCGGGTGAAGGGCGAATCGGTGAAGGAGCCACTTTCGCTGTGGAGCAGTCGTGAAGCGGGGGCGTAGACCACCCCATAGCCAGCCGCTTGCGCCCGCAGGCAAAGGTCCACGTCCTCGTAATAGCCCGGTCCAAAGCCTTCGTCCAGGGACCCGATCTTCTCCCAAACTTCCCGGCGCATAGCCAGCGACGCAGCCGTGACAAAGGCCACCTCTGCGCTCTCTTTCCACGGCCCGGCCAGACTTTCTCCCTGGCCCCGGTGACGGGCGATGCCCAGGGGCCAATCGATAATGCCCC
Source organism: Caldilineaceae bacterium (assembly GCA_023384455.1). Lineage (GTDB taxonomy): Bacteria > Chloroflexota > Anaerolineae > Caldilineales > Caldilineaceae > JACQGT01. Next base: position 18,936 of record JAHDWH010000036.1, on the reverse strand, counting down.
CGGCGTGCTGGACAGTCGCCCCGTCTGGCAGGAGGGCCAACGAGCCGGCGATGCCCACCTGCGGATCGTTCAGGGCACGGGCAAGACCAGCCAGCCAGCCGGGCTGGACGAGGGTGTCCTGGTTGAGCAGCACCAGCAGATCGCCTGTGGCCGCGGCCAGGCCCACATTGCAGCCGCCAGCAAAGCCCAGGTTGCGACTGTTGCGGATCAGCCGGGCGTCGGGGAACTCAGATTGAACAATGGCCGGGGCCCTGTCAACCGACCCATTGTCAACCACAATGACTTCCAGGGCAAATGGCGTCCCCTCCCTCTGTCTGGCCAGGGCTGTCAGGCAGGGGCGGATCCATTGTTCGCCATTCCACAGGGGGATGATCGCAGTGGCTTTGGGCATATTATCTCTGCCAAATGGTTTCCAGCGCGTTGGCCCAGTCCACGGCGCGCTGGGCCAGGACGCGCTCGTTCAGCAGGTAACGGCGGGCATTAGCGGCCAGTTCTCGGCGCAGGCTGGGCTGTTCGATGAGCGTGCGGATGGCCGAGACCCAACTGGCGGTGTCATTGGCCGCCAGCAGACCGGTCTCGCCGTGGCGCACACTTTCGCTGTAGACGGGTAGGTCGCTGTAAATGCCCGCCGTGCCCTGGGCCGCGTAGTCCAGAAATTTGATGTCGGATTTTGCCCGGTTGAAGGGGGTGTCGCGTAAGGGGGCCAGGGCGATGTCCCAGCGGATGTGGCCGGTGAACCAGGGCAGGAATTGGGGGTATTCCGCCGTGGGTGGTTGGATACGGCGTACGGGAAAGGGCAAGGCTTGTAACTGTTGCCAGAAGGCTTCGCGCCCGACTCCGCCGATGAATTGTAGCTCAATAGGTCGAGACACCTTCTCCCCAAGCTCCGACAGCGCGGGCAGGATCATTCGCAGATCATCCTCATGGGTGAAGGTTCCCATATAGCCCAGGACAACGCTTTCGCTGGCAGCTATACGGGGGATGCTCCCGCCGCCAAAAGTGGTGAGTAGGCGTTCGTCGAGCGCATTGCGGACCACATAAATGCGCGGGTTGATTGATGCAAATCGTTGGCGCAGGTTCGGTGTCGAAACAATAACTCCGTCTGCTTCCTGCAAAAAAAGCTGGATACATTGGCGTCCAACTTCCATCTCATCCGTACTATCCGGTCGGTTGAGCAGGTCATCGTCAATTTGATAGACAAGTCTGGCTCCGCTGGTACGGATATTCTTCACCAACTCAGCCACCGTTTCACGGGTTGTGTCCGCATGCCAGTAGCGGTCAACAATGACAATATCGGCCTTCTGCCCACGATAGACTGGGCTCGGGGTATGCTGAAAGCGCTGCTGAATCACAGGGTGCGACAGGGGTTGAAGCAGCCGGATATAGGCGCTGCCGTGGGGAAGAGCGGTATGGCTATATTCATAAAGGACAAGAACCCGGGGAATACTCACAGGAGGCCCCCTTCGGACAGAGCGGCGGGCTGGGAGGGCTGAAACAGGGTTTTTAGAATATTGAGCGCGGCCCGTTCCAGGGGAAAATTGCAGACACTGTGGATTGCTCCACGGCGCAGGGAATGGCGCATCTCCCGATTTTCAACGAGACTTACCAGACTCTCCCAGCAGGCGTCTTCCGAACTGGTATCGACGATTAACGCGTTTTCTCCGTGCCGGGCAAAGCTGATTGCGCCGCCCTTGTGGGGTACAATGACGGCTGCACCACAAGCCATCGCCTCTAACGCCGTCAGCCCCATAGCCTGATATTCCGAGAAGTCAGTGAAGATATCTGTCTGGGCCATGAGCGCTTCCACTTTCGGGGCGTCGATGACTCCGGCCAATTGCCAATCAAAATCCTTAGGCAAGGGAGCAAAATTTGGATCGGCGGGGTCTACACCAAAAATCGTAATTTGGACTCGATTGGCGTAGCGATGAGATAGCCGTCGTAGCAGGCGCATTGTCAGTTCTGGGGCACGGCGATAGGTATTGGGACGTACCAATGCGCATACTCGAAGAGGGCAATCCGGGAATTCTTCGCCCAATGGCCGTGGACGAAAGCTGTCGATGTCAATTGATGAACCAATAACTGCGCAGTTGGCTCCTGTCTTTGTCAGCACCTCTTGTCGATTCCACTCTGTCTTTGTAAAAGGGCGCATAGAGGGCAGCGCTGTATAGCTGTCCACGGCCATTTGGAAGAGTTTGCTATTGGGGGGGAAGAAATAAGGCTCGTAGTCCTGGACGTAGTAACCTACCCGGGGCTGGTTGTCCGCGGACAACCCCTGGACAATCCAATGAACAGATCCGCACCAGGTTGCGATTACAGCATCGAAATCGGAGAGATGGGAGGGTAAATCTTCCGGTTCTCCGTAATGGATCGGGAGTGTTATGTCGGGGTAGCTCTGTTCAAAGCCAGGGCGACAGGATGCCAGATTGAACAGATGAACATCCACCCCCATCTGCTTCATTGCCAACCCTTCTTTGATCACTACATTACCGCCGCCGCCGGGGTGGTTGATGGGCAGCACAAAGAGAACCCGCTTCCCCCCATAGAGCCGTCGTCCCTGCTGGTTTAGTGCTTCTCGCTCGGCCAGGACCGCGGCTCTGGCCCGGATTCCTTCCAGTACCCAATTGTTTCTGCAATAGTCCACCCCAGCCTCAATCACCGATGCCTTGTGTTTTGCCAGCAAAGCTGTGTGGGCCTGGGCGCTCAGTTGTCGGCGGCGCTCGTGGGAATAGCTGCGGGATTGGGCGTGGTAGACGTAGGCGTCGTCGGCCAGGGCCAGTTTCCAGCCTGCTTTGCGGGCGCGCAGGGCAAAGTCATTCTCCTCGCCATAGCCAGCCCCAAAGGCATTCTCGTCAAAATGGCCGATGACCGTAAGCAGTTGGCGGCGCACCAATAGGCAGAACCCATTGAGAAAGGGCATCTCTGGATAAATGCGCCCTGAATGGCGGGCGAGGAGATGTGCCCATCCATCTATGTCCAGGCTGGCGGGTAGCGCGTTTTCTGCCCAGTCGTTGCCATGCAGAATCGCAGGAACAGACTGCCAGGAGGCTGTGTTGGAAAGAGGGCCGACCAGTCCGATCTGCTGGTCAGATTCAGCGCAGGCTATCATCCGTTCCAGCCACTGCTCTGTCACGATTGTGTCGCTGTTAAGCAGAACGACGTACTCCCCATCGCTGATGCGCATACCCCGGTTGGCCGCCTTTGTATACCCGCTAGCTGTCTCCGAACGGTGCAGAACAGCCTGTGAATGGCGACGGGCAAAGTCTGCCAGGAAGTCTCGAGTGGGCAGATCGCTGCCGTCATCGATCAGAATGAGACGGTAGGGTTCGAATGTGTGGTGGAGAACCGATGCCAGGCAGCGCTGCACATCTTCCAGTGCATTGTGAACGCAGACGACAATATCCACAGGCATCCGATGAACGGTCAGGGGTGGGCGTTGGGGCAGATGTTTGATCTCTACAAATCGGCTGGCGTAATTTTTGCGGCTATCAAAGCGGGAAATCCATACCTGAGATCGCCAACGGACTTCCCCATGCAGATGGCGAAAGAGACCGGGAATGCCATGCTCGCCGGCGATTCTGGCCCACCCCACTGTCATTTCCAGCGTACGTTCGCGACGACTGTTGGGTGGCGCTACCCGGGCACGGGCTTTTTGCAAAGCCACCATCACTGCATAGCCGGGGGTGGTGCGCAGGCGTTCCCAATCGCCCCCCATCATTTGCGTCTGCTCCTCCAAAAGGGCGATGCGTCGGGCCAACTGTTCGGCCTGGTCTTGGAGCGCCTGGGCATCGCTGGCAATGGAGATGAGCAGCTGGTCCTGCTGTCGCGCGTTGTGCTGGCCAATCAAAACCTGCTGCCAGAAATGGCGTGCAATCAAACTCAAATGGGCCGCAATCTGGGCGGGTGTCAGTAGCGTGCGGCGTAGATGCAGCAGGGGAATCTCTGCGAAAAGGGCCTCCTTTTGGATGTCGCACCCATAGCCCTGGGCCGCGAAGCGGCTGAGTAGTTCTATCCAATGGCTGCCATCGGCAGGCAGGTTGACAGCCTGTGGGTTCAGGATGAGGAGAATATCATCGGATGCGGTCGTTGTATTGAGAACGAGTGTTTGGGTACGGTCTGCTGACTGGGGGAGGGGTGTTTCGAGAAGAACGATCAGGTCAAAGCGTGTTTGGGAAGACTGAAAAAAGGCTGCTGATTCGTGCAATGTACATTGATGGACAACCGCCTTAGGATAGAGATTTTCGGCAAGTGCATGGCCGCGGATAGCCGTTTCATTGCCCAAGACAAGAATCTGAGCCAACTTCTGGCTGTTCTGTTGGGTTACCATTGACTGCACAATGGAAAGCAGCGAAGGGGAGGCAGGATGTGTCATAAGGAGAGAATGACCTCTGGTTGAGAGGAGGATAGGGGATCAACGGCTTCCGCGTAGATTCCCAGCAGATGGTCAATGTGCTCGGCGACGCTCAGCGGTCTTTGGATGTTGCTGCGCAGATCGGCCAGCAGCCCTGGCTCGGAGAGAATACGCTGGAAGAGGGAAGCCCATGCCTGTACATCACCGGGGGGGAGGAGCAGCCCATCCTTTGCGTGACGGACGGCTTCGGCCAGCGCACCCAGATTCGAGGCGATGACAGGGGTGCCAGCGGCAAAGGCTTCGTGGACGAAGAGAGAGAAGGTCTCGTACCAGAGGGCTGGCACAATCGCGGCGTCGGCGTCGGCCAGATGTCTTTGCACTTGGGTATGAGAAAGTCTGCCCAAGAAGCGTACCCGCCCAGCCCCGTTCTGAGCGGCCAATCGATGCAGCCGTTCGCTGTATTCAGGATCAAAGCGCTCGTCGCCTGCAATCCACAGTTCAATATCCCCGACAATCGACGCGATGGCTTCGATGGGTATATGTATGCCCTTTTGCCAGCTAAGTCCCCCTGCGTAGAGAAGACGGATGGGGCGGCGGGCTGTTGGTTGTATCTCTGGCGGGTGATTGGCTGGCAGCGATTTGGGGTGTCGGTCCACCCCGTGTTTCAGAACCACAATTTTGTCGGTGGAAATCCCGTGCTGGCTATACCACGTTTTGACAAATTGGGAGGGCGCAATGATCCGGGTGGCTGCCTTCATTAATCGATTTAATCGGGCGCTGCGATGGCCCAGCATAGCCGCCACGGGGAGTATCGCAGGCCAGAAAGTCTGCTTTTGGCTGCGGGCCAGTACACAGCGGGCACAGTTGAGCCAGAGATTGGGTCCGTCACAAATCTCGCCGCTGTAGTTTGTGATCAATTGGGCATTGGCGCACACCCACCAGAAGTCGTGCAATGTAAGCACAAAAGGGATTTTGCGCTGGAGGATATGTTCCAGGAGCGCGGTGGGCATTCCCAGCATATGTTGGATGTGGATAAGGTGGGGATTGAACTGGGCAAGCAGCGCGTCGAATGGCTCGGCGATAGCTGCATGGCCAAAGGTTGTCAAAAAACGTTGCCCAGGGGTGAGTTCTCCATTCCAGGCCAGATGTACGGCCACATCCCCATCCATACGCTGGCTGCTGCCTTTGCCATCCCCATTGCGCCGGGTGAAGACGGCCACCGAATGGCCGCGCTGGGTCAATGCCTGAGCAACGCTCTGGGTATAGTATTCTGTGCCGCCCACATATTCGGGCGGGTATTGATGGACGAGATGTAAAATGCGCATAATAGTAAACGATGGAAAGTCCGTTAAATGCTCAGAGCCTGAGTTATTAAACAGGCTCTTGATTTGACCACGGAAAAGACGGAATACACAGAAAAAAAGCGAAAGAGAATTTTCCGTGTATTCTGTGTTTTCCGTGGTTACAAAGCTGCGCGCTGAGAGCCTGAATTATTAAACAGGCTCTCAGATATGGGGTGGCGCTACGTTGGACTCGACAAAGAGAAAGTTGTGGACTGGCAGGGTATTTTGTCGGGTCGCCCATATTGATTCAATTTCGCCCTGTGTGACAAGACGGGGCATCGGCTGCACAGTCCAACAATCATACCCGTTATTCCAGAATAATTGAAACGTTTCCAGAAAATGGGGGTTGAAGCCTATGGACGCAGGCTGGTGATCTGCGCCCTGAATTTCGATGATCCAAAGCGGTTTGGGCGACTGGGCCAGGAAACGGGATGCGCCCTGAAGCATCGCGTATTCGGCCCCCTCAATATCGACCAGAATGCAACAGCGGCTGGTGCGAAAACGATCCCCCAGCACAGTGTCCAACGTGGAGAGGGGGACCAGGCGGCGGTGATGTTCGGGTGTGCCCGCCCAGCCTTCGATCAGGGATGCGCCCGTGTGTCCGCCAAAAAGTTCGAGCAAACCCGTACGATTGCTGAGGGCAAGGGGGAATATCTCAATCTGCTCCTGCCAGCCGTTGGCTGCGATATTTTTATAGAGCAATTTCAGGTTGGCGTCCAGGGGTTCAAAAGCGACTGTCGGTTTGTTGCGTGCCAGGGCCAGGCAGCAATAATAGCCGATATTGGCACCGATGTTGATAAACACGTCCACAGTGGCAAGGCAATTCTCGACAATGCCCACCTCCCTTTTTTCATAGCTGCCGCTCTCCATCCGGGCGTCCCCTGCCAGCCAAAATCCCAGGGGTGTCTGCTTTGGCTGGGCAAAGAGGGGATAGCCCTCCCGCAGATAGCGGTAGAAGGCGGTTGCGTGGGGGAATCGCTGTAAAAATGGGCGTGCGGCTGTGAAGAATGCCTGGCCTATGCGTGCTTGCCATTTTAAGGAAGGGCTATTCATATGAATCTCAACGGTCTACTGTCCGTCACAGGGAGCTGCCGGCGCAACGAAGGCTGGTTCGGGAAGTGGAATCATACGCAGCATTCGATGATTTAGCCAAATCATCTGCCGTGTGGTTTACTGAACTTTGTCTGCTTGGCGCGTTTCCCAGAGAATCTGACACAGATTGCTCTCCTCACTATCAATCATAATTAACACTGGCAGCCGGGCAAAGGTATTGTAGGCGATGGACACAGTTACGACAATACGTGTGTTGGGCGTTCTGGCTCTACTGCTTTTGCTGCCGGGCTGGTTTCTTTTGGCGATCTCCGGTCTGTGGAAATCCTGGACAGGATTACAGCGCTGGATTATCGCCGTCGGTCTGAGCATTGCCTTCTATCCGATTCTTTTCTATGGGGTGCGTTCGTTTCTGCCGCTCGGCCCCTATAAGCTGGCGGCGGTACTGGCCGTGATGCTGCTGACGTCCGTTTGGTTGCTGCGCAAACAGTTGCCCGATCTGGTACGCTTAGATCGGGTCGAGTGGCTGGCGGTGACCGTCATCGGCGCAACAATTTTCATCCGCCTTTGGGTCTTGCGGGATCACCCCTTCCCTGCCTGGTCGGATTCCCTCCACCACACACTCCTCACCAAACTGACCGCGATTCAGGGCCGCCTGCCTGCAACACTGGAACCCTACGAGCCGATCTCCCTCGATCAATACCATCTCGGACTCTATGCGATTACAGCGCCAGTCATGTGGCTGGCTCGGGTCCCCGCACACATTGCCCTGTTGTGGACAGCCCAGGTATTGAATGGACTGTGTGGCATCGGTGTCTATCTGGTGCTGGATCGACGGGTGGGGCGCACAGGTGCTCTGCTGGCGGCAGCAGTCATCGGTCTATACTCCCATCAACCGGCTTTCTATGTCAACTGGGGGCGCTTCACCCAACTTGCCGGACAGGTGATTTTGCCCATTGCCTGGGTTGTATTGTGGGATTTTCTTTCGGCCTGGCGGCAAAAGCAACCGCTTCCCCGCTGGCACGTTCTCTGGCAGATTGGCTTTGCCGGCGCGCTCATTGCCAGCATCTTTCTTATCCATTTCCGGGTTGCCTTCTTTCTGCTATTCCTGATTGCTGGCACAGTCCTGTGGGAGCTATTTCTGGCTGTGGGCAGTGGCCGCTTGCGCGCTACTTTTCTGGCCGCGGTTGGTGTGGGCGCATCTTCGCTATTTTTTGTCATACCGGCTCTTACACCGGCTATCTCCTATTACGTCTCCACCCGCGGCTTTGGGCGACAGGTAGTGCCACCTACCGGGGTTCACTCTGCCTATTTTGACTTTGCTGCTGAATCGATCCCCTATCTGGTGGCTCATCCGCTTTTGCTCTGGACAGGAATCGGCGCGCTGGTGCTGGGGATTCTGCTGCGTAACCGGTTGGTTTGGGGGATTGCCCTCTGGCTTGCCGCCCTTTTTGCGCTGGGCAACACCTATCGTCTGGGCATCCCACTCCTGAATGTGACCAATTTGGGTGCGATCTATCTTCTCTTTTACATTCCTGTCGGGTTGGTTATCGGGATTGTGGCACAGGATATTCTGGATCGCCTGGGTATGCACAGGCAGGAAAAAGTATTGCCTGTGGTCTGGGCTGGTGTGTTGGTTTTGGGCTTTGTCGCCAGCCACGTGCGGCTGACCGAAGTAGAGACCAATCGCTTCTTTGTGACACCTGCTGATGTGCGGGCAATGGAGTGGATTCGGGACAATACCCCGGCAGACGCGCGTTTTGCCATCAATACCCATTTCTGGCTTCCTACTCTGCCTCACGGCAGCGACGCCGGCTATTGGATTCCCTATTTTACAGGCAGAAAGACCAACACCGGTTCAATGCTATCCAGTCTGGGGGCGAAAGCCTATCGTCAAGAAGTGGCTGCCCTCTCTCAACTGGCGCAATCATTGGTCCAGGACCCGGCCGCGGCGGAAGAATTGGCACGGACAGGCGTATCCTACGTCTATGTCGGCTGTATGGAGAATCCGTTCAGCCTCCCTTTGCGTGGCGAGGTGCTTGCGACCTATCCCCACTTGAAACTGGCGCATCAAGACGAATGCGCGTGGGTCTTTCAAATCCGACCTTCTCCGTGAAATCAGAGACTCGATCCCAATGAAAATTGGCCTCTATTGCAGACAATTGATTTCGGTGGGCGGAGGGAATAGACATACGCTTTCCATCGCAGAGCACCTCAGCCAGCAGCACGATGTGGAGATTATTACCCACACTCCCTACGGCGCGTCCCAGACTCTGCCCCAATTCGGCCTGGACCTGTCGCGCATCCATCTGCGGGTTGTCCCCGTGCTACCAGAAGAGAAGTTGGTCGCACTGACAGGCGAATACGACCTCTTTATCAATCGGCTGCACAATGTGTTGATGCCCTGTCGCGCACGGCGCGGCGTGCTGCTGGTCCTCTTTCCCATGCCTGTGCAGTTTGGCCCGATGGGGCGGCTGCGGCGCTGGGCTGCTCAGTGGTTGGAATGGCGTCTCATCCCGTATAGGTTCCACGACGGATTCTTCGGCGAAGAACACCTGGGCCCAGATAGGATACAACTGCTCGCCGCGCACGCCGAGATGCATTTGGCATCTGCGCCCCTAACTTACAGAGTGACCTTCCGGGTGCGTAACCTTTCCGCCACCGACCGGCTCGTGGACGTTTGGCTGGATGACCAACACATTCAGTGTGTGGTGGTGCCAGGAGAAGGCAGATCATCCCTTTGCCAAGTAGAGGTTGCGGGCCGCGCGGCAGGATCTGCCCATCGGTTGCATCTCAAAATCGATGGTGCTTCTGCACAAGAGCGTTTCTCGCTGCACTCGCTGCCCGTAGATAGCTTCCCCCATCTGGCCGTGACCGACTTCCATCTCTCCCACCCCGCCTACCGGGTCTATCGCCAGCTCTTCGAGAACTGGCTGCCCCATTGGCGGGATCGGCTGCTTAATCCAGTGCCAGGCGACGCGGCTACACGCATTCAAAGTTACGACGACGTGTGGTCGATATCCGAATTCACACGGCGCTGGACACTTGCCTATTGGCAGCGGGAGAGCAAAATCATCTACCCTCCGGTTGTGGTGGATGACTTGCCGCCATTGCCCAAGAAAAAGCGGATTCTCAGCGTAGGGCGCTTTTTCGTTGCATTCCATAACAAAAAGCATCTGGTGATGATTGAGGCATTCAAAGCGATGTGCCATCAGGGGCTGGAAGGGTGGGAGTTGCATCTGGCCGGTGAGGCTATCGACAATCCCATACACCAGGCGTATCTGCGCACAGTCCAGGAGGCGGCCCAAAGGTATCCCATCCACATCCACACAAACAGACCCAGGGAAGAATTGCTGAGGCTCTACGGAGAGAGCGCCATTTATTGGCACGCGGCGGGTTATGGGGAGGACGAAGCGCACCAGCCGGACAAGTTTGAACATTTCGGCATGACGACAGTGGAGGCTATGGCCGCGGGGTGCGCGCCGGTAGTGATCGGCAAAGGCGGCCAGCCAGAGATCGTTGAGCACGGCCAGAGTGGGTTCGTTTGGCAGACTTTGGACGAATTGCAGGGCTACACCCGACAATTGATTGAGGATGAAGAATTGTATGCGGCCGTGTCCGCAGCGGCGCAGATCCGAAGCCGCCACTTCGACCTGCCCAATTTTGGCAGGCAGATAGATGCAGCTATGGACGCGCTTCCGTCTGGCCCAAAAACAGGACGCTGAACCAGTAGACCGGAAAGTGTGAAGGCAAGAGATGCGCTTAGGCGTTTACATCCGACAACTGACATCCCTGGGGGGCGGCAATCGTCACGCTTTGGCGATTGCGGAACACCTGAGCCATCATCATCAGGTCGAGGTAATCACCCATACCCCATTAGGGGCTTCTGCCATCACGCGCCATCTGACGCTTGATATGTCACGGGTTGACCTGCGCTCTGTTCCCACACAGTCGGTCGTCCAGTTGGCTTCGCTTACCCAGGAATACGATCTGTTCGTCAATGCGCTCCATAACTATTACATTCCGTGTCAGGCCAGGTACGGTGCGCTGCTCATCTTTTTCCCCACACAATACCACCTGGGAGTCGCTGCGCGTATCCGACGCACGGTAGCAAAGTTGCTCAATGATTGGCTTGCTGTAGAGTTGGCAACGGTTGGAATATTCGAGCCTGAGTATGATAGCGGTCAAGGCGTGCGACTGTTGACTGGGGATGCAGAAATGGAGATTGCGCCCAGTTTTGCTGCACTGGAAGCTACCTTTTCCCTGTTGAATCCCACTACCCAAGAGCGAAAGGTGAAAATAGGCCTGGATGACCGTCCCTTGCATGACATTATTCTGTCGCCGCAAGCTGCAAAATCGTTTCGACTCGATTTTCCAAAGCAGTTCCGGAGATCGTATCGTATCCGATTTGAGAGTGATGAAATTCCAACTTCCACTCCAGGACGCACTGCCGCTACTTCGCGAGACCTGCCCTATCTCCGCTTGGTGAATTTCCAGATCAATCACCCGAGAGCATTCATCTTTCACCAACTTTTCGAGAAGCTATTGCCGGGTTGGCGTGATCGGCTTCAACACGTGCCCGCCGATAACTTTCTGGCACAGGTGGACACGTATGATGCCATCTGGGCCAACTCGATCTTCACCCAGGGCTGGATTAAGAATTATTGGAGCCGTTCCAGCGATGTCGTTTACCCAATGGTTGAGGTGGAGTCGTTTCGTCCGGCGGCCAAAGAGCAGATGATTTTGAGTGTGGGCCGTTTTTTTGTGGCGGCCCACAATAAGAAGCACCTGGTGATGATTCAGGCATTCAAAAAACTGGTGGATGATGGGTTGACCGGCTGGGCGCTACACCTGGCTGGGGGGGTGGTGGATGATCCGATCCACCAGCGCTATCTGGAACGTGTACGTGAAGCCGCCCAGGGATACCCTATTGAAATCCATGCCAACCAGCCCTTTGCCGAATTGGTCGATCTTTACAGCCGCAGCACAATCTATTGGCACGCGGCGGGCTTTGGCGAGGACGAGGAGCGAGAGCCGATCAAATTGGAGCATTTTGGCGTGACGACTGTGGAGGCGATGGCGTCGGGCTGTGTGCCTGTGGTAATCCGTAAAGGAGGCCAGACGGAGATTATCGAGCACGGGCGCACGGGTTTTCTGTGGAGCCAAATCGAAGAGTTGCGGGAGTATACTTTGCGCCTGATCCGGGACGAAGCATTGCGTCAGAAAATGGCAAGGAATGCGCTGGCAGACAGTCAGCGTTTCAATCGCGGCCATTTTGGTGCAGCCATCGACCGCTCCTTGCAAAAGATGGGAGCCATCGCTTGACGCAGAACTCAATCAGCCCCGGTCAGTGAACGATAGATGCGGCCGTAACTTTCTACCATTGCCTCCTGGGTGAAGTCCTTTTTCCCCACCCGTTGCGCTGCTGCCATGCGCGCTGGATAGGCAGCCAGCAGCCGCTCGACAGACCCCAGAATCGCTGCTGTTGTTATCTCCTCCACTACTTCACCACAGCCCATCTCCGCTACATAATCCGCCATAGGGATAGCCCGGCTGACCAGAACCGGCTTGCCCGCGGCCAGGGAATCCAAGAGAGAGTGGGGGTAGGATTTGACGATGCCTGGCCCGTCGGCCAGCGCAATGGCCGCGTGGACATCGGCAAGAATCTGGTTGACATCGACCAGTCGATTCAATACTGTCACCTGTTTTTGTAGGCCCAATTTCTGCACGCGAGCCACCATTTGGTTGGTCAACACCCCCCGCCAAAGAAAAATCAGATGCAGGCGCGGCTCCTGGCGCGCCGCGGCCAGCAACGCGTCCACGCCTTTGCTGGCAAACTGGGCTTCCGTCCAGGGCGCGGAACCCATCAACAGCCGAATCTCATCCCCGGTCGGTCTGGGCGCGTGGGAAAAACGGCTGATGTCCACACCGGCCCGTACCACTGAAGAATTGTCAATCCCGGCCGCACGCAGTTGGGTCAGGCTGCGTTCGTCGGGCACAGTTACCCAGGCAAGGCGTCGAAAAAAAGCAGGGATCGGCTGGTTGGCCGCCAACCCACTGCTGACGGTATAGACGATTGGGCGGCGCAAAAAACGCAGAACAGGAAAGGGGAAAGGATCCGGGTTGTAGAAGTGGTGGAGAGCGATCCGGGCTTCTCGTCGACGTATTTCGAGCAGACGGTGGAAGCCGAAGCAGATACGGGGGATGCGGCCAATGGCCTGTCGATTGGGATTCAGATAGATCAGATCGCCCGCATAGGTTTGGCGCAGAGCCTCTATCTCCTGAGAGAGCGCTTCCGCCTCTGGCATTTGCGGGGGCAGGACGGTCAGGTGGTAAAGGACGTTCACGGGTCTACAGCTTTGTCACCGATGGCGTAGCATTCAAAGGGCCGGTTGAGGGCCGCCGAGTACGCAGCCAGCAATTGTTCGTCTTGGGCCAGCCGCCCCATCAATCGATCGGTATAGGGACGGACAAGCCAGCGCACCAGCCACATTTTGGGAACCCAGACCAGCCGCCGCCAAAAAGACTGCGGGCGCGGTAGGATTTCCCGGTAGGTTAGGGGTGCGGGCAGGGGAGGGGCCAGCTTTGCCAGGGGATGGTTCGGCATTATTCGATCCGGGCTGGTATCAGGGTTTTCGCCGATCTGGGTTCGCTGGAAACCGCAGTAGTCCATAAAGAAAGTGAGGAGTTGGGGGTGATAGAAGGCTACGTGACCAAAGTGTTGGTGGTAGAACTCCAGGTGGGAGATGAGGCCGCGGGGATCAGGGGTAGCGAGAATCAGGCGTCCGCCTGGCCGTAACGCCCGATAGGCGAGTTGAATCAGATCAAGCGCAATGTCGTAAGGTAGATGTTCCACTAGATGAGCGGAGAAGATGGCATCCAGACTCCCTTCTTCCAGAGAGCGGAGATGATCAATAATATCAGCGTCCACAAAGGGAACGCCAAGCGCCCTGGCTTCGGCCACGCAACCCGGGTCTGAATCAACCCCATAGGCATCCTTTCCCGCATCACACAGGAGTTTGACAAAGCCGCCCATACCTGCGCCAAGGTCGAGTATACGCGTATATCCGGCAAGGTGGGATAAATAGAAACGATGAACTTTCTCTGCAACTGAAGGATCCACTCCAATATATTTGAGAAATGCGTAGTCGAGATCGGGTGGTATCATGGCTTACTGGTCTCCAGCAAAGGTGTTGGTTTGCGCCTCTGGGAAGCAAAGGGCCGTAGACGCCATTGCCCATCCAACTTGACAACGCCAAGCTGATCCCAGACGGAACGTGGCTGTACGACAAAGGAGTGGGTTTGGTGGTGATAGTCGTAGAAGAATGTGCAGGTCTGATCAACAAGAGAAGCGGAGATATAGAAGCGGCCAGCGGTGAGCGGGATCCGGTCCAGGCAGTAATCGATGAAACCATCCCCTTCAATCGCCTCAATCGGGTAGCCGCCTTCTTGGGTGTTGGGGCCGGTGACGTGCGCTCCATCGTCCCGGTGCAGGGCCAGCCCAAAAACAGGTGTGTCGATGCGGCGGTCGGCCGTATAATGAATGCGGATATAAAGAGGATTGCCAGTCAGAATGCTTTTGGCTGGGTTCCCATCCCGGTCCAGCGTTTCGATGCGGGTGATTTGCGCTTCTTTAAGGGGCGCAACCGTAACGGTTTCGTCAGCACTATTCGTGGCGCTATTGTTCTGCTCGGCAGGACCTTCGGCATGTTCCTTCTCCTCGCCCTGTTTCTGGGTGCGCTCCAGGAGCGCGCGCTGTTGTTCGTTAATGTGGGCGATGTAGTCATTGATGACTAGCTGTCCGTCTCCGATAGCGTGAATCCCCCCTTTGTCCAGCCAGACGGCGGTGTGACAGAGCCGGGCGACTGTTTCCAGGTCATGGGAGACGAGGAGAATGGTGACGCCCGCTCGGCGCAGCTTTCCGATGCTTTCCATACATTTGCGCTGAAACGCGCCATCCCCTACCGCCAATACTTCATCGACCAGCAGCACTTCAGGATCCACGTGAATCGCCACAGCGAAAGCCAGCCGTGTGTACATCCCGGATGAAAAGTGCTTCACCGGCATATCGATGAACTTTTCCAGTTCGGAGAAGTCGACAATCTCATCGAACACCCGATTTAGCCGTTTGTGTCCAATTCCCATCAACGATCCGTTGAGGTAGATATTCTCCCGTCCGGTCAGGTCCGGGTGAAAACCCGCGCCCAACTCCAATAGTGCAGAAATCCGGCCCTTCACTTGGACCGAGCCGGAGGTGGGTTCGAGAATGCGCGCGATGAGTTTCAGCGCTGTACTTTTGCCGCTGCCATTAGAACCAACCAGACCGACTGTGTGTCCCTGTTCCACATCAAACGAAACGTTTTGTAAAGCCCAAAAATCGTTTTTCTGCGGCAACACGCGGTTGTGCGACTGCAGAAACAGATCCTGAATCTGTTCTTGCAAGGTGCGAGACCGCCCCGTATGCAGAACGAAACGTTTGGAAACATTTTGAAAACGGACAGAGACAGCCATAGGAACACACCATATAGAGAAACAGTAACCCCAACACGCCGCACAATAATCACCTCAATAGTACCGCAAACAGTGAGACTTTGTCACATTTGGGCATAAGAATAGAGGACGAAAGATGTGCTGCACGTCTTTCGTCCTCTATTCTTGTGCGGATTGCGGACAGCTAGGCCAGTGGTTCTGCGGGCTACCGGGTGATCTGCGGCAAATTCACAGAATGGACTTGGTCTACCACTAAAACCGTCAGCTTCGTTGTGCGGTTGATCTGTGGCCCGCCAGTGACGCCAGTGGCTGAGACCGCAATATCGACCGTATAGACTCCGTTGGATAGGCCATCCAGTCCAGAGATTTCCACGGCTAGGGGCTGCGCTGCGCCCGGATTCAACGTGCCAGAGTTCGGTGTAATTTTAACCACAGGCATACGAACTGGGGTAGGCCAGGCCGCCGAGGCCGTCCATTGAAAGGCAGTTGCGCCCTGGTTGGACAGAGAGATTGTGGTCTGGATTGGACCAGTAGCGCCATTCTCGTGGAAGATTCCTATGCCATCGGGCGTGAAGCTCGCGCTGGGTGCACTGCTCTTGCGGGTGTCCACCAACTCCAAATCCCGGCCGATGCCTGGGCCGCTGGCTGGAATATTGACGGTCAGGTCGGGCGCGTCGCCGCCGCTGTAGACCTTGCCGTCCTTGTCCAGCATGTAAAAACCCTTCTCGTCGGCGGTCAACTCGAAGTCCCTGGCCCAGTCTTCGCCGGTCTTTGGTGTATAGTTGGGCGCCAGAGCCGGCGCGCTGCCGCCATTCCAGATGCGGCCGTACTTGTCCAGCAGATAGTAGCCCTTGCCGTCCGCCTTTAATTTGATGCGCACGAAGATGTCCTGGGCCACAGGCAAGCCGCTGGGTTTGCTGATGGCCGGCGCCGCGCCGCCAGTGTAGACGTTGCCAAAGCCATCCAGAACGTAGACGCCCAGGGCGTTCTTAGCCTCCTGGGGATCGGTCGTTACAGCCAGGGCAAAGGAGCGGGCCTGAATGTTGGTGGGCGGGGCCGGGGTGAAGTTCAGAGTACAGGTCTCGGTATTGCATCCATAGGCTGTACCATCTCCCAAGAGCACGTAGTAGGAGATACTATCTGGGCCAAGCAGGAATTCTCGTGGGTCTGCAACCGGACCTTTGGGCCGATGGGGGAATGTGTTTCCGCCATACCAAAGGCCGCCGAAACTATCGAACATATGATAGCCGCCTAGCTTGTCGGTAGTCAGCTTCAATATCAGAGCAGCTGGCCAGTTGGTGAAATTACCCACCGGATTAGGCAACGGTGCTGTGGCAAGCCCGGCGGCCTTCAGTCCCTGGATTGTCAGAAGCTGCAAATTCGGTTGATCCCCTATCTTCACATTGACTTTGGCGGTAGCGCCAAACCATTTACCGCTGGTGTCAGTTATCAGACGCCAATCTGTGATAAAGTAACCGTTCTGAGAAGGTGATTTCAGGGCGAATTTAAATGTATAGCTCTGACCAGGCGCGACGGTTGTTCCTTTTGGTAGTTGCTGGCGCGTAGCCGAGGTAAACGGATCCGCATCCCCCACCGCACCTAACGCCACAGTGGACGCGTCTTCAGCCCGGTTGATGCCTGATGTCCATGTCTCTGTGCCCGTATTCTTCAGTGTGATGCTTACGTCCCGGCTTTCCCCTGGACTCATGACCGCCGGGATGGTGTGCGCGATGATCTCGGATGCCAGAGGTAGCCTGTGGGGATAGAGATTGGTGTGGCGAGGATTCTGACCGACCATAGGCCAGGGTGCAGGCTTCCCGTTGCCGACAAGTGAGTCCCAGAATACGATCTGGGCATGACCGCCGGCATTATCAGCGCTGGCGAGGACAAGTTCCAATGTTCCATTGCCATCCAGATCACCCAGCGCAGATGAGTTGTCGGATGCTGTGTGACCGCTTACATAGGCGGGCGCAGGGTTGTTCGGAAACGATGTGGCAGTGAGCTGATTTCCCGAGTTGCCGTCAAGGATAGCCGCTTCCCAGAAGATGTTGACAAATACGTCTGCTTTTCCGTCGCCTGTGTAATCAGCCAGAACCGGTGCGCTTGCCAATTCCATCGTCTTCCCAAACATGTCAACAGGTGTTTTGGTCCACAGGCTGGAGCCATCGTGATTCCAGGCGTAGGCCTTGCGGTCGAGAACGTTGGATACTATCTCAAGTTTCCCGTCGCCATCAATATCACCCAGGGCAGGACTTGCCAATGTATAACCTGATGTATTGCCGTTCCAGAGTGGATTGCCCGCGGCATCCCACGCATAGATTTTGTGGCCATCCGCTTGCCCTGCCGCCGTCTGAAAGTAGGGACCGGTACCATGCACGATCTCCAATGTCCCGTTGCCATCCAGATCGCCGACAGCCGGCGAAGAGTAGATCACTTGATTGATGAATTTCTTCCAGACCAATTCTCCATTGCTGCGATAGACATAGAGCCCACCACCGTTCGGTGTGTTAAATGGAGTACCTTCCTGATGGGTGTCAATGCCGATGATGATTTCCAGGAAGCCGTCATCGTCCAGATCAGCTAATGCCGGAGACGACCAAATGGTGTCTCTGATGAACTGGGGCCACCCGTCAGCGATGGTACCGTCATGGTGGAAGACGTAGATGCGGTGATCGAAGCTGCCGAAGACAATCTCCAGATCGCCGTCGTTGTCCAGATCGCCCAATGCAGGAGCACCAATAATGCCATCGCTGTAGCCATCCGGCGGACCAGCCGTACCAACATGATCGTATGTTCGATAATACCAAAGTAGATTGCCGTAGGCATCCAATACGACTAGACCGCCGTATGTATTGGTGCTGAATATATCACCAACAGGAACAACGACCTCAACCGTACCATTCTTGTCGAGATCGCCCGCAGAGATCGCACCACGGACAATGGTAGCACCGCCCAGCACAGTGCTCGTGCTATATGCCCAAAGTTGAGACAGGGTATTCCCGCTACGGTTGAGAGCAATCACTTTACCATCTGTCGTTCCAACAAGAATCTCTTGATCGCCATCACCGTCCAGATCAACAAGTGTAGGGGACGAGAACTTGACGGGTGCCACGCCGGACAGATCGATTTTCCCGGTGGGTTGTACCGGATCGGCGAATACGACTGTTGGAGAAACTGCTAGTATCACTCCGAGAAGCACGAAAACGCCAGTGACGATAGAGAATCGTCGTACACGATTCCGAAGTCTACATAAGAAATCCATCTATCTCTCTTTTCTGTTTGATACGAGGAGCAGGAACATCACACAGTCCTCTCTCGTCCAAAACGACCATATCGATTCCCATCGACTCCCAACTAATGCAATGGAAGCTCTCATGAATTGGGAGTGAACAATCGGATCAATTCTCTACGATTGACTCGCCAAATATGCACGTTTTCCTGACTATATTCCAATGAAAATATTTTCAGATGGTCTTGTGCCCACTCTTCCTCGATTGGGAATGTATTGGTTTGAAGATCACGCGTAATGAACAAGAGATCGACCCGCTGCTCAATTATATTCTTGATCCATAGAGAAAAATCAGCGTTAGACCGTAGCCCTCCGTTCTTACGATACTCGTGCAAGAAATGACCATGGTTAATACTCGAATATTATAATTGACCCCAATAACTGGACCACGTGCTAAAGTAGAGGAACGCAGTAAA
>JAHDWH010000035.1 GCA_023384455.1 Caldilineaceae bacterium | reverse complement strand
ACCCCTGTCGAGTGACCGAGCTTACCTCTAGCCCTTCAAAGAGCCAAACTCAAGTTGGGTGGGGGTGAGCAGTAACCCGTAAACCTACCTGTTCAGCCACCCCACCCTGAAACAGGGAGGGAACAGAATCAACTCCTCCCCCAGTTTGGGGGAGGTTGGGTGGGGGTAAGCAGTAACCCGCAAACTTACTTGTCAAAGGAGACAATTGTGTATGTAGCAATTTTGGCGGGCGGTGTTGGAACCCGCCTGTGGCCCAGCAGCCGGGAAGCGCTGCCCAAACAGTTCAGCGACATCACCGGCACTGGCCGCACAATGATTCAGTCCACTGTCGATCGCCTGGAAGGTCTGGTGTCGTTGTCCGATATTTATGTCATCACCGGTCGTCGCTACCGCCACCTGGTGCTGGAGCAACTGCCGGGTCTGCCGCCCGAAAATGTAATTGTCGAACCCAGCGGGCGCAACACAGGCCCGGCCATCGGTCTGGCCTGCGCCCATCTGCACCGACGGGACCCCAATGGAATCATCGCCCTGCTTCACGCGGATCACGTGATTCAGGATATCGAAGCCTATCGCACGGTTCTGCGCCAGGCCGAAGAAGCCGCCCGCAACGATTATCTGACTCTCCTGGGGATTATCCCGGCCTCGCCCCATACGGGCTATGGATATATCAAACGGATGGGAGAGCCGCTGCCCGGCTCCACTCAGCTACCCGTCTATGCGGTGGATCGCTTTCTGGAAAAGCCGGACAGGGCCACCGCCGAGGGTTTTGTGGCCGAGGGCAGCTACTATTGGAATGCGGGCAACTTCATCTGTCGGGTAGAGCGGATGCTTGGCGAATTTGAACGCCAGTTGCCCGCGCTCTATGCCGGGCTGCGTACAATTGGCGCAAGCCTGGGCAACGGCACAGAGCAAGCGGTGTTGGACGAAGTGTGGTCTACCCTGCCCGCCATCTCTATCGATCACGGGGTGATGGAAGGGGCAGAGCGGGTGGCTGTTGTCCCCCTGGACGCAGGCTGGAACGACGTGGGCAGTTGGGACGCCCTGGAAGAGGTCATCAGCCTGGACGAGCAGGGCAACTGTCTGGTCCGGGGCAATACCCTTGTGGTGGATAGCAGCGGCGTGATTGTTTCCGGCGGCCAGCGGCTGATTGCGCTGGTCGGGGTCGAGGACCTGGTGATAGTGGACTCTGGCGACGCGCTGCTGATTGGTCACAAGAGACGGATGCAGAAGATCAAAGAGGTGGTCGAGCGGCTGCGGGCGGAAGAACGGTCCGATCTGCTGTAAAGGAGCGCTTATGACACAGCAACCCAATCCGATTTCATCGAACCGCAGAGGACGCCGCACCTACCGGGGCGCAGAACTGATCGGCTGGCTGCTGATGGGCCTATTGCTCGGATTGGGGATCGGCTGGTTTGTCTGGCCCGTGGAGTGGACCGGCATAGGCATAGACGATCTGTCCCTGGAAACCCAGACCCACTTCGTCTCGGCCATCGCCGATGCCTACGTCGCTTCTGGCGGTCAGGACCCCTCCACGGCTCTGGCGCGTATGCAGGTTTTCGAGAATCCCCAGGCAGCAGTGGCCCAGGCCATCGCATACTACCAGCGCAGTAAGGATCCGAACCAAACCATCCGGATCGTAAATCTGCGCAGTCTGGCCTATGCGCTTGGCCCCGAAGAAGACCCCGACGGCGCTCCAGAGATCAGTTGGCTGGATTGGACACTGGGCATCCTTGCCGCTCTGCTGCTGATTGTGGGCGGCGTATTGCTGGGTCGTCGTCTACTCGCCAGGTCGCAGACAGGCCAGCCGGTTGCCGCAGCGATCTACCCGATCTCTGGCAGCGGCGGTCCGGTCTATCCCCCAGCCACGCCCCCCAGCCCAGCACCCCAGCCCAGCCCGGCCCCTGACACGCAAAGCGCGGCGACTCCCTTTGCCCAGCAACAGCCTGTCTCACGACTTGTGGTGGAAACCTGGGATCATCTGCCGGAGTCACCACCCGCGGCAGAGCCACCGGCCAAACCCGCCCCCCCCCCGGTCGTTGAAACGGCTGATACAATCCGGCGCGTTGTGCCGGGCACACCCCACCTCACAGACTCAGACGAATTTGAAGACGAGTTTAATGGGGAGGCGTTCATTTATAAAGAATTTGACGAATTTGAAGATGACGACGTAGAAGATTTTAACGGGCTGGACAAGCCAGGCGCGGCATCGACGAAAACAGATTTGAGCGAATGGGATTTTGACGACGACGAGGGGGAGTACGACGAGTCCGATGACGAATTGGACGACGAATTCAGAGATCCGTTCCGGAATGAGTTCGACAAAGAATTCGACGCTGATGTAGACGAGACCCGCTTTCATCAGGGCGCAAAGTCGCCGGAAAATAGTTCGGCGGCTGCCGCGCCCGCGCCAGGCGAGCACACCGCCCAGCCAGCTACCGCCCAGCCTCCCCCCACGCAGCCCTCTGCGCCCTCTCCATCCTCTGATCCCGACCGGAAGCGTGACACCGGGCAGAAAGAGGCGGGAAGAGAGGAGGAAGGGGGTATTCTGCCCACAGTGCAGGGCGTTCTCAACGCCTTTCGCCGGGGTACAAAGGAGCCTGCTCCGGATCAGAACGCCCGACAAGTGGGTCTCTTTGTGGCCGAGTTCCACGCGGGGATTCTGGCCTACGAGCAGAGCTTCATCATCACCGCCACGGGCAGCCAGGACGGCCCACCCGTGGGCACCTGCGGCGCAGCCATCTGTGAGACGCTGGACAAGAGCGCAGCCCACACCAATCACGTCCATGTGTTGGATGTCTGGCTCTACGACGGTGAAGATGTACGCAATTTCAGCCAATATCTGGTCAGCCCGGGTGTGGACAAAGAGGCACTGGCCGACCAGGCATCCAGCGCGGGGACCATCACCGGTGAACCCCTGGAGATTGGGCCAGGGCTGACTTTTCGTCTTGGCTCCAAAAATCTGTCCATGGATTGCCGGATTCTCTCCGCCGACTTTCTGACCACCGGCGCCCAGCCCAGCCCCCTACGCAGCGTGCGAATCGAGATGAAGGTGAAGGCGACAAAGTGAGCGTTCTGCAGACTGCCTTTTGTGGACGAATCCTCCCCTCCCCTCTGGTTCTTGCCAGTGGCATTTGGGGCACAACTGTCAGCCTGCTGGTGCGGGCTGCCCAGAGCGGCTGTGGCGCGGTGACGGCCAAGAGTTGCGGGCCAGTGCCCCGGGCCGGCCACGTCAACCCCTCTTGCATCGCCTGGGAACACGGCCTGATCAACGCCATCGGTCTGGCCAACCCCGGCGCAGCGGAAGAAGTGAAGCTGCTGGGCCAGGCCAGGGCCGAACTGACACCCCTGGGCGTGCCGCTCATCGCCAGTATATTTGCCGGAACCGCCGCCGAATTTGGCACAGTGGCCGGGATTGTGGCCCAGGCCCGACCCGACTATATCGAAGTCAATATCTCCTGCCCGAATGTGGGCAGCGAATTTGGCGAACCCTTCGCCGGCAACCCCCAGAGCGCGGCCGAAGTAACCGATTTTGTGGTCCAGGCGGTCAAGCCCTACGCAATTCCTGTAATCATCAAACTGGCCCCGAACGTGCCCAGCATTGGGCGCATTGCCCGGGCTGTGGTGGAAGCCGGCGCCGATGCGCTCTGCGCGGTGAACACAATGCCCGGGCTGCTCATCGACCCGGAGAGCGGCCAGCCCATCCTCGCCAACCGCAGCGGGGGGCTGAGCGGCCCATCGCTCAAACCGATTGCCCTCAAAGCGGTCTACGACGCCCGGCGCGCCTGCCCGGAGATCCCGATTATCGGCACGGGCGGGGTGACAACCGGCCAGGACGCCGTTGAGATGCTGATGGCCGGGGCCACGGCGGTGGGCGTGGGCAGTGCGGTCTATTACCGGGGCCCAGAGACCTTCACCCTCATCCGGGACGAGATGGCAGCCTGGATGGAAGCTCGTGGCGTCGCCACCCTGGACGAAATCCGCGGGCTGGCCCACCGGGAGCCGCTCTACACAAGCGCGCCCAGCGGAGCGCCGATTCCCCAGGCCCATTGACATCCGAGGAGGAGAAATGGCCCGATACCCCATTTGCCGGGTGAGTGAACTGCCCCCCGGCGAGCGCAAAATCGTCGAGGCGGGCAAGCGTACCATCGGCGTCTTCAACATCCGGGGCGAATACTTCGCCATCCGCAACCAGTGCCCCCACCAGAACGCACCCCTTTGCAAAGGGATTGTGACCGGCACGACATTGCCCAGCCAGCCTGGCGAATACATCTGGGCCAAAGACGGGGAGATCATCCGCTGCCCCTGGCACGGCTGGGAGTTCGACATCACCAACGGACGCTCCATTTTCAACCCCCACAAAATGCGGGTCAAAAGTTATGAAGTGACTGTCGAGCCATCGCCAGAGGAAGATGTGGAGTCGGTGGAGAGCTTTGCGGTGACTGTCGAAGATGGCTGGGTGATTCTGCACGCATAAAAGACTCACCCTCCCCTTTTTGCTGTTCGCACCCCTCTGTCAAAGCTGCTATACTGACACAACTGTTTTCATCTCACACCCCAGGAGACCCCCAATGGCAGACCCAATCATCACCAAATTTGAAGTACACCAGTGGAAGTCCAGCCTGAAGGATATGGGCTATGACTACAACGGCTTTAATCTGGTCTACGAGCCGGGTGGCAGCGCGCCGATGGGCGGCTACATTTTGAAGGTTTTCACCGATCAGGGCATTGTGGGCGAATATGCGGGGGGCAGCAGCCTGGACTACGCCTCCCTGGCCCGCTTTGCCCCCTATCTCATCGGCAAGAGCGCGCTGGAACGGGAACGCATCTATACGGATGTCAACCGTGCCCTGCGCCAGGTGGCCCGCATCGGTCTGGCCCCGGTGGACATCGCCCTGTGGGACATTGCGGGCAAACTCTACAACGCCCCCATCTACAAACTGCTGGGGGGCTACAAAGAGAGTGTGCCCTGTTACGCCAGCACCTATCACGGCGACCACCAGCCCGACGGTCTCTCTACCCCCGAAGCCTTCGCCGACTTTGCCCAGCAATGTCTGGAACTGGGCTACCCGGCCTTCAAAATCCACGGCTGGGGGCGCGCGCCCATCCGCCAGGAGATCGCCAATGTCCACGCGGTGGGTCAGCGGGTGGGGGGCAAGATGGACCTGATGCTGGACCCGGCCTGCGAATATCACACCTTTGGCGACGCCCTGAAAGTGGGCTGGGCCTGCGACGAGGAGCGCTTCTTCTGGTACGAGGACGCCTTCCGGGACGGGGGCACTTCCCAGTTTGCCCACCGCAAGCTGAAGGAGCTAATCCGGACGCCCCTGCTCCAGACCGAACACATCCGCTCGTTGGAACCCCACATCGACTTTGTGGTCAACGGGGCCACGGATTTCGTGCGGGGGGATGTGGGCTACGACGGCATTACAGGGGTGATGAAGATCGCCCACGCCTGCGAAGGGCTGGGTGTGGACATCGAATTTCACGGCCCCGGCCCGGCCCAGCGCCAGTGTATGGCCGCCATCCGCAACACCAACTACTACGAAATGGGGCTGCTCCATCCCAAAGCCCCGGCCAGCCACGCGCCGGAATTGTTCCTGGACTACGAAGACAGTCTGACTTCGGTGGACAGCAACGGCCATGTGCCGATCCCCCAGGGGCCGGGGCTGGGCGTGGAGATCAACTGGGAGTGGGTGGAGAAAAACCGGGTGGGCGTGGTAGAATATGGGGGTTGATGCGTGAAAAGTGATGCGTGATGCGTGAAAAGCGATTGCGTACCCGCGCGTGTATTGGCTGACCCTATTATCGAAAGCAAAATCTGATACAAGTGGAGGAGAACCCAATGACCCTTGCTATCCGCCCCCAACTCAGCACCGAAGCTGTGCTGGCTGCGCTGGAAGGCGTGACCGCCATTCCGATTGTCCCCTATCGCGGCGGGCAGATCGACTACGACAGCCACGCCAAAAATGTCCGCTATCTGATGGCTTCCAACAGCCAGGACGACAGCCGGCCCAGGGTGGTCTCCATCGCCGGCACCAGCCCGGTGCATCATATGAGCATTGCCGAGCAGGTGAAATTGGTGGACGCAACCACCCGCACAATGGGCAACGAGGGCGTCTATATGGCCGGGATTGTGCCCAATCCCCTGGCCGATGCCCGCAGTCTGATTGCGGAGTTGGCAACTATCCAGCGCCCGCCCGACTGTTATCTGATTATGCCCCTGGCCGGCGTCTATGACCCCGCGGCCATCTATCACGAATATATGGCCCTGGGCGAGGAGATGGGCGACCGCTTCGGTGCGCGCTTCGTCTACTACTTCAAGCAGGCCAAAGAGATGGAGTCGGTGGTCAAGCTCTTCCGGGATTCCCAGGAGTGGATCGGCGTGAAGGTGGGGACGGGGATCGAGGATGTGAACCCGCTGCTCAAAGGCGTAGGCGACAACGGGCTGATCATCTGGGGGATTGGCGACCGCAGCACAGAGGCGGCCAAGCTGGGCACAAAAGGCCACACCTCCGGCATCGCCGTTGCCTATGCCAAGGCGTCCGACGCCATCAACAACGCGCAGCGGGCCGGCGACTTTGGCGAATCCTCCCGTGTGGAGAAGGCCATCAGCGGGCTGGAGGACATCCGTTTCCGCAACAACCGGGTCTACAACTACTCGGCGGTGGTGGAAGCAATGCACCTGAGCGGCTTCAGCGACATCGACGGCGGCGAGGGTGCGCCCTTCAACCCTCGGGTTCCGGCAGAGGTGGCGGCAGAGGTGGCCCAGGTGATTGAAGGTCTGGCCGAATGGCATTGAGGTAAGCAGTAGACCGCAGACTGCGGACCACAGACCACACCGGGCATCATCACTCATCCCATCCTAGCCCTCCCCATTCCAGAGAGGGAACTGGATCGACTCCTCCCCCAAGCTGGGGGGGGTTGAGAGGGGGTGAGCAGTTACCAGACACTTCACTCTCTGGAGGAGTCGCATTTATGTCTACCATCCGATTGACAATGGCCCAGGCTGTTGTCCGTTTTTTGCAGAATCAGTACAGTGAACGGGACGGCGCAGAGCGGGCCTTCTTTGCTGGCTGCTTTGGCATCTTCGGCCACGGCAACGTCTCCGGGATGGGTCAGGCCCTGCAACAATACCCGGAATTCCGCTATTACCAGACCCGCAACGAGCAGGCGATGGTACACACGGCCGCGGCCTTTGCCAAGCACAGCAACCGGCTGGCTACCCTGGCCTGCACCACCTCCATCGGCCCCGGCGCGACAAATATGCTTACCGGCGCGGCCACGGCCACTATCAACCGGCTGCCTGTGCTGCTCCTGCCCGGCGACATCTTCGCCCGGCGCAATGTGGCCCCGGTGTTGCAGCAGTTGGAGTCCGAGAGCAGCCAGGACATCTCCGTCAACGACGCCTTCAAACCGGTCAGCCGCTACTGGGACCGCATCTATCGCCCCGAACAGATCATCACCAGCCTGCCCGAAGCTATGCGCGTTCTCACCAGCCCGGCCCAGACCGGCGCTGTCACCCTCTGCCTGCCCCAGGACGTGCAGACCGAAGCCTTCGACTATCCCATCGAACTCTTCCAGAAGCGCATCTGGCGCATCCCCCGCAGCCGGGCGGACACAGGCGCGCTGCAACGGGCCGCCGACGCCATCCGCGCCGCCAAGAAGCCGCTGATTATTGCGGGGGGCGGCGTACTCTACAGCGAGGCGACCCACGCCCTGCGCCGCTTTGTGGAGCAGACGGGCATCCCCGTGGGCGAAACAATGGCGGGCAAGGGCAGTTTGCGCTACGACAATCCCCTCTGCCTGGGCGCGGTGGGGGTCACGGGCACATCCGCCGCCAACATTGTGGCCAAGCAGGCCGATCTGATCATCGGTATCGGCACCCGCTACAGCGACTTCACCACTGCATCCAAGACCCAATTCCAGCAGCCGGATGTGCGCTTTGTCAATATCAATGTGGCCGAATTCGACAGCTACAAACACAGCGCCATCCCCGTTACCGGGGACGCCAAAGTGGCGTTGGATGAGCTGGCCGAACTGCTCTACGACTACCGCAACAGCGAGGGAAATATCGCCCAGGCACAAAAATTGCACGACGAATGGGAAGCGGAGGTGGACCGCATCTACAGCATCAAAACCGCGGAGAGCGGGCTGCCTTTCCAGGGCGGGCTGATCGGCGCGGTCAACGAGCAGGGGGACCCGGAGGCGGTGATGGTCTGCGCGGCGGGCAGCCTGCCCGGGGATCTGCACAAACTGTGGCGGGCGCGCCATCCCAAGCAGTATCATTTGGAGTATGGCTATAGCTGTATGGGCTATGAGATTGCCGGTGGATTGGGTGTCAAAATGGCCGACCCGGTGCGGGAGGTCTACGTGCTGGTGGGCGACGGCAGCTTTCTGATGCTCTCGGCGGACATCGCCACTTCGGTCCAGGAGGGCTACAAACTGACGGTTGTGCTGATGGATAACGCGGGCTACAAGAGCATCGGCGGTCTCAGCCGTTCCCTGGGGCAGAGCGGTTTTGGCACCCGCTTCGTCTATCCCAAAAACGGCCATCTGGTCACGGATCAGGCGGGGATGAATGTGGAAACTCTGCCCATCGACCTGGCCCAGAACGCGGCCAGCCTGGGCGCGCACGTCATCCAATGCCAGAGTGTGGACGAAGTAGCCGCGGCTCTCGTAGCCGCCAAATCCATCGACAAAACCGTCGTGATCCACGTCACCAATGACCGCTATCTGGGCGTGCCCGGCTATGAAAGCTGGTGGGATGTGCCTGTGGCCGAAGTAAGCGAGATCGATACGGTCAATGCAGCCAGGGAAGAGTGGGAAGAGATGCGGGCGAAAGAGCGCTATTTCCTCGGATGAACATCGACAAACAGGACACAGACAAAAGCCGCTGGCAAGAGCACAACCGGGCCAATCTTCTGGCCCGGTTGGACTTTGCCCGGGAAGCGGAAGAGGATACGCTCTTTACGGAGGAGTGGAACGGCCATTTTGTGGCGGTGACAAAAGAGGCGGATACGCTGCGCCTCTGGCTCATCGATCAGAACGCAGACGATACGGATTGGGTGCAGAGTATCCTGCGGGTCAACGATCCCCTCTTCCTGCCGATGAGCTACACCCAGGCGATGATGCTGGCCCTGCTCTGGCAGCCGACGCCAGAGCGCATATTTGTCAGCGGGCTGGGGGGCGGCGGGCTGGCGACAGTCCTTCACCACCACCTATGGCAGACCCGGATCGACTGCGTGGAACTTTCGCCGCCGATAGTGGCTGCGGCCATCGGCTGCTTCGGCTTTGCCCCGGATGATCGGATGCACCTGACCACCGGCGACGCGTTGGAGGCGCTGGTCAATGCCGATCCCCAGAGTTACGACATTCTCTTTCTCGACCTCTTCTTTGACAACGGCGAAACACCGGAACATCTGGTCACCGAAGCGTTCTTCCAGCTTTGCCACAGCCGGTTGCGTCCGGGCGGGCTGCTGACGATGAATCTCAGCGCAAAGGGGCCGGAATTCTATGGGCGTCTGATGCCCCTGGCCCAGACCTTCGCCACGCTTCACACCTGTCGGGGTCACGGCTCCACACAGGTAGTCTTTGCAACCGACCTGCTTGCTGGCACGCCTTTCGACTTCACCCAACAGGCAATCGCTCTACAACAGGAGCACGCCTTCCCCTTCCCCTTTGTCTCTTGGGTCACACGGCTGGTGGAACAACGCCTCCGGCTGGAGCCGCCCCTGTGATGGCCCGGTTGGCCCGTAGCTGGGGTCTTGCCCGCTCCCTGGCTATCTACTACGGGCTGCCTGGCCGCGCCGGCAAAGACCGGGCCTTCTATCGCCAATTTGTCCAGCCCGGCGCGCTGGTCTTCGACATCGGCGCGCACGTGGGCAACCGGCTGCGGGTGCTGCGTCAGTTGGGCGCGGTCTGCGTTGCCGTGGAACCCCAGCCCATCTTTGCCGATCTCTTGCAGCATTTCTACGGGCGAGACGGACAGGTGGTGCTGGTACGCGAAGCCATCGGCGCGGTTGCGGGAGAAGCGACACTCCACATATCGAGACACACACCGACGGTCACGACCCTCTCCCCGGGCTGGATGGCGGCAGTCCAGCGGGCCGATTCCTTTGCCGATGTGCGCTGGGAGGAGACGGTCACCGTCCCGGTGACAACGCTGGATGCACTCATCGCCCGTCACGGCCTGCCGGATTTCTGCAAAATAGACGTGGAAGGCTCCGAGCTGGCCGTGTTGGAAGGGCTGTCTGTGGCCCTGCCCCTGCTCTCTTTCGAGTACATTCCAGCTACCCAGGAAATGGCCCTGGGCTGTATCGAGCGCTTACAGGCGTTGGGTGACTATCGCTACAACTGGTCGGTGGGGGAGGAGCAGCGGCTGGCGTCGAATGTCTGGTTGGGCGCAGAAGAAGTAGCGGAGCGGCTGGGGGAGATGGGGGTCAACGAGAAATCAGGGGATTTGTACGCGAGGAGGATTGAATGAAAACGTCGCCTACAAAAGCCGTGCGGAGAGGATGGCGAGTACATCTTCAAGCGTGCTAACATTTGAAACGCTCGACTGAAGATATAAGATTGGTATGGCTGTGCAGAGCAGATAACATTAGTGCAAGTCTAACCCCCGGAGAACATCCAAAAATTGTTGCTGTTCCACGAGTGATTCAGTCCAGAAGTACCAGTCATTGTAATCTTCATGGGCTTGTTGAGAAGTGGCATCAGGCAGAATTTCGCTCTCAAAAGTCGAA
Organism: Caldilineaceae bacterium; assembly: GCA_023384455.1. GTDB lineage: Bacteria > Chloroflexota > Anaerolineae > Caldilineales > Caldilineaceae > JACQGT01. Next base: position 26,277 of record JAHDWH010000035.1, on the reverse strand, counting down.
AAGGAGACGCCATACCGCTGTTCGAGTCGGCGCACTTCCTTTTGAGCAGCGGCAATGGAACTCTCCACCTGTGACCGGCGCGCACGAACAGCCTCATAAAGGCCAGCGCGTACCAATCTTTCTTGTTCGATCTGGGGCAATTCAGCCAACGCTGAAGGTATATCAAAAGTCAATTGGGGCATTCGTATTTCCTCCTGCGCGGAGTCTACCATACACCTGCTTTGTTGAGAAATGCGTCTGAAAGAAAGCCTGTGATAATCCTGCGCATCCTCTCTGCAATCCTCAGTGTCTACATCAGTGCCCTCGCCGTGAAGTCGGCGCTGCGTACTTTCATATTGCCCCACAGCGCGCCAGACAACGTAACAGGTGTTGTATTCCGCGTGGTCATCGGATCGTTCAACCATCACTGAGACAGGTTTTCGTCATGGGCACTATCGTCTACTCGGATTCACCAAACCCATTGACCCCGGATGATGTGGACGGCCTCTTTGCCCACTGGGGCACGGCCCCAACACCAGACGCGATCCTGCGCATCTTTCAAGGCAGCCAACTGCTGATGCTGGCGCGGGAAGGGGAAAGCGGACCGGTCATCGGTTACATCACCGCCATCACCGATGGCGCCTCTGCCGCGTACATTCCCCATTTGGAAGTGCGGGCCGAATGGCAGGGCCAGGGCATCGGCTCCGAATTGGTGCGCCTGCTATTGGAGCGACTGCGTCACATCTACGCCATCGACCTGATGTGCGACCCAGAGGTGCAGCCCTTTTACGAACGGCACGGCTTCCGTCCCTGGACGGGTATGCTGATTCGCAACTACGACCGTCAGGCGTGTGACTGACCCCTTTGCCCAGGAGAATTCCAATGCAGCTCATCGACAACCCATCCGGCAACTATCGCTTCCTGACCGGCATTGCGCCCTACTCAGCGGGTGTAACGGCCTTGCCTGGCTACGAAATCGTGCGGGCTGTGCTGGCCCGTCCCCTGCCCTGGCAGGACGCTTTTGACCGCATCGAGCGCCATCTGTACAGTCTAGGCCGCAGCCACTCAGCTCTCTGCGCGGTCGAGCTACGCTCCCCTGCGCCCTTTTCCTTCGCCGGTTTCGCCGCCTTTAACGGGGAATACCAGCGCCGTCTGGCCAAATGGAATCTGCTGATTGACGGCATCAACCCCATCGCCCGCACAAATGTGGCCCCCGCGGTCCACCCGCCCGCCCAGCCGTCCCTCTACGCCTTTTCCTACACCCGCCCCATCGACAACCCGGATGCTGTCCGCACGTTCATTGTGGCCGGGGCGGGCGACCTGCGGGATCAGGCGGACCTCTCCCCCGCCGCGATTGTGCGCCCCGGCGAAACCTCCGCCGAGGCAATGGCAGAGAAAGCCGGGGCTGTGCTGGCAGTAATGCAGGCCCGGCTTTTCGGTCTGGGCGTGGCCTGGGCGGATGTGAGCGGCGTGGGTGTCTACACCGTTCAGCCCCTTCACCCTCTGCTGGATTCCACACTTCTCGTTTCGCTACACGAAGCCACCAGCTGCGGTATCCACTGGCACTACAGCCGCCCCCCCATCGCCGGGCTGGAATTTGAGATGGACCTGCGGGGCGTGCGGGTGGAGGAGCGGGTGTAGGGGCGAGTGGGTGTGTCCCAGATTGAGGAGTGCGAGCGGCTGATTCCGGGAATCGACCAAACCAATTGTCTATGCCCGAGATCGCCCGGTCGATTCCCGGAATCGCTTACCCCATTTCTCGGACCCGCGCCAGATTTGGGTCGGTTGTAAAGCCTCTTTTATCGTGCTATACTTCCAGTGGCGTGGAAAAATTGTGTTGCACCTGTAACACAGCCCCGCCGCTGGGCCACCCCCCTTCAGTTACATCAACCGTTTTGCCGGCCACTGGGTTGGCTTGTCCGGCATCGCTCTCAAGGAGGAGAATCGAATGGCGCGCAAGGATGAAGAATATCTGGTCCAGAATGCCCTGCTGGCACGGCTCCAGCGGGGACAGATCGACCGCCGTCAGTTTTTGACCCGGATGATGGGCGCCGGGCTGGGGATTGCGGGGGTCAGCGCGGCGTTGGCCGGTTGCGCGGCCCCCGCTGCGCCGTCAGCCGCTCCGGCTTCCAGTGGTGGCGCGGCTCCCGCCGAGGCAGCCCCGGTGGCCGAACGCCCCCTGACCCCCACCTTTTACCAGTGGATCGAAGACCTGCACCCCAGCATCCCGACGGTCAACGCCCAGTTCCCCGGTCTGAACTACCAGATTGCGCCGGTGGAAGGCTTTGGCATCGAGCGCTTTGTGGCCGAAGCCAAAAACAACGAAAGCACCTGGGATGTCTATGTGGGTATGACCCCCTTTGTGGAGATGACCGCGCTGATCGAGGCGGGTGTCATCGAACCCTGGGACGACTACATTCCCCAGGAGGTGCTGGACGACATCATTCCGTCCATCCGGGCCGAATGTACAGTGGACGGCAAGCTCTATAGCTGGCCCTTCCTGCTGGATGTAATTGGGATGGGCTGGAATTCGGAGATGACCGAAAAGGCGGGCATTGCCACCATCCCCTCCACCTGGCCCGAATATCTGGAAGCCTCGAAGCTGATCCAATCCTCGGGCGCAGCGCTCTATGGCTGCACCTTCGACTCCCACGGCTGGCGCTCCCTGGCTCCCTATACCCACAGCCTGAGTTCGGATGTCTACACCCCAGAGGGTCTCTTCGACTTTACCCACGAAGCAGCCATCGAAGCGTTGAAGCTGATGAAGGAGATGATGGCCCTCTCCCACCCGGACATTCTGCTGGAAGGGGCAACCGATGGCGGCGTCAACGGTACGCCGGACGAGGTGGCTTTTGCGGCGCGCAAAGTCGCATACTACACGAAGTACTTCAATGCGCCCCTGCGCATGGCCGCCAACTGGCCGGACCCGTCCAAACTGATGATGGGTGGCCTGCCCAAATTTGAGAATGGCGAGGGTTCGACGGTCTTCTGGACCACCGGCTCCTGCCTCTTCAAAAATGGCAAGAATAAGGACAAGGCTGCCGAGTATATCAAAGCGCTGACCTACGATATGCAAATCTGGCAGGACTCTATCGCGGGCACACCTGTGGCCCACCCCGGCCAGTTGCCCCCCTACCAGTCGGTCTATGCGGGCTGGGAAGCCAGCCGCCCGGATTGGCTGCCCGACTTCGTAGGGCTGATCACCGGCCAGTTGCCCAAAGCCCGGGCCATCACCAACCACGCCTTTGGCCTGAGCCAGTTCCAGATTGCCAAGTCGGAATGGGAGAAGTATCTGAACGGTTCCGAGCCAGACCCGATGATCGCGATGCAGGGTGCGCGGGATGTCGTTCTGGCTGAGATCGCCAAGACGAAGGCGTAAAACGTTGCGGGTGGAAAGCGATAGCCGCCGAATCAATTCGGCGTCTGTTATGGCAAACCCGTTAGAAACGGGTTAGGCACTTTCTCCAGTGGGTTTCAACGCACTTGCCATAGCAGACGCCGGTTTGCAACCGGCGTGACTTTCCACCTGCCACTTCGCCACTTTCACCCCCTCTACAGGCATTGGACACGCATGGCAACCCTATCTTCCTCCCTTCAGGCAAAAGAACCATCCAGCTTGCGCAAGCGGCTGCGGCTGGACGCGCTGGGCAATTGGATTTTTCTGATCCCGGCGCTCTTTTTCTTTCTCGGCTATATGGTTTACCCCATTCTGCGCGTGCTGTGGATGAGCTTTACCGACTACCGTTATCTGAGCCGGGAGCCTGCCCAGTGGGTTGGGCTGCAAAATTACGTCAACGCCTTTGCCGACCCGCTGGTCTACGACGGGCTGAGCCGGGCTGCCCAGTTTACGCTGATGTTCCTGCCCGGCACAATTATTCTGCCCCTGCTCCTGGCCGTGCTGGTGGATCGGGTGGAGCAGCGCACGGTCGCCACTATCTACCGGGTGATTCTGCTCATCCCCGCGGTCATCCCCGGCCCGATGGTTTTTGTACTCTGGAAATGGCTCTACAATTTTCAGATCGGCCCCATCAACTATATTCTGGTGGAATGGCTGCACCTCTTCACCCCTCAGACCGCGCCCCAGTGGCTGGGCGGGACCAGCCTGACCCTGCCGGCGGTGGCGATCTTCGAGGTCTGGTGGGGGCTGGGCTATCACACAATGTTTTTCCTGGCCGGGCTGGCTGCTATTCCCAAAGAGCTATACGAAGCGGCCCGGATTGACGGGGCCAACGAGTGGAAGCTGCTCTGGTATGTGACGATTCCCCGGCTGCGCCCGATTCTGGCTGTGCTGGTGGTATTGCGTTTTGGCTCGGCGATGGCGGTCATCGACGAGTATCTGATCTTCGGCGGCTTCAACCGGGCCTCGCCCACCTACACCTGGACCGTCTATATGTACGATCTGGCCTTCAAAATCGGCGACTGGCTGCAAGGCTACGCCGCGGCCATCGGCTGGATCGGCGCGCTGTCGATGATGTTTGTGGTGGCCGGGCTGCTCTACATCTTCCGTCCCCAGGACGGCTAAAGTAACGCAAGCTGTTAGCTTGCGTCAGGTCTCCATTCAGCGCAAGCTAACAGCTTGCGTTACAAGATGTTGGAGTTATAACAATGCAGACTGCTTCACAGGCAATGGAACATCAACGACGGCGGCGGATGGGTGTCATCCTGCGCCACGTCATCATCAATTTTTTTATGCTGATTATTCTCGTCCCTCTGGCCTGGGTGCTGTTGCTGTCGATTAAATCGATCCCGGATGCCTATAGCGGCACGCTTTGGCCGGAAGTCTTCGACTTCACCCATTACAGTTTTGTGCTGCAGAAGATCGACACCCTGCCCCGCAACCTCTTCAATAGCGTCTATGTAACGACAGCGACCGTTGTCATTACAACAGTCTGCGCGGTGCTGGCGGGCTATGCGCTGGTCCATTTGGATGTGCCGGGCCAGAAGTACGTCGTCTTTCTGCTGGTGGCCTCCCTCTATTTCCCCGTGCGGGTGGTCTCCCTCATCTCCATCTTTGAGATTCAACGCACCCTCGGCCTGATCAACACGACCAGCGGGCTGATCCTGCCCTACGTCACTCTTAACCTGGCCATCAGCGTTCTGATTATGCGCAGTATCTTCGAGCAGGTGCCCCACGAACTGTTCGACGCGGCCCGCATCGACGGCTGCGGCCCCTGGCGGACCCTTTGGACGGTCGGTGTGCCTCTCATCACCAACGGGCTGGTGGTGGTGATTATCGTCAATTTCGTCACTGCCTGGGGCGAGTATCTGCTGGCCGCCACCCTGACCAACGACCAGGCCGTGCGCACCTTGCCCGTCGTCCTCGCCGCGGCCCACGGCGGGATGGGTCAGTGGGCCTGGCCGCGCATCGCCGCGGTCTACGTCATCGCCATCACCCCCGGTATCGTCGCCTTTGGCTTTGCCCAGAAGCTCTTCTTCCAGGGGTTGATGGAGGGGGCGCTGAAGGCGTAGAGGAAGAAATGTGAGGAGTGAAGCGTGAAACGTGAGATCGTTCGACCTTTCTCACGTTTCACGTTTCATTTTTGCGAAGACAAAGCCCAATTAGCAGGAAGTCACCAGATGCCCACTCACCCCATCCCTCCTGACGCTGTGCTGGAACGCCTCTTCGATGGCTGTGCTTTTGCCGAAGGCCCCGCCGCGGACGCTGTCGGCGACGTCTACTATTCCGATTGCCCCAACAACCGGATCCTCGTTTTCCGGGCCGCCACAGGAAAAACCGAAGTTTGGCAGGAGCCGTCTCTGCGCGCCAACGGCATGAACTTTGACGCGCAGGGACGGCTGGTGGTTTGCTGCGACGGCAAGGATGGCGGCGCACGGGCCGTGCGTCGGTACGAACCGGACGGCAGCATCACAACCCTGGCCTCCCACTTCAACGGCAAAAAGTTGAACGCACCCAACGACCTCTGCTTCGACAGTACCGGGCGCATCTACTTCACCGATCCCCGCTATGGCGACACAAGCGATCTGGAACAGGAGTGCATGGCCGTCTATCGCATCGAAGGGGACGACACACTGACCCGGATCATTGACGATATGCAGACCCCCAACGGCATCCTCATCACCCCCGACGACCGCACCCTCTATCTGGTGGATCACAACCCGCAACCGGGCGGGGCGCGCACGCTCGTTCAATACGACGCAGCCGCGGACGGCAGTTGGCACTTCACCCGCACTTTGGCAGACTTCGGCGCAGGCTATGGCGGCGACGGGATGGCCCTAGACGTGGAGGGCAATATCTATCTGACTGCGGGGTCGGGTAAGAAGGCTGGCGTATACGTCATCGCCCCGGATGGGACCCAATTGGGCTTCATCCCCACCGGCGAGATTGCGGGCAACTGCACCTTTGGCGGGCCGGATTTGCAGACCCTCTACATCGCCGCCTCCGCTTCACTCTATCGCATCCGGCTGGCGATTCCCGGTCAATTGGTCTGGCCCTTTTTGGGGTTATAGTTGGAGGTTTGAATCGGGGTTACGGCGCGTGATATACTGCGCTCAATGGCTAAGTGAGTCGATAAATGGCCCGCTACGACTTTGAAATCATCGGTGAGATGGAAGCAGTAGAGACGATTGCGCGGGGTGCGGGCGTTCGTATCCGTCACTTCTTAAACCAGACATACGGACGCGGCGCTTGGCGTAAACGAAAAGGCATAGCACTGGTGCGCTATGCAAATGGACAGATGAATCGTGCCGAAGTCCACTGGTTTGAAGCGCATGGAATCGGACGTGTGATGCAAAAAGTGATTCGAGAAATCGACTGAGGAATGACAATGACCAAATATGCCCGGTGTGTGCGAAATGAGACTTACTTTCGGGAGGATGGAGCGGAGAATTTCTCCCCCGATCTTCTGATAGGGGAAGTCTATCGTCTCTTGCCAGTTTCATCCACAGAAGACGAACATCACTTTGTCCGAGTCATTGACCGGAGCGGGATGGGTTACCTCTACCCCCGTGACTATTTTGAGATGCTTTCTGAAGAAGAATTGATCGATACCCCGGCGACGGTGACGGTACACATGAACCTGCGCGACAAAGTGGAACTGCGCACCCTGGCGGATCGCCGGTCAGAGCAGTTGCAGAAAAATGTGGCAATGTCCCATCTCGTGCGCGAATGGGTGGAAGAACGCCTCGACCTGGCCTCCCAACGATAGAGTCTATCCCCAATGCTTACTTTTCCTTCCTCTACACAGCTTGCGTCCTGGCTCAGCCGACTTGTCCAAATCCCCAGTGTGACACCGGAGCAGGCCGGTCCCCGCGCTGGCGAGCCGGGCGAAGCCGCGATGGCCGAAGCGGTGGCGGGCTGGTTTGCCCAATTCGGCGGCGAAGTCCACTGGCACGAAGTTCTGCCGGGGCGTTCCAGCATCTATGCCATCTGGCGGGGACGCTCGGATCGGTGGCTGGGCGTGGACGTGCATACGGATACGGTGGGCGTGGAGCAGATGACGGACCCGCCTTTTGACGGACGTATCGCGGACGGGCGGGTCTATGGCCGGGGCGCGGTGGACACGAAGGCGAGCCTCGGCGTCATATTGGCATTGCTGGAAAGTATGCACAACGCGGATGTGCAGTTGGAGGACAATCTGCTCATCGCCGCCACTGTGGACGAGGAGACCGGGGCCACAGGCGCGCCGGGCTTTGCCGATTGGTTGCGGGCGCGGGGGCTGATTCTGGACGAACTGGTGGTGGCCGAGCCGACCGGCTGCACACCGGTCCACGGCCACAAAGGGCTGGTGCGGATGGAGTTCACAGTCCACGGGCTGACCGCCCACTCGGCCCAACCCCAGCGGGGCAAGAATGCGATTTGGGCCGCGGCCCGGGTGGCGCTGGCGCTGGAAGCGGAACAGAACCGGCTGCAAACGCTGCCCGTCACGGCGCTGGGCATCCCCCAACTGACGGTTGTGCTCATCAACGGCGGCATCGGGCGCAATGTGGTCCCCGACACCTGCTCTCTGGCCATCGACCGGCGGCTGACCGACGGCGAAGACCCCCTGGCCGTGACCACCCAACTCATCGGGCTGGCCGAAGCCGCCTCGCCCCTGCCCCTGACCACCGAAGTCTGGCGGCAGATCACCCCTTTCTATCAGCCAGCCGACAGCGGACTTGTGACCCGTATGGCGGAGTGGAGTGGGCAGACGCCGACCGTCGCTCCCTACGGCACGAATGCCTGGGCCTACGGCGATGTGACCCGGCAGCGGATTGTGCTGGGGCCAGGTTCTATCGACCAGGCCCACGGCGCGGTGGAGTGGGTGGAGATTGACGAAATGGCGAAGCTGGCGGGAATCTACGCCCGCTGGTGGGGGCTGAGCTGATCCCCCCAGACCGAGTTTTGTCCTCTCAGCACCCGATTCCCTTATTTCCCGCTTCAGTGTACAATACTCCCAACACCCCGCGCATTGACCCGTAGCTGCTGTGAAATGTGTGAAAGGAGCAGCCAATGCCCAGTCCCTTTCCGGGTATGGACCCCTATCTCGAAGACCCGCAGACCTGGCCCGATCTGCATTCATCCCTGATTTCATACATCCGGGAGGAATTGCAGCCCCAGCTACGCCCCAAATATATCGCCCGCATCGGTGAACGGGTGGAGTTGTCCAGCCTGCGACGGGGGTACATTCCCGATGTGCTGCTCATACGTTCGGCCCCGGCAGCCTACGGCGAAGCGGTCGCCGGGGGTCTGCTGGTAGCCGACGAACCGACGACGATTGCGCTGTTGGAGGAAGAACGGCGTGTGCCCTTTCTCGAAATCATCCACCACCCCAGCGGCGAGGTGGTGACGCTGATTGAGGTGCTGAGTCCTGCTAACAAAACCGGCGAGGAGCGGTTGAAGTACCTGCGCAAGCAGGACGACATTTACAACTCTCAGGTCAATCTGGTGGAGATCGATCTGCTGGGCGAGGGGCCGCCGACGACACTGGCGCGGCTTGGCCGCATAGATGAACCAGCCGACTGGCGCTATATCATCAGCGTCCTGCGCAACCAGAACAACGCAAAGATTGAAGTCTACCCAATTCCCTTACGCCAACGCCTGCCTCGCTGCCGCATCCCCCTGCTGCCAGAGGACGAGGATGTGGTGCTCGACCTGCCCGCGGTCTTCACCCGCTGCTACGACATCGGCGGCTACGATCTGCTCATCGACTACAGCCAGCCGCCAACCGTCACACTCAGCCCGGAGGATAAGGAATGGATGAAAACTCTCCTGGCAGAAGGGTAATAGAATCCGTATCAATGACGACTGCCCTAAAAACAAGGACACGGATTTGCACGGATAGGACGGATTTACACGGATTTTAATCTACTACATCGGCGGTTTCTGCGTAAATCTGCATCCGCTTTTCATTGCTGTATGGTACAGAAAAGGAGCCGCCAATGCCCAGTCCTTTTCCGGGTATGGACCCCTATCTCGAAAACCCCCAGACTTGGCCCGATCTGCACCAGCGATTGATTGCCTATAGCGCCGAAGCGCTGCAACCCCAGCTACGCCCCAAATATATCGCCCGCATCGGTGAACGGGTGGAGTTGTCCAGCCTGCGACGGGGGTACATTCCCGATGTGCTGCTCATACGTTCGGCCCCGGCAGCCTACGGCGAAGCGGTCGCCGGGGGTCTGCTGGTAGCCGACGAACCGACGACGATTGCGCTGTTGGAGGAAGAACGGCGTGTGCCCTTTCTCGAAATCATCCACCACCCCAGCGGCGAGGTGGTGACGCTGATTGAGGTGCTGAGTCCTGCTAACAAAACCGGCGAGGATCGGTTGAAGTACCTGCGCAAGCAGGACGACATCCGCAACTCTCAGGTGAATCTGGTGGAGATCGATCTGCTGGGCGAGGGGCCGCCCACGACACTGGCCCGGCTTGTCTACAGCGACGAACCAGCCGGGTGGCGCTATATGGTCAGCTCAATTCGTGTCTTGTCTCCCCATTCGATTCTCAATGTGCGAATTGTAGGTTTAGTACATCGCCTCGATCAGGTGGGCGTACTTCGCCATGACCGCCCGACGTCGGGTTTTTTGCGAAGGGGTGATTTCGCCCCCTTCCTGTGTCAACGGCGCAGGCAGCAAAGTGAAGGCTTTCACCTGCTCAAACGGGGCCAATTCCTGTGAATAGTGGTCGATGTGGGATTGATAGAAGGCCACAATTGTGGGGTGATCCACCAGCTCCTGGCGTGTCTGCCAAGTGATCCCCTGCCCGGCCGCGTACTCTTCCAGGGCGACGAAATTCGGCACGATCAGGACGCTGATGTACTTGCGTCGGTCTCCAATCGCAATCGATTGCTCGATAAAATAGTCCTGGGCCAGTACGGTCTCGATATGTTGGGGCGCCACATTCTTGCCGCCGGATGTAATGATCAGGTCCTTGATGCGGTCTGTAATGCGCAGAAACCCCTCGTCGTCAAACTCGCCCACATCCCCTGTGTGGAACCAGCCATCGACGAAGGCAGCCGCAGTCGCCTCAGGCTTCCGATAATAGCCCTGGGTGACGCTGGGGCTCTTGACCAGAATTTCGCCGTTGGCGGCGATCTTCACCTGGCAATCGACAATCGGGCGACCCACCGTGCCGAATTTGAACGCGTTGGGCGTGTTGCAGGTAACCATGGGTGAGGTTTCGGTAAGGCCGTAGCCTTCACAGATCAGCAGCCCCGCGGCGAAAAAGAATTCCTCGATGGAAGGGGCCAGGGGCGCGCCGCCAGCGGAAAAGAACTTCTTGTCCCCGCCCACAATCGTCCGAATCTTGGAGAGCACCAGCCGGTCCGCCAGACCCTGCTGCAGCGTCAGCCCCACACCTATGGGGCGATCCTCCTTGCGCCGAAGCTGATAGTCGAACCCCACGCCCAGCGCCCAGTGAAAGAGCTTCTTTTTCAGCCCGGATCCCTCTTCCAGGCCATGATGGGCGGCGGCAAATATCTTCTCGTAGAGGCGGGGCACGCTGACCATCACCGTCGGCTTCACCGCCTGCATGCCGGCTATCACAGCCTTGGAATCAGTCAGATAGTAGTTTTCCGCCCCGGTGTGGAAGATATAATAGGACCAGCTTCGTTCGTAGACGTGGCTGAGGGGTAAGAAGCACAGGGAGCGGTCGCCAGGCCCAACGTGAAATTGTCCGTCCAGCGCCTTGAACTGGTGCAACAGGTTGGCATGGGTCAGCATCACCCCCTTTGGCTCGCCGGTTGTGCCGGAAGTATAGATGATGGTCGCCAGTTCGTCCGGGCCAGCCTCGGCCAGACGGCCATCCAGGGATCCATCCAGATGCGTATCCGCGCCCAACTGGAGAAATTGGCCAAAGTGAAGATCCGGCGCGTGAAGTGGTGTCTCTTCTTCCGCATCCCCTTCATCAAAGACAATGAGGGTGCGCAGAGCGGGAGAGCGGTCCGGGTCGATGGCGATTTTGGCATAGGCTTCCTGGTCGCCCACAAAGAGCAGGGTCATCTCCGTTTCGTCGATGATATAGGCGGCCTGCTGCCGGGTGTTGGTGGCGTAGATGGGCACGGGAACGGCGCGTACGCTGAGGATGCCAAAGTCAACCAGCGTCCATTCCGAACAGTTGGGGGCGAAGATGCCAATACGGTCACCCGGCTGCACGCCCAAGGAAAGCAGGGCCCGGCCGATGGTGCGGATGCGCCTATACATCTCGGCATAGGAGATCGGGCCAGGGTGCGCGCCCTCTCCGTTGGCATAGTAGGCATTCATCGCCGGTTGATCGGCATACTTTTGGGCGCTTTGGGCGATCATCACCGCCAGGTGTTGGAAGTTCATAGGGTTTCGTCTGCCTCCACACAGTAGACAAGAAAGTCGAAGCGTTATCAGGAACATTATCCTGAGTTTTGAGCAGTCTTTAAGATCATATCATAGATATGGGTATTGTGAACGTTTACTCACCGACAAGACAGGTCATTCCACCGTCACGCGTCCGGCATTGCTGCTGATCCCCTCTGCGTGGACCACCCGAACGTTCAGAGTTCCGATCTGCTCCGGATCTTCCAGTCCGATAGTCACGAACACGCGGTCCTTCTGCCAGCTCACCACCTCCGCTGTGGCGTCCAGCCCACTGACGCTGACGCTCCCGGCTTCATTGCCAAAGCCATCCCCTCGAATCTCCACTACCTTGATATCGCCCTTGGACATGATACTTGGGGAGAGGGTGGACAGGGTCGGCGTCTCCAGGACCATAGTTACGCTGCAATACTGGGGTCGGGCATTGACAAAGAGCAGATAGAGCGGGTTTCTCAGATCGTAGGTGGCCAAGGGTGAAAGTTTGTGGCTGGGGATGGGATCCGCATCGTTGCGGAAGGTGGCCAGAATCGTCTTGCGCTCTGCATTCAGCAGGTGGACCACAGCGCCGGCCTCCCCCTCGCACATAGTCTCTGCCCGGAGCAGACTTCCGCTGGCCTGGGTGAATGACGGCGGCAGGCCTTGTCCACTGCTATAAATCTTGGTCAAATACGAGGTCAGCCCGCCACCGTCAAAATCGATTGGGGTTTCTGCCGAGGTCAACCGCTGGATGGGGATGAAGTTGATCAGGTTCCACTCCTCGGCTGGGGTGTAGTTCTGCTGCCAGTAGTCCATAGCAAACTCTGTGTAGAAGGGAGCAAGATCCCCCACGACACTGGTCAGGGCTTCCTCAAGGTTGGTGTTGACCCCCAGATTGCCGAATATCTGCTTGATGGTGTTGCCTCCGACTTTCTTCTCCAGATAGATGGCGAAAGCCACCGTGGCATACTGCTGATTGGCATCCAGGGATCCCCAACCACCAGGAAAGGGTATGTTGACAAAGTCTCCGCCGGCCTCGATGCGCATGTGGTAGCTCTTAATGTCGGGATAGACCAGATATTCGGCCCACGTTGCCGTGCCCTCCAGCCACCAGGTGGGCGCCGTGATAAAGCGTGCCCCCGCGGACATATTCTCCTTCTGCAAAATGTGGAAGTATTCATGGGCCGCTGTGACCTTGATCTCGTCGTCGCTCAACTGGTCGTTGAAGAACATGTACCAGTTGCCCAGGGTGCCGATGCCGGGCACAAAGCCCTCGGACTGGGTACCTTTGGTCAGCCAGGGGGCGATCTTGACGATCACCTGGCCGCTGGGCTGGGTGTAGCCCTGGATATCGAAGACTGCTCGGGAGTAGAGCAGGGCGTCCAGCAGCTTCTGGGCATAGGCCTCGGACACACCATCTCGTGTGTTGTAGAGTACGACAAAGTAGGCGTTTTCCACCTTCTCGTTGGGCAACCCCACCACCCACCAGAGGCTTTTGCCCACATTGTTGATGGCGCCCACCAACCGCTGTCCCCAATAGTCAGCGGATCGGGGCTGTGCGCCTCGGCTCTCCCCAGCCCCGGCCACAGTCGATGGGTCCTCGTACCGGCCGGCGAAGAGGGTGATGGAGACATAACCATCCGCCACCTGGGCATCCAGGGGGATAAAGTCTTCCAGCTCCGGGTCGAAGAGGGCGGCCCGGGGATCTTCGGGCAAGGCCGCAGGATCATAGGGCAGGTGCAGCACAATATCCTTGTACAGTTCGATCGGCTCCGGCTCAAACTTTACTGTGTATTGGTAGCCCATGATGGTCTGGCTGTCCGGTCCAGGGTTATCCATACGCCGGTTGCTGACGGTGATGGTGTAGACAGCGCTGCCCGGCAGCGCACCCGGCGGGATCTCCACACGTACGCCCTGGCTGAAGACCACGCCACCCTGGACAGGGTCGATGTTGGCGCTGCCGCCCAGATTCCCAGGGCCAGTGCGGGTAACCTCTACATAGCGGGTGAGGCTGATGCCGTTGGTCTCTGTGACGGTGAAGGTGAAGCGGCCCAGTTGGTTGAACTGGTAGGTTAGCCAGGAACCCCGGCTGCCATTCCACGGTGGAAACAGGGCTTCCTTTGACGACAGGGACTGCAGGGATGAGCCGGGCGAAATGGTCCAGACCAGCCAATCGCCTTGGGCCACGCCGATGGTATCGGTGATGTACCATTGGGCAAAGTGCCATTTGCCTGGCATTGGCACACGCAAGCTGCCCTGGGAGAAGTGGGATGCCCCGACGGAGAAGCGATACCCGCCCGATGGGATTGATAGATTTCTGGCCACAGTGGTGGGCGTCAATTCGATAGGAAGCTGGTAGAGGATGCTGTCCTGGGCGAAGGAAGCGATCTCGTGGATGACCCGATCCCCCACCCGCAGCACATTGTGGGCGGGGATGGGATCCGGATCGCTGACCTGGACGACGACATGGCTACCCTGGCCGGAGAGACTCCCTGCTGGGGAGATAGACGCGACCTCCAGGGAGTGGGGCAGGCCATCCCGCCGGGTCAGGGGCAGGGCAGAGATGGTTCTGGAGGCTCTGGTCACCAGGGTGTTGCCCCATACGGCCAGGGAGAGAGGGAAGGGTATGTTACGCATGACCCCCACCACCTGGGGATCCGCGCCGGAGACCACGGAAATGGCGTCACCCCGAAAGTTGGCGACGTAGACATTGCCTGCATCATCCGCAGCCAGCCCCTGGGGATCGGCGAAGCCATAGGCCACGGGCAGCCAGCCATTCTCCCAATAGTAGAGGTTGCCCCAATCGCTGAAGGTGACGCTGCCCCGGGCCGGCTCCCGGGTGGTTGCGTAGACCCGTCCCTCTGCATCCACGACCACGTCCCGGAAATCCACAACCCCAGCATCCAGACAGACACCCCCCAAGCGGAAACAGTTCAGACCGCGGATCTGCTCGCCTGTGGCCGGGTCCATCTGGAACGCGTGGTGATCCGTGGCCACGTAGAGGGTGCCGTCACCGGGATTGAAGCTGAGTCCGTTGATGACAATCTCCCCGCCCGGCACATTTGGGGAGTAGATGGCCACCGGTGGCCCGTTTGGCTCGATCCGGTAGACCCGCTGGCCGTTAGTGAAGTATAGGGTATCCGTGGCCCGATCTATGTCCAGATCTCCATAGCCATGCAGGGCGTGAACGCCCGCCAGATCCGAGCGGACTGTGGAATTCAGCGCACCGGGCGACTTCTGCAGGATTTTGAAGGTTTCGAAATCGAACCAGATCACCGTGCCCCGGGCGTCCACAGTCAGGGCCAGAGCGTGAACATCATCCACCAGGGGGGAGCCAAAGAGACCAAAAGGGGAGAAGTGGCTGACCGTGGCGCTGGCTGTGCGGCTGCCCCTGTCCAGATCCGTGGGCAGTTTGACCCAAACCCCGTCCCCGTCCTGGGTGTGGATGGCCAGGCTGCTCTCGTCGATCAGGCCCAGATCCACGTTGGCGTAGCTAAACTGGACCAGGGCAGGCTGGCCCAGGGATATGACCAACTGGCCCGACGCATCTCGCAACTCGATCTCGGCCAGCAGGTTCAGATCCGACAGGCCCGCCGGCGGAGCCGCCCTAGCCGGGATGATGCGCAGTGTACTCTGGCCGATCACAGCGCCGGCAGGGATCTTGACATGGAGTTGGCTCGGCGTGTAGCCGGCCTCGCCGCCCTGCTCTGGGGTCACCTGGGCAGATCCTGTGCTCTGCCCCTTGAGGATCAGGGGTAGATAGATGGGCAAAGGGGCCTCTTCCCATCCCTGCAGGACGACAGTCCCATCCCCCGCATGGACAGGTACCCCTTCCGTCTGCCCACCAGACTGGGCCTGCACCGGCATCGGCGGTACCATCGCCCACAGCATGACCGTCACAAGCAGGAACAAGAGGGAGGAGAGGGAGGAGAGGGAAGAGAGCGGAAAGCCGCCGCCCAGAACAGGTACTTGGACAGGTTGGGAAGAGAAACGAACACAGAGCATAGGATGTTCTCCTTTCAAAGATAGGGTGGTCGGCGCAGGCCGACCAAAACCCCAGGCGGGTAGGGCAGCCTGTGCAGAGCGCCCCACCCGCCTTCTTTTACCGCATCACCAAGGGCAGATAGATCTCCTGAATCGGTGCCAACACCAGATCCAGGTCCGTGACCTCCGGGGGTACGCCCACCACTGGGCTGGTGAGGGCGGCGTAGCCCGACGCGGTCACCTTCACATACCAGCAGCCCTCGGCCACATCCCAGCCGTAGTAGCCGATCTCGTTGGTCTGTTGCTGGGCGATCTGGGGCGAAATGCCCATGACCTCGGGGTTGGCGATCAGCCCCAGCGCTGTGGGGGCGGGTTGGCTCCAGGCCGCGCCCCCCGTCTTGGACAGGTTGGATTCGCAGGTATTGGGCCGGGTGTCCGTGGGGCCGGTGCGGGGCAGCCAGCCGGGCACCTTGTAGAGGGTCACTGTGGCCCCCACCACAGGCTGTCCGCTCTGGGCATCGGTGATGATGCCGCTGGGATCGTAGAGGGTGATCTGGCCCACGGGCGTCTCCTGGGCATTCCCTTCACATTTATAGGAGACCCTGAGGGCGGCCGCGGCCACCTCCCCGGCCGGGATGGTGGCCCGGTAGAGGTTGTTCCCGATCCCGGTCATGGGATAGTTTGTCCCTGGCGGGGTCATCACCAGGGCCACATCCGTGGGCGTTATGCCGCCGGTACAGGTGACCGGCAGGGTGATGGTGATGGGCGTTCGTCTGCCCCGCCATTGGCCGATGTTGGCCGTGCCGTCCGGGTTGAAGGTCACCGCGCCGCCGCTCTCCACATCCACCGCCGGGGGCACGGGCAGACGCAACACTGCGTTCACGCCTGAACGTACCTGGCCCAGGGTGACCGTCACCGGCATGGACTGATCCCGTTGGAACTTGTTGTCGTAGTATTGGGCAGCGTAGCGCCCCGCCGGGTCCATGAAGTGGACCCGATAGTCGATCCCCTGGCCCAGACCGTCAAAGGCATACATGCCGTCTGGCCCGGTGAGGGCGTGGAAGACCGTCAACCACGACTGGCCTTCCTGGTGCCCCTCTTCCCCGGCCAGGGGACGGTAGAGGGTGACCTGGATGCCCGGGGCGGCTACCTCGGGCCCGTGGCTGACGGCTGCCCCCATCCCCGTGGCCAAGGTGACCTGGCCGCTGATCCCGCCGGCCGGCTGGCCGCAGATCAGCCCGGTGCCCGCATACTCGATCGTCGCCAACCAGTTCGTCACCGGGCCGGACGCCGGCTCGCACCAGCCCGTGTTGTAGAAGCTGAAGGGGCTGGAGAAGAACCACTCGCCCACGCCCAGAGCGGTCAGGTTGGGGAGAAAGGCAGGGACTGTACCGGTCAAGGGATTGCCGTGCAGATGCAGATATTCCAGCTTGGTCAGGTTGCCCACCTCCGCAGGCAAAGTAGCCAGTTGATTGCCGTCCAGATAGAGTTCCATCAGCGCGGGGAGGGAGCCGATCTGGGTGGGCAGGCTGGTCAGCAGGTTGTTGGAAAGGTTGAACCACTGCACCTTGGAGAGCCCGCCGATGGTGGAGGGCAAGGTGGTCAGTTGATTGTCGGCCAGCCCCAGGCCGGTCAAGGAGGTCAGGTTCCCGATCTCGGATGGAAGGCTGGTCAATTGGTTTCTGCCCAAGTTGAGCCAGGAGAGAGCGATCAGGTTGCCGATCTGGGACGGCAGGCTGGTCAATTGGTTGTTGCTCAAGGTGAGCGAGGTCAGGGCCGTGAGGTTGCCGATCTCCGGCGGCAGCGCGCCCACCAATTTATTCTCGTACAACGACAGCCTGCTGACCCGACCCCCGCTGCACGAAACCCCATACCACCCACATGGGGTGTTGGTTTGCAGCCAGTCTGTCTTGTGGGTCCAGTTCTCCCCACCCGTGGCCGTATAGAGGGCCACCAAGGCCTGGCACTCGGCCTGGGGGATCTCGGTCACATCCCCACAGCTAAACTCAGCCACGGCCAGGGGAATGGCCGACGACACATCTTCGGTCGGTGCGGCCACCAATGTAAGGGAGGCCCACCCAGACAGAGCCAAAAGCAAAGTCAAGAGCAGGGCTATAACCGCCATTCTGTTGTATTGGTACCTAGTCATCTGTCGATCTCCTTCTTGGTAGAAACTGGCAGGGTGTATTCAAAATGAGTTGGCGTCCACCCCTTTCCAGCCAATTCAGCCGTCACACCGGGCGATCTGCCGTGGGATGATCTTTCGCAGATCGCCCGGTTGATCATCTATTTCTGCACCGCAGGCAGGTAGATCTCTGCCCCTGCCGACCCATCGTTCACGGTAAAGCGCCAAACGTAGGGGGCGGCTAACCCATTGCCCGCCAGATCTGCCACGCCCACGGTCACCGTGGCCGTGTACTGCCCATTGGTCAACACCACCCGCGGGACAAAGACGATCTGGTTGATGCCGCCGTCCACCCGCACGCTGCCGGGGATCGGCTTGCCCGCGCCGTCGGTCAACGTCACCGTGGCCGTGGTGACTGTGGTCTCGCTCAACGCCTCAGAGACGCCGATGGTGATCACAGGGGCGTAGACCGGCCCGGTCGTGTCGGTGAAGATGGGGCTGGCCGAGGCGCTGACGTTCTTGGCCCCATCCACTGGGCTGGTCCACAACACCGTGGGGGCCGTGGTATCCCCGGCGGAGGTGACCTCGATGCGCACCTGGGCCGCCCGGCTGGTGGCCGTGCCGTTGTCCACCCGGAAGCTGAAGCTGTCCGGGCCGGTGAAGTTTTCAAGGGGCGTGTAGGTGAGATCAGGCGGTGTGCCGGAGAGGATGCCGCCGTGGGGCGCTTCACCGATCTCGAAGGTCAGGGGTAGGTTGCCGACTTCCTGTCCGGCCAGGGTGAGGGTGACGGGGGTCATGTAGGCCGTGGTCAGATTCTGGGGGATGGCCTTGAGGGGCGAAACCAGGTTGACCCAAGTATTGGTGGGCGTCTCCTCGGGCACGCTGGGGAAGAAGACCACGGCCTGGTTGCTCACCACCGTACCGCTGGGCAACCCGCCGGTGAGGGCGACGGTATAGGTGATCGCCCCCTCAGAATCAACGGCTCCCTTTGGCCCCAACTCGCCCACCGACCAGAAGATCTCCCGGCTTTCAGGCAGATAGGTTCCAGCGCCATGCAGGTCCAGGGTGCTGGCATCAAAGACCGGCGGCAGGGTATTAACCACGTAGACCCCATAGGCTCGGCCCGCACCTTCGTTTTCAAAGGTGATGGTGTACAGCGCTGTCGCGCCGGGCAGCATATCCCCCGCCGGACCGTAGATGGCGTTGGGGTCTTTGGCCACCCAGACTCCCGTGTCGGTGCAGCCGTTCCCGCCGGCCAATCCACTGGCGCAGACGGCCTGGTCAGTGAATTGCGCAAGGCTGACGGCTTGGTATTGGCTGCTTTTGGCCTCGCAATCTTTGCATCCACCCGCGGCGTCGATACCCGAAACGCAGCGCTGGCCGAAGGCGCAGTTGATCCGCCCCTGGCCGACAAAGGAATTGCTCACACACACCTCTTTGGCACAGCCGGGACCGAAGAGGAAGTTCCAACCAGAAGGTGACCAGCGTACCTGACCATCTGTGCAGCAATTGGTGGCCGGGTTGTCGCACTCTTGCACGCAATCGTAGACCATTTTGGAAACGTGGGCCACGTGAAAGGCTACAGCACCCGGCCCCATTGTTCCACCAGAGCCAAGCGTCCACATAAATGTCTGAGCGATAGCGACCGAAACAACTTTGAAGGTGACCTTGCGCCCAGTGCAGTTAGCGATACACTTGCTCTTTGAACATGCGCTGGCGGAACGTTCGCTCAGATCATCCCCTGGCGTCCAGTCACCCCAGTAACTTCGGGCCATCGTCGCCAGGTCAATAGTGAGACCGCCGGTGGTATCGTGAATATGGAAGCTGCCATCCTGGGAGGTAAGAGCTATCGACTGTTCGCCGGTCTGGGTAAGCAATCGGACACTACGCCGATCTGCCGTGCGCATAGCCGCCCAGTCCACGATGCTGCCGTCGCTGTACTGCTGATGACCGGCTTGCAGATAGGCATAGCCGTCCCCAATCGCCTGGGAATAGAGCGTTTCCAGATCTGGATGGGCGGCGCGCAGGGCGGCGAATTCTGCTGGAGTCAGAGGCGTTTCGGTCAAAATTGTCACAGGCGAATAGTCGAGATACTCTGTTACGTCAAAGAGGCCCGTGCTGTAGTTGGAACCAGCAAAAAGTGTCAATGTCCCATCTTTATAGCTCGCAGGGAGACCCCACTGGAAGCGCACCCGGAAAGAGAGGAAGCCCTGTGCGCCCGGCGGCAGATCGCCTAGTACACCCCGGCGTAAATAGACCAATAGTTCCTGCTCCCCGCTGGCCCATGACCAGCGACAGTTCCCCTCTTGGCAGCACCGGGTTCGTGACCCGGCGGGAGCAGTCATAGGTATTGGTCTATTTACGCCGCCGTGTACTAGTGCCCAGAAGACCTGATTTTTCTCGATCCAGAAGACCCCGTCAGGGCTATCCACATATTCCGCACCCTGGGGAAGTTGCACGGCCAATACAGCATCCTTGACCGTTGTCGTCATCCCGTTCATATACTGCACCGCATAGTCCACCGTCTGGCCGGGGCTGATCAGATTGGGTGCGCCCGTACTGACCAACATCTCGCCGGGAGCGATCTGGCCCGTGTCCGGTGCGCCCAGCCAGGGATAGAAGGTGATATTGTCGCCCACACTATCGCCCAGGCCCGCAGGATTTTGGGTGGGATGATAGGGACCGGAGGCGTCCCCCCACCAGTTGTGGCGGGCGTCCAGGGCCGGGGCGTTCCAGTTAATCAGGCCCTCGTCAGTGTTGTCGTGAATGCGGTTGTATTTCACCGTGGGCGGCTGGGTCCACACCCAGTCGAAGTAGATACCTTTGCCCGACGAGTGGTGAATATCACAGCTTTCAATCGTTATCGGGAAGGGCGAAACGCCTGAATTTCCATAGAAACGCAGATTGGCATTGTAGCTTGCACCGGCATAGGAGACTTCGCAGTGGCGCAGAACTACGGATGCCCGGTCGTAAAATCCTACAATGCCCGCCCACCAGCCCGGCGTTTGGGTCGCACCAGTGAAGACGATGGGGTTGTCCGCCGTGCCCAGGGCATAGAAGGCGGCCTGGGTCTTCACCTGGATACCCGTGGGCGAGCCGTAGTCATTCTTGTCAAAGGCCAGGGTCGTGCCCGGCTTGATGGAGAGCAGGCCATTTGTAGCCACCTCAATATAGTTGGTCACCCGCACGGGGATGCCCGCCTCCCCCAGATCCCACTGGCGACCGCCGCCCACGGAGCAACCGGGGATCAGCAACTCGTCCCCGCCGTTGCCCGTGGCGGATAGGTCTTTGGCCGTGATGGAGCCATTGCACTGCCAGTACATAGCCGCGCCCACATTATTGGCGAAGGTCACCGCGTCCAACACCGGGTTGACATCTTGATTGTCAAAGCTGATGCCTCGTCGCCGGTCGTCGTTGCTGCCCAGCGCGCCGTTGTCGCTGATGGTCACGTTGCGCAAGGTCGGATGAATGGTGCTGTTCCATGTGTAGTCCGCCACCCCCGACCAGCCGTTGCGGCTGATGCTGCCCCCGTCCCAGGTGACCGAGAGGCTGCTGGCATGGCTGGTCTGCAGATTGAGACCCGTGCGTCCGTTGTCGGTCACCTCCACATTGGAGAGGGTTGGGTGGATGGTGCTGGCATCCCGGCTGTAAAGATAGAGGCCGTCCCCCGCGTTGTGGTGGATGCGGCAGTTGCTCACCTGCGCGTCATCCGTGTTGATCTCCAGCCCACCAGAGCCGTAGTTCGTATCGCTGGCATAGCTGATGTCGCAGTGGTCCAGACGCAATTGGCTGCCCCGCCGCGCCCACAGCCCTATCCATTCGCCGCCTGCCCTGGCCGGTGGGCTGGTGCTGGTAAAGGTGATAGGCTGGCTGGCCGTGCCCTGAGCAATCAGCCCGCCGCCGTCGGCGATGGCGATGCCGTAGGAAGGGCCAAAGCGCAGTTCCGTGCCCGGCGCAACCGTCAGCGTCTTGCCGTTGGGCACTGTCATCAGGCAGAGGGTGTAGCCGCAGACAAAGCCGTAGTCCGCTCCGCCCCAGTGAATGTCCTGGTTGATGGCGTCGTTGACAGCAACAGTCACCCGGTTGTGGTCGTTTCCGGTCAGTGTCAATTTGGCATAAGTCGGCGTCTGATTGATACTGGCCTGATAGATGGCATAGCCTCTGCCATTTGCCATCTGATTGTCACGCACGGTCATACGGTCGAGCACAGGCGCAATGCCCTCTCCCTTCAGGCTGACCCCAATTTGCAGACCGTTGGCGACCTCGCCCTGACGCATTTCCACATCCGCTCCGTCCACCAGAATTTGAGCGCTGCTATAGCTGCCCAGGGCTGCGTTGAATGTGCCGGAACCGGAATAGCCCACAAAAAAATTCTCCAGCCGTCCGTGGCTGCCCGGCGCAAAGACGATGCCGTACCATTCGCCGGCAGCGCCGCTGCTCTCTCCGTCGCCGTTGCTGTCACCGCCCCGGCTGTCATCAGCCAGGCTGGTAAATATCACCGGTTCGCCAGCATCGCCACTCACCACCAGCCCCCCCTGGACAATCAGCGCTGTGCTGCCTGCCCCAGAGCCATAGCCCGGACTGACACCGCCCAGTTTCACCACCGCGCCAGCCTGGACAGTCAATGTGACACCGGCGGGAATGTGAATGTTGCAGTTGTGCGCAGTGTAGACGCCAGATGACCAGACAGTGTCGGCTGTGATGGGATCGCAGGCGGAGACGAGAGGGGCGTCCAGGGCAGAGGAATGCGCGGGCACGCCGGAAGCGGAGAGAGCGAAGGTTGTGCTAATGAGCAAAAGGACGAGAGGAATCAGGAGGAGTAGCGGGCGGGGTGAAGCGTAGAATCGCTGGACAGGCGGCGGGTCGCCACGGCTGGCAGGCAGACCCATTCGGGCCATTCGACAGAAGGACGCAAAAAATGACAACGTCCGGAGCGGATTATTCATAACGCAAGCTCCTTTGCCGGGATATGGGTAGTACAACGCGGCGTAAATAGACCAATAGTTGCTGACGTAGTGCGTAGTGCGTATACCAGTTCACGCACCACGCACTACGCATCACAATCAATCGTTGGCAGATTTACGCCGGAGTGTAGTAGTTACACCGCAGAGTGTCACAAGGTATGACGCATCGCGTTACTCCACAGCATACATCTATCTGCGCCACAACAGATCGGCCATCTGGTCAGGCTTAGGCTGAAACAATTCGACTTGAGGTTGATTTTGGTCACAAATAGAACGAAGGGCACGAATTTCGTCGTACAATTCGTGCCCTTCGTGGCTGCCTATGAGAGATAGGGCTGTTTCATCGGTTGACGGCTGTCAGGTTATTCGTATTCCATCACCCAACGGTTGGAATTGTTCTCTGCCGGGACAAAGCGCAGGAATAGCTCCCGGCTGCTACCTGGAGCCATTTCAAATTCGGCATTGCCCGAACCATCCCGCCAGGGGGTGCTGGCCGAAAACTGAATCCGACCTGCCCGAATGATAAAGCGCAGGCTCTGGCCCACGGGCAGGTCGTATTCCGACGGTGTGCCCACAGGCAGGCCGTGCAGGGCTGCGTCCAGGGTAAAGCGGATGGGGTGGTCAAAAGAGTTGGTGGCAATCAGCAAAATCTGTTCCGGGCCGGGCCGATCCGGCCCCTGGGATGGAGCGAAGACCCCCACCGCCGGCTCTTCCGGGGTTGGCGTTGGGGTCGGCGTCGGCGTTTGCGCTGGCTCGACAGCTACGGGGCGGGTTGGCACTGGGGTTGGCCGGGCCGGGCTGCCGCCGCTGATTTCGGAGATGGGCAGCCCATCCACATCGCCTTCACAGACAAGCCACTGGGCAACGTTGGCGATCCAGCCCCCCTCTACAAAGCGGGGGTCCACAGCCAGCCATTCGCCGCTTTCAATCCGCGCCACGGCCAGCACCCGCCCGCGGTTGGCTTCACCAGTGCGCAGCTTGCCAATGATCTGAAACCCGGTGCCTGGCCCGCTGCGTACATTGAGCGATGGAATCTGTGCCTGGCAGAAGATACCTGCGGGTTGCGGCTGGGGCGTGGGTGTCGCTGTCATCAGGACCTCGGCCATCAGCAGGGGTTGCAGCTCGCTGCGTAGCAGGGTGACCCCGCCCATAGAAGTTGATTTGCGATTCTCGACCAGCGCATAGTAGATTCCGCCCAGAACCGGCGTCGGCAACCATTCACAGATACGCTGATTGGCGCTGCGCAGACAGTGGGGAAGGTAGAGAGATTCACCCAGACCTGGGGCCACGGCCAGGGTGACAACACTGGTATTCTGGATTTCTACCACCTCTTCACCCCAAAGCATCTGGCTATCGGCCCCGCTGCGGTTCTGAATCCACACCGTCTCCGTTGGCGGCACAGTTGCCACAGCCAGCTTCAAATTGGCCGGGCTGTCGGTTGCCGGGTTTGGGCTGATCTCATAGAACGCGCCCCGGCGGATGGGATAGGATATCCACTGGCAGGCAGGGTTGTCGATAACCTCCGCCGCGCAGGTAAAAAGAGTCAGCCCAGCCAGAGGGCGGGCCAGGGACAATCCCGTGGCCCGGTTGGCCGGCAGGCTATAGAGCAGATCGTCCAGAAAGAAGTAGACCGCGCCAGGGCTGCGGTTGAGGACAACGGTGCCCGTCAACACCTCATCCGGTTGCAGCTCGACAATCGGCAACTGGTCCGCCGGCGCGGGTGTGGCCGGCGCGGTGACAGTCACCACAACGGTAACAGTCACCGGAAGCGCGGGCTGGGCTTCCACAGGTGTCAGTTGCGTGGGGCTGATGGACTGGGTGGCGGTAATTGCCTGGCTGGCGGTAATCGTCTGGCTGGCGGTAATCGTCTGGCTGGTTGTCACCGCCTGCTGTGGAGTGAGCAGGCTGGGCCATTGGGCAAAGGCAGGGGCAGGTTCGGCATAGAGCGCCGGACTGTGCGCAAGCCCAAGCAATGCGAGCAGCAAGACAAAGAGTGCGGCTGTCAGAAGTGAAAAGAGTGTTCGCCGTATCATCGCCTACTCCGGGAGACGTTCCCCGCACAGGGCTGTGCAGCCAGGAACAAAAGTTGGGGCACTGGTAACAAGTGGTGCTGTGAAGCTGCCGGCTGGCAGGGATCACAACCCATTCCACAATCAGACTGACGCCATTATACCGCGAGCCACCGGGAATGGGGAATCAAAGACGTCAGGACTTCTGCCTGCCCACCACTGCCAGGAGAAAAACAGCCAGGGCCACGGCCACAGGGATCAGACTGCTCCAGGCGGCCACGCGCAGGAGGGAGAGGGTGGAGAAGGGCACAAACGCAAGCAGCCCCAGCCCGAGCAGACAGAGGAGCATCAGCCCCACGCCCCCAATCCAAACCCAGCCCAGCCAGCCCAGCAGCCGTTCCCGGCCCAGCCCCAACTGATCCACAGCCAGCGCCAGCAACAGACTGCTCAACCAGCCCAGGAGCAGATTGTGCAGAAAGTAGACCCGCAATTGGGTGCCAGCGCCCCACGCCCAAACCCCGGGCCAGAGAACCACCAGGGCCATCAGCCCGTGGACACCCAACATCGCAACACCAAAGCGGGCCAGCCAGGGCAGATGATTCCATCGCCCCAACAGCGCGCCGATGTGCCAAAAGATGAGCAGACCGGCCAGCCCATTGGCAAGCGCGGACACCCAAAAGAGGGGGGGTGGCAGCAGAGCCGGGGAAAGCCCCAGAAAGAAAGTGGGTGCAATTGCCAAAGCCAGGGGAAGAATCGGCAAGCGTCGGGGCAATGCGGCCCGCTCGGCCAGCCAGGCCCACAGCACCCCCAAGAGCGCCATTGTAAACCAGCCCACCGCAAAGAGATCCAAAAAGAGATGGAGAAAAGCCTGTTGCAAAAAGAGGCTATTCGCTCCGGTGACTATCATTGCCACCAGCCCCAGCGCGCCTCCGGCGGAGAGAAGCAGGAGCAGAATGGCCCAGTCCCATAGCTGAACAGGCAGGGAGCGCGCCACGAGTAGACGGCTCTCCCGGCGGTAAAGCCAGGCGAAATAAAACCAGGTCAATCCGTTGAGGGTGGCAATGATGGACCCCAACGGCAGACTGACCGGGCCAATTTGCGTCAGGCCATAGCCATTCAGCCAGAAGGCGGGAAAGCTGAGCAGGGCAAAAAATGCGCTGATTCCCATTTGCCAATGGACACTTGGGGGGAGCGCGCGCCCGGTTTGCCTCGCAAGAAAATGCCAAATAAGGGTCATCAGGGCCAGGGTGGCCCAGCCAAAGTACATCAGATGGCTGTGTGCGTGGCGCATGGCTGTATAATTGGTGGCCCATTCGGGCATACCCCAGCCCAGCCCAAAGCGCAGAAGGGAGCCAGTGGTAGCCGCCACCAGCAGAGAGAAGAAAGCGATGGAGAGATAGAGGCGAAGTAACTGCTCACCCCCTCCCAACCTCCCCCACTGTGGGGGAGGAGTCGCTCCACT
>JAHDWH010000377.1 GCA_023384455.1 Caldilineaceae bacterium | reverse complement strand
GTAGGTGCGGTTTGCAACCGCACTTCTACGGGTGAAAGTGCGGTTGCAAACCGCACCTACGTTTTGTGGTGACGGCGGAAGGAGGCAGATACCGGCATAATGGCGGTAGGGTCAGCGGCCAGCCGCCGGGTTTGCGCGGAACTTCCGCTTCGGCGACAATGAGAAGCGGGCACATCTGGCCCAGCCATTCCATCGGGAAATCCTATGCAATCCACCGCGCCTGCCCCTGCTGTTTCCTCCACCAAAGCCATCTGGCTGTTGACCGGCATGGGCTTTTTTGCTTTCTTCGTCTTTGGCTTTGTAGACAATCTGAAAGGCTCTACTCTCTCTTCTCTTTTGGTCGATCTGGACCTGAGCTATGCCCAGGGCGGGACGGTTCTGCTGGGGGCCTATCTGGGGTTTTTTATTGCCACCCTGGCCGCGGGTGTGTTGGCCGATTCGGTAGGCAATCGGGCCATTCTGATTCTGTCCGGCGTGTTGATTGGGGTTGGGCTGGTAGCCTTTGCCGGGGCCACCAGCTTCTGGCAGCTCTTTGGGGGTGTCCTGATTATCGGTTTGGGTATGGGCTGCATCGAAGTCAGCGGCAACGGGCTGATTGTGCAGATTCACCAGCTCAACCGGGGGCGCTACCTGAACCTGCTGGCAACTTTTCACGGCATTGGCGCGCTGATCGTCCCTCTCTATGCCGGCCGCCTGCTGGATATGGGCGTCTCCTGGCGACAGGTCTTTCAATACAGCCTGCCCCTGGCGCTTCTGCTTGTCCTGGCCTTTGTGCTGACACCCGCCCCCCGGCAAAGCATCGGCAGCGCTCCCCCAAGCGGCTTTGACTGGAAGATAGTGAGGAGACTGGGCTTCACCCGACAGATGCTCTGGTTCTATGCGGCGATTGGGTTCTACGTCTGCGCTGAGCTGGGCATCGGCGCGTGGATTGTAGAGTTTCTCCAGAGCAGCCGGGGTTATAGCCTGACCAGCGCCACCTTCTTTCTCTCCCTCTTTTTCGGGATGGTAATGCTGGGCCGGGTTGTGGGCAGCTTTGTGGTGGAGCGGCTGGGCTACGCCTCTTCGGTTCTGGGCGCGGCCGCGGCTGGCCTGGTCTGCGTGCTGATCGGCACCTTTGGCCCGGCTAGTCTGGCCTTCTTTCTCCCCCTCTGTGGCCTCTTCTTCTCGATTATTTTTCCCACCATCACCGCGCTCGTCTCGGATGTACAGCGGGAGCAGACCAATACGATTCTGGGGCTGCTCTTTGCCGCGGGGGGCGTGGGCGGTGCGCTGGGGCCGTGGGCCATCGGCGTGACCAGCAATTGGGCGGGTATCCAGTGGGGCTTTGGGCTGATTGCTCTCTACTGTCTGTTTGTGATGCTGGCGATGATGATGGCCCAACCCGGCCAGGAGCGCCAGACGAAATGATCTTTACCAGCCGGCGCATCCGTCTGCTCTTTGTGGCCCTGGCCGGGATGGAAGCGGTTGTGCTGGCCCCTTTTCTTCTTCTGCTCTTTCGGGTAGAGTGGCTCTGGCGCGGGGGCGAAGCGCTCTCTGCCCTGCCGCCCCTGCCGCTGGTTCTCTTTGTCTGGCTGGGGCTGTTGGGGATGATTGTCTCGATGGATTTGTTGGGCCGCAGCCGTCTGTCGGACAGGGATTACCGGCTAACCATTGTCGTTCTGGTTCTGCTGAGCGGGCTGCTGGGCATCCGTTTCCTGTTCTATCGGGGGGCTGGTCTCTTCAACTTCGGCTGGCTGGCCGAGACCGCCGAAGGGGTGGTAAACTTTCACCGGGGGTTGCGCCCAGGCGTCTTTCTGATCTTCTTCACAGGCTTTCTCTGGCTGCGAGCCTCCTCCGCATCGGGCCGGCTCATCACCTTTTTTAGTGTCGGTGTCAGCTTCCGTCTGGGGGTTCTGCTGATTCTGTTGGGCGGGGGAATTCTGGCCCTGCGCCACCCCGCCCTGGCTGAAGGGGCAACCCTGCTGGTGGTTCTCTTTGTCAGCCTGGGGTTGATGGCCGTCTCTCTGGCCCGCAGCGACGAAAAGGCAGAGGGCGCGGCGGGGAGCGTGGGCGCATCCCTGCCCTGGGATCGGTTGGTCCAACTGCTGCTGGCTGTGGTGCTGACTATCGCCCTTGCCCTGGCTTTGGCCGCTTTCTTTACCCCGGAACGCATCCGTCTGTTTCTGGGCTTTTTCGATCCTCTCTGGAATTTGCTGGGTCAGCTCTTTTTTCTGATTTTGCTGGCCCTGACTTTTGTGCTGGAAAAAGTTGTCCAGTGGCTCTTTGCCTGGCTGGGTCCCCTGCTGGCAAATGTCGATTTGGCCGAAACCCTGGGCGAAGCCTTTTCCGGCCTGGCCCCGCCGCCGGATATACAGGAAAGTTCTCTGCCACAGGGCGGTCCGGCCAACGAGACGCTTCTGCTGCTGATGCGGATGGCCTTTGCCCTGCTTGTCCTGGCCGTGCTGGTGGGGATCGTCTATGTATTGGTGGTGCGGCGGCGTTCCCGTCCCCGGCCCGACGAGAGCGAAAGCGCGGAGACCGACTCCCTGAGCTTTGGGGGCGACGCGTTGCGCCGGGGCTGGCGACGGCTGCGCAATCTGGCCGGTCTGGTGCGTCGCTATGGGCTGGGTCGTGAATTGCTGGATGCCATTTCGGTGGAGAATATCTACGCCAATCTCTGCCGTCTGGGTCGTCAAAGGGGGGAGGCCCGTCTGCCCTCCGAGCCGCCCGACGACTACCTGCCCCGGCTGGCCTCGGTCTTTCCCGGCCAGGCGGCCGGTCTGGCCCAGATTACCGAAGCCTATATGCGGGTCTATTACGGCGAGCAGGCGATCAGCGGCGAAGAACTGGCGGGGCTGCGGGCTGTCTATGAGCGTGTGCGGGGAGCACAAAAGAGGGACACGGATTTACACGGATAAGGTATCTACTCAGGCCCAGGGTGCGACGCACTCGCCACACCCATTTTGCAGTGGAATCTACTCCTGGCGAGTGCGTCGCACCCTGAGTAGTTACCGGATAAGACGGATTTGCACGGATTACAGCTTTCCTTCTTTGTGACTTTGTGGTTCAATTGTTGTGTAGCGCCTTCTGTTTTGCAGCAGAGAAAGGATACGACCGATGGATTTCGCCGGGATGATTCAAACGTGGATTCGTGTGTTGACCGGGCCGAATGAGGGGACTTTTGTCCGGGAACAGGAGAGCACCAATGCAACCCTCACTACTGCGCTGATTTGGACAGTCATTGCCGCGGCGGTGGCTGCCGTGCTGGGCTTTATGCAAAGCCTGCTCTTTGCCTCCTCTGCCCAGGGGCTGATGGGAATGATATCCCAGATGGACCTGCCGCCAGAGAGCGCGGCGCTGTTCGAGCAGATGATGGCGGGCGGTCTCTTTGCCGGGATGAGCGGTGCGGGGGCCTTTTTGGGGATTATTCTGACACCGATCTTTTTTCTGATTGGCGTGGGGATTATCCATCTGATCGCTTCTATGTTGGGTGGCAAGGGCGACTTTGGCCGCTACGCCTATCTCTCCGCGGCCATCAGCGCGCCGATTTCGATTGTCAATGCCTTTCTGGGCTTTATTCCTGTGGTGGGGGGCTGCGTGGCCCTGCTGCTCACAATTTACAGTCTGGTCCTCAACTACTTTGCCATCAAAGTCGCCTATAGTCTGACCTCTGGTCGGGCTGTTGTCGTGATTTTGATCCCGCTCGCACTGCTTATCGGGATTACCATTTGCGTCGCCTTTGTTTTCGCCGCCGCGATGGCAGGTATGGGCGGATAATTTTTTCTTGTAACTACGCGGGGTGCGACGCACCCTAAGTCTGGGTAGTTACTCTTTACTTAGGACTCGTCAAGAAATAAGTTCCATCCGGTGCGTCGCACTGTCCACCCAATGACTCTAGTCCGCAACCTCATCTGGACAGTGCGACGCACCCTAAGTCTGGGTAGTTACTCTTTACTTAGGACTCGTCAAGAAA
>JAHDWH010000034.1 GCA_023384455.1 Caldilineaceae bacterium | reverse complement strand
TTTCGTGGACAGTGCGACGCACCGGATGGAACTTATTTCTTGACGAGTCCTAAGTCCTGGGTCCTGTCAGCGCTCACCTGAAAATAGCCACTCGTACGTCGGACTGTCAGTCCGACCAGCGACGTGGCAGGCCCGTCGGACTAACAGTCCGACGTACATTTTCATCCCCCGTGGCGCTGATCTGAATTGATTTGCGCTGAAACTATCTGTGAAAATCAGATGTTTCAGCGCAAATCAGCGTCCTCTTTTCATCCATTTCTATTCTGCCACCCGCACCGGACCCAGCACCACAGCAAAATCCCCCGGTCCCGCGCTGCTGGGCTGGCGATTGCCGGTTTCCGGTTCGTACAACCCCACAACAACCGTATATTCCCCGGCAGGCAGATCACCAGGTAGCAGCAGACCGTAGCGATCTACAATGCGCTCGCCAGGCTGCCAGCCGCTGGTGGGCCGCTGCCAGAGAACCGGCTGGCCGTCGCGCTGGGCCAGTTTGGCGCCATTGCTGTCCAGCAGGTGTACAAAAACCCGGTAATCCTGTTCGACCGCCGCAATACTCTCCCAGTCCAGCGCTACCAGCAGACTGCCGCCCGCTTGCGCTCGGCGGGGCAAACCGTAGCCGTTGAGCCGTACCCAGGCCGGATCGCCAAAACGGATGCCGACACCGGTTTCGGTCAGAGGCTGTTCCTGCGCGGCTGCATAGAGCACCAGCCGCCGATCGTCCGGCGGGATTGTCGTGTCTGACAGAAGAAAGACCCGACCCCGCAACGCCCGTTCCCAGCCTGATTGATTCGGTGGCGCAAAGTCGGGCACAACCCATAGGCGGTGATAGCGTTGCAACAGATTGTCGAGCAAACGGCTATTGTCCGGGGAGAGAGTATCCACTGGAAAGAAGCCGTAAACGGGCAGGGTGCCGTGATAGGCATTGGCAAATTGCTGGGTTTCCAGGGGGCGCAGATGCAGAATGGCATCTCCCGGCTGCTCCGCCCCGGCAATCTGGCTGGCAGTGGCGTTATTCTCCAGGCCGCCCGCAGGAAGCTGAAAACGCACCAGCAGAACCAGTGCAATCAGCCCCAACGCTATGGCATAGAGAGCGGTTGACAGCGCGTCTCCCTCATCTTCCGCCGAACGCAGAACCTGAGCCAGCAGCAATGCACCGCCCAGCAATCCGGCCAGGAGCAGAGCCAGTGCGAACCAGTCCGGCCCATTTCGTCCCAGCCGCCACCAGGCAAAAATAATGGCGTCGCTGTTCAGAAAATCCCATTGGCGCAGCAGGGGCGAGTAGGTCAGGCGGGAAAAGGTCTCTGGGGCAAAGAGGGGCGTCACCGTCCGGTCCAGCCAATTCTGCACGAGCGCAAAGGGAATCAGCATCCCCAGCCACTGCACGGCCAGGGAGAGCAGCACAAGCAGTGTGGCGGCCCAGCGGCCCAGCCGTCCCCAACGATTCTCGGCAAAAATCGTGTGCCAGGCGGGCGCAGTGAGGAGCAACAAAAAGGGCAGCACAGGCACAAGAAAACGGGGACCCCAGCTATACCCCCCATGCCACATATACCACTTGGCGTAGAGCAGCCAATAGAGCAACGCCACCCCTACACTGCCCAGCAACAGCCCTCGGGCCTGTCGCCAGAACCAGCCAATGCCCAGAGGGACAAGCAGTAACACTGGGCTGTACCAGAGAATCCCCCGGCCAGGGCTGATCAGCAGCCCGACCAGGCCAAAGAGCCAGTCACCGTTGAAGGCTTCGCTCTCCACGTAGCCGCTGTCGAACAGACTGCCAAAGCGCAGCCAATTCCACCAGAGGGAGAGCAGGCCCGCCGCTAAAATGGGAGAGGCAAAGAGTATCCATTCCCGCCAGGGGATTGGGGATTGGGGAGAGGGGACTGGGGATTGGAGAGAAGGGACTGGGGATTGGGGACTGGGCACTGAGTCGGGATACCCCGACTTTTCACTTCCCGATCCCCGATCCCCGATCCCCGATCCCCTCTCCCCAATCCCCTCTCCCCGCTCCCCGACCAACAGACCGATGAGGACCAGCCCGTAGATGGGCAGTGTCACCAGATTGATGGAGCGGGAGAGATAGGCCAGTCCCCAGGCCAGACCTGCCCAGAAGAGGATGTGCTTGTGCCGCTCCTGCTGGAAAGCCAGCAGCCAATAGAGCGCGGCAAAGAGACCCCAACCGGCCATGGGATCGCTGAAAAAGGTCTGGGTGTAGGGCCAGGCCAGAGAGGCCAGCCCGTAGGCCAGACCAGTGGCAATGGCGGCAAAACGTCCCCACCCCAGCCGTATCACCGCCAGATAGAGCAGGCCGCCGGTCCAGGCGGTCAGCAATGGATTGAGCAGGAGCGCCGTCTGGGAAAGCCCGATGGCAGGCCAGAGCCGGGCCAGCCAGACCAGCGGCAGGGCCAGCAGCGTCATCCCCAGCCCCTTGCGGCTGTAGAGTTCCCCATCCGGCCCAAAGCTGCCCTGTTGCAGACCCATCCAAAGCAACTGATTTGTGTCAACTTCGCCCCGGCGCACGATACTTTCGGTGGTGGCAAACATCGCCAGCCCGTCGCTGCTCTGGATGATCCCTGTGTAGGTTAACAGATAGCAGGCAAAAAGCAGCGCGGCCACCAGAAAGGCGATTCTGCGTTCGCCCGGGGGCAGGGGTGCAGGTATGGAGTCGTACAGGAGTGGGATTTTCATAACAATCGCAGGGGTAACTGCTCAGGCCCAGGGTGCGACGCACTCGCCAAAAGTAGATTCCATTGCAAAAAGGGTGTAGCGAGTGCGTCGCACCCTGAGTAATTACTCTCAGGGACCAGACAAGCAACGCCCGAGGGGCGCGGCCAGCGCGCCTACGGTTCGGTAATCGTGACAGGGATACGAATAAACTCGCCCGTTTCGTCTTGCCCAATATCCAGAGAGACCCGGCCCGCAGCGGTATACAGGCCCACAATCAGTTCGTAGTGACCAGGCGGGGTCCCTGCCGGCAGGGCAATCCGGTAAGGGTCCCGAATCACAACACCCGGCTGCCAGGTGTTGGTGGGGGCCAGACCAGCGACGGGTAGATTGTCTTGTTGGGCCACCAGCCGCCCGGCATCGTCCAGCACTTGGGCAAAGACCGTATAACTCAGGCTCACGGGCGCTTCAGCCTGCCAGTATACCACGAGATGGAGCAGTCCGCCCTTCTGCGACTCATCCAACTGTACACCCAGCAGATCAATCGGCCCGCCCTCTACCTGGGCGCTGGCAAGCCGCGGCCCTTCCCCTGCCCAGACACGGCGCAGGCGGCACTCCCCCAGAATCTGGGTGGAGAGAACGGATACGGATGGCTTTTCAAAAAAGGGAATCGTGTGGCCCGGCGCGTCCAGGCTGTCCACAAACCAGAAAGCGGGACTGTCCACGGCCAGACGGCCCAGTCGCTGGCTGGCGACCTGGGCCGGGTCCTGGTCGGGCTGATAGTCGTCCACAATGCGCAGATCGTAGCGCTGGCGCAGCCAGGGGTAAAACTGCTCCCACAGCGCCGCCTCTTCTGTGACAACGAGACGCTCCGGCCACTCGGCTTCGGCCTGCAACAGTTCTACCGCTTCCCGGCAGGGGTGGGCCGCCAGCCGGGAAGCCGCATAGGCCCGACCTGCCGCGGGCGCGGATAGTAAGACGGCCAGCACACCGGCTGTCAATACAGCCCAACTCAAGCGTGCGCTCCAGCGAGTGGCTCTCTGCCCCGTCTTGCCCGGCCACACCTGACCCAGAAAGTCCACAGCCAGTAATACCAGCAGCGCTGTGCGAAAGAGGACTGTCCCCCACAGCAGCCAGCTTTCCCCGGGCAGCAGAATCAGATAGAGATGAGATTCGATTACATTGCTTGTCATCAGACCGACGGCGATGGCGACACCCCGCAGGTTGGACAGGAGGAGGACGAGAAAGGCCAGCACCCAGACCACAAATTGGGGACTCCAGCCTTTGCTGTAGAGAAAGAGCCAGATGACACTGAACCCGGCAAAGGCCACGGCGGTGCGCGGGCGCTGCCAGTCGTAGGGGCGGGTGTAGAGCCAGAGATAGAGCAGACCAAAGCCCAGGGAAATTACTCCCCAGGGCAGGCTGCTCTGCCAGAGGGGGCCATCCAACCCGGCCAGGTTGCGCATATCCAGGGGCACAAGCCCGTAGCCGTAGTAACCGTCCAGCAGCGCCCAGATGCTCTCCCAGGGCGGGCGGATGCTCTGCACCCGCAGGCTGCTCAGGGCCAGGGCCGGGTTGCGCCAGACCAGCGGCAGACCCACGCCGACAACCGTTGCGGCAAAGAGGAGAGTGTAGAGGGCTGGCCGCAGCAGATTGCCCTGGCTGGCCCGGTTGAACCACTCCTGGCGCGCGGCCTTCCAACTGAGCCTGGCCCCCAGCCAGCCTACAGCCACCGGCGCAAGCAGGGCGGGCGTCAGTTTGACCAGAAAGCCCAACCCCGCAGCCACCGCGCTGAGCAGCCAACCCCAGGGCCGGCCCCTTCCACTCAGGAGAAGGTCCAACCCCAGGAGCATAAAAAAGAGAGGCATCGACTCGAACCAGCCCAGGAGGGTATAGACGGGGGTGAAGAGCAGGGCGTAGAGGATGACGGGATCAAGGGGTGAGGGGGTGACAGGGTGACAGGGTGAGGGGGTGACAGGGTGAGGGGGTGACAGGGTGACAGGGTGACAGGGTGACAGGGTGACAGGGTGGGGGGGTGAGAGACGGGTGTCCGAGAGAGAAGCGCTGCCGCCCAGTCCCCACTCCCCAGTCCCCAGTCCCCGCTCCCCACTCCCCAATCCCCGCTCCCCAATCTTCTCCGCCAGGCGGTAGAGGAGGATGAGATTGCCGGTTTCAAAGAGCAGCAGGGCCAGGCCAAAGAGGGTGTGGAATGAGAGACGGGGGTCCACCCAGGGGGGGATGCGGGCCGAAAGCTCAAAAATCCAGAGCATCAGGCCGGGGAAAAGGGGTGGATAGGCCGTCCACAGATTGTCATAGGCTGCGTAGCCGGCCGGTGTCAGTTGCCCCCACACCCGGTAGAAGTCGTAGTCGGAAAAGTCAGCGACAAAGCCGCCGGGCCGTAGAAGCAGAAGGGCCAGCAGGCGAAAGCTGACAAAGAGCAGGAGGAGTGGGATGATGGGATGGTGGGAGATACGTCGCATAGGGGCAGGTGGCAGATGGCAAGTGGCAGGTGGCAGGTGGCAGGTGGTATAGCGCTGGTTAGCAATTCAAAATTCTCTATTCACTATTCACCATTTCTGTCTTTTTTCGCAAAAACAGCGCGTCCGAACCGGTCAGGATGGCGATAATCCCGCTAAAAAGCAGAAAACTCCAATAGCTGATGGCCCGGGTGAGCAGAACCGCGGCGGGCACAACCGCCACCGGCAGAGAGAGCAGGGCCAGCAATCCGGCGTAAGCGGCTTCGATCTGGCCGATGCCGCCGGGGGTCAGGGGCACGGTGGCGAATACATCGACGGTCAGTGCGGCAAAGGCCGCGCCGGCAAAGGGGAGGGGGACGCCCAGAGCCAAAACCACCAGCCAGAGCAGGAGGGCATCGCACAGCCAAATATAGAGACTTCCGCCGACCAATAGCAACGCCTGCCCCGGACGGGTCAAGAGCGAACGCAGGGCAGCAATGGCTTCCCCAGCAAAGCCCAACCCCACCTGCCAATAGCGATGCGACCAGAGACCAGCCAGCCAACCCAACAGGGAGGGAGCCAGGAGGAGTCCGCCGCCAAAAACCAACAGCAGTGCCCCGCCCAGGGCATAGGCCGACAATATCCAGCCGGGCAACCGATCGGCTAGAACGAAAAAGCCAAATGCGCCGCCCAACCCCAGAATGGCAAACATATCCAGCACCCGCTCCAGCACAATCGAACTGAGACTGTCGGCCACAGGCACAGCCGCCAGCCCCCGGCGACCCAGACGCAGCGCGGCAATGCGCGCGGCATCGCCGGCCCTGGCGGGCAGCAACGCGCTGACAAACCAGCCGCTGATCAGCAGCCCGGTCACCTGGCCATAGGGCAGGGGGTGGCCCATCCCGGCCAGAAGCCGCTGCCAGCGCCAGCCCCGCAGGGCAAAACCGCTGTAATGGATCAGCACAGCCAGCCCCAGCAAACGGCTGTCGGCTTGGGCCAACAGAGCGAGGGTCTCCCCACTGCCGCCCCCCCACCAGAGCAGAAGGGCCAGGCTGATCAGCGCGCAAAGGGCGAGCAGCAACAGGCGTTTGGGGGTGAGGAAGGGAGTGGGGATCGGGGATCGGTGGGCTGTATAATTTCCTGCCTGTGGAGAAGGACTGGCAGGGTGCAGCAGGCTCGTCTGGGGTTTGCTCTCCACTCTCTATTCTCCCCGATCCGCGGCCAGCCGCCGGACATAGAGAGCCATCATTCGCCCGTAGAGGGGGAACTCTTTGGCATAGAAAAAATCGTGGCGCTCGTAAAAACGGCGGGCGCCGCTGTTGGCCGCATCGACAGTCACTGACAGCTCTGTCATTCCCCGTCTGACACACTCCGCACAGACCGCGGCCAGCAGAGCGCCACCGATTCCCTGGCTGCGGGCAGCGGGTTCCGTCATAATTGCCAGAAGCTCGGCGTGGAAGTCGCCCCCATCTGCGCCCCGACCGGTCAACAGAGGATAGAGCAGTGTCTGACCGGCGCGCAGCAGGAGGGAGGGCCGTCGGGCAAAGGCGGTCAACAGAGGCGGCAAAAGCTGACCCAGCCGCCGGGTTGCCATTTCGACAAAAAGATGTCCAGTGCTGGTGGTGACCGCGGCAAAGCCAAGCGTACGGTTCTCCCCATTCAGCGCGGCAAAACCAAAGCCCACGGGAGAGACCGGCAATGTCCGGTAGAAGAGAGCCAGCAGATCAGCCCCCAGGCTGGTCAGGAAAGTTCCCGGCTGGCCCAGAATATGCAGCCGGGCCGCGTCGGCCGCGTGGCGTGGCGTCAAAGGGTGAATGACGGGGGGACAAAGGGACGAGTTGGCTGGTTGGCTGGCTGGCTGGGTTGCGCTCATAGGCAATCTATTATACAAGAGAAACGTTGGGAGGGGGTGAGCAGTTACTGGGCACGTTCCATCATTACCAGCTATTCAATTCAGCGCGCAATTCTGCCGACATTCCGGCCTCGGCGGCCTCGAATGCTTGATCGATGTGGGCCGTGCTGCGGCTGCCGATCAGTGTCGTGGTAATGCCCGGTTGACCGAGCACCCAGGCCAGGGCTAGCTGCACCATAGAACGCCCGCTTTCGGCGGCTTTGTCGCGCAGCTTCTCCATGCGTTCCATCGAGCGGCCATTTTCATAGACCTTCCAGTGGTCGGGGATGATATCGAAGCGGGTTCCTTGGGGTGCGGTCCAGCTTGTACTGTATTTGCCTGTCAGGAAGCCTGCACCCAGCGGGCTGTAGGAGATGACGCCGATCTGCTGGTCGGCGCAGAGGGGCAGCATCTCCTGCTCGATCTCCCGAATGGCGAGGTTGTAGTTCGGTTGCACAGACTCCAGCCGGGGCCACCCATTTACATCCGCCCGCCAGAGGGCTTTGCAGAGTTGCCAGGCGGCAAAATTGCTGCAACCCAAATAGCGCACTTTGCCCTCGTCAACCAATTTGCTCAACGCGGCCAACGATTCATCCATCGGCGTATTTTTGTCAAAGGCGTGGAGCTGGTACAGGTCAATCACATCTGTCTGTAGGCGGCGCAGACTGGCCTCGGCGGCCTGGGGAATCCGCTCTGCGCTCAGTGGTGGGAGCAGTTTGGTTGCCAATACCACTTTGTCACGCTTGCCACTCTCTTTGAGCCAACGGCCAACCACATTTTCCGAGCCACCTTTGTTGTAGGCTTCGGCGGTGTCGATCAGATTAATCCCCCGATCCAGCGCGTGATCGATAATTGTGAAAGCGGTCGCATCGTCGATTTCACGGCTAAAGGTGACCGCGCCGAGACCAATCGCGCTGACTTTGAGATCGCTCCTGCCAAGCTGTCGATATTCCATATGTTCGGCTCCTGTCGTTTATGGCTGTAAGGGCAAGTTGACCCGCACATTGCCCAGTTCGTGGGATTTGAGCATGGCCAACAGGATTTCAAGCGTCTTGCGCGCTTCGCGTGCGGGCGAAATCAGATCTCCTCCCTGCTCAAGCACTTGAATCAACTCGGCCAATGCGGCCAGTTGATAGGTGTACATATAATCATCCACCGGCAAATCCGATTTGACCCATTCCGTGTGGCCGCTGCCCTGGATGACCGTCACGCCACGATCTGAAACTTCGATACGCGCTTTGTCGCAGACCAGTTCAAATTGCGAACCGGGCATAGAAATCTTGAGACTGTTGTAATAGGCCCGCACCCCATTGGCAAAGTGGATGTAGGCCGAGGCCGCCGGGTCGGTCTTGGGGTCGTGGCCGCCGTCGCTTTTGTATTCGGTGAAATAGGCAAAACCCTCCTCCAACTCGGCAAAGACCCAGGCCGGGTCTGCGTCAGCGAAGAAACAGATCATATCCATCAGATGGGTGCCGTTGCGGAAGAGCATCGAGCGCAGGCTATACAGATTGGCTGTGATACCGCGCAAAGGGCCGTATTCGCCGCTGCGGATCATCTGCCGTGCTTTGAGAAAGATGGGCGACCAACGGCGTGTATGTTCGATGGAAAGCAAAACGTTATTCGTCTCGGCTGCGGCAAGCATACGGTCAGCATCGGCCAGTGTGGTGGCAATCGGCTTTTCACACAATATCGCCCTGGCCCCGCCATTGGCCGCATCAACCGTAATGTCGGCGTGGAGATGATCCGGTGTGCAGACACTGACCAGATCGGGCTTCTCCTGGGCCAACATAGCCCGGTAATCTGT
Source organism: Caldilineaceae bacterium (assembly GCA_023384455.1). Taxonomy (GTDB): domain Bacteria; phylum Chloroflexota; class Anaerolineae; order Caldilineales; family Caldilineaceae; genus JACQGT01. The sequence goes on along the minus strand of JAHDWH010000034.1, from coordinate 28,329 downwards.
ATAGCAACGCACATCCGGCCAGATGTCGGCCCACTCGCGCTGGAAACTGTCCAGCGCCTCTTGCCGAATGTCGCAGACGGCCACCACTTCGGTCTGCGGGTGGCGATGATAGGCGGCGGCGTGGGAGCGTGGCATCGCGCCATAGATGGGCAACCCGACTGGCTCGCTCGCTCGTCGCGCCCCAATACCCGTGAGTCCAACAATGACTGCCTTGTAAGTTGGCATTGAATTTTTCCAATCTACTCTGCTTACCCCCTCCCAACCTCCCCCACTGTGGGGGAGGAGTTGATCCAGTTCCCTCCCTAAAATGGGGAGGGGTAGGGTGGGGTGGCTCAACAGTTACTCTGCGCTTACGATCACATTCGCCAATTCACGGGGTGGCAATCTCAATCCGTCGGCCAGTGCGGCTCGATTCGTAGGCGGCATCGACGATGCGCGCCACCTGCATGGCGTCCCTGCCAGAGGTCCAGGCTTCGCCCTGGCCCTGCGCGGCGCGAATAAAGCCCCGCATAAAGTGCTCGCCGGAGACGCCGCCATAGGCCGGAGATTCTGCTGGGGGCATATCGAAGACCCGTTGGGGAGCGCTGGCCCAGGCGGGATGGATGCTCTCGGCAGTAATTTTGCTGGGTGAGCTGGGCGAACTCCAGGTGATGCGCCCAAGCTGACCGCTGAAGCCGCCATAGGTATCATAGCCAGCTTTGTTGTGATAGCCACTGCCGCTCAGCGCCAGCATATAGCCCGCATGCAGCGAGCCGACCGCGCCGGATCGGAAACGCAGGGAAAGTATCGCCACATCCTCCACGTCAATCGCCTCGCCGCTGCGTGTAGCCACTTCTGCGCTGACAGCCACAACCTCATCGCCGGTCACATAGCGAATCATATCGATATAGTGGCAGCCCAGCCAGGAGAGAATCCCGCCACCCGACTGGGCGTTGTTGAAGAGCCAGTGGCCCGGATTGCGCGCGGCCACCCGGGTAGTAATCATACGCATCTCCACCGAGATCAGTGGTCCGATCAGCCCATCACCGATTATTTGGCGCATCAGCTGTACCGCGGGGAGGGTACGGTTTTGATAGCAGACGCCCAGGTGAGTGCCCGTGCGTTCGGCCACAGCGATCACCCGAGCCGTATCGGTCGCTGTGCGCCCAATCGGTTTTTCCGCCATCAGATGTTTGCCCGCGTCCAGGACGCGGATGAAAATCTCCGGTCCAAGATCGTTGCGCAGGGCACCGATCACGAAAAAAAGATCGGGCCGCGCCAGCAGACGGTCGAGATCGGTGAAGGTTGCGCTGACTTTGGCGCCCTGTTTGCCCACTACTGCGGCCAATGCCTGCTCGCTCTCATCCCAGAGCAGGATTTCACCCACCTCTGGCAGAGCTTGCAGGGTGCGCAGATGGGCCAGGGAATGGGGATGTTCAATGCCCAGCAGGGCGGCTGTGATGGGTTGCATGAGATGTTTCCTGAGGATTTTGCGCGGTAGATGGCATATGGATCGCGCTTGCCATTTGGCGGATCAGCACACACTTTTCTGCCCTGTAGCCACCCGCTGGGGTGGTCAGCAGACCTACTTTTCAATCAGTCAATTGTTAAGAAATGGGGTTCTCTTCGTCATTATCCGGTTCGTCGCGTGAAATGCGCATCTCGTTCAAAACTCGCTGGATATTGCCATAGTGACGCACGATGGCCACCCGCGCTGCTTCATTGTCCCGCGCGGCCAGAGCGTCCACAATGTCTGCATGCCATTGATAGATTTGCATGGGATCAGGGTTGGATGGAACTTGTGTGCGTTGGCGCGCCTGGGAAAAGACCATCCAAAAGACATCAACAATTTTGCCTACGCTGCGATTCTTTACATTAGCCCAGAGGGCGCGGTGGAATAGCCGATCTTCTTCGTCATAATCCTTGCCCTGGCCCAGGAGCGCCCGCATGCGTTCCAAAATGGCGTGGAACTGTTCTAACTGTTCATCAGTAACAGCCGCGACTGCCTGATCAATCATACTGTGTTCAATGTGAAAACGCACTTCCAGAATGTCGGCCAGGTCTTTGAGGTCAAACATCATACCGTAGGCTAAATTTTCGAGCAGTGGGTCAAAGGAAAAGTTGCGGACAAAGAGACCAGCGCCGGTTCTGGCCTCCACAATCCCCAGGGTTTCCAGAGACTTTATCGCCTCGCGCACGGAATTGCGACTAACGCCAAGCTGCTCAGCCAATTCGGTCTCCGGCGGCAAGGCATCTCCTGGCACCAGCGCCTGCTCAATAATGTACGCTTTGACCTCATCCTGCACAGCTTGATAGAGAAATTGTGGCCGTTTCAATTTCTGATTTTTGAATTTTGGTTTGGAAAGCATTGGGTATCCAATTTCTCTAGGTGCATGGCAGCGAAAAGCAGAAATGACAATAATACTATCCTACTGTAGTATAGTATGTGAATTGTCTCTAAATTCCAAATTCCATTTTTTCACCCATAGCCAGCAGGAAGTACTATCATGCGCAAAAGTAAAATGTTGGAGAAGTTTCGCAGTGGGCGTTTCGCCCGAGTCTGTTCCATGGGCCATTTTCTGCCCTTTTATGTACGCTATGCGGCACACTTCCAATTCGACGGTATCTGGTTGGATTTGGAACATCGCACTATGAGTGACCGGGAAGTGCAGGCGATCCTGGCGATGTGCCATGCCGCGGACATCGATTGTATGGTGCGCCCACCCACATTGGAGCGGACAAAGCTCTACCGCTATTTGGAAGATGGCGCCAGCGGCTTTCTCGTACCCCTCATTTCCACGCCAGAGATGGCAAACGCTCTGGTGCAAGCGGCCAAATTCCCCCCCATTGGCAACCGGGGTATGGATGGTGCAGGGCTGGACTCGGATTTCGGCATTGCCGCCTGGGGCGAAGGCATGGATTTTGCCGGGGACGCCAACCGGGAAACCTTTATCCTGCCCCAGATCGAGACGCTGGAAGCCGTGGCCAATGCCGAGGCCATCGCATCTATCGAGGGTATTGATGGGCTTTTCCTCGGACCTGCGGACCTCCAGATGCGCATTGGGGCCGCGGCCGGCACGTCGATGACCTTTGACAAAGCCGTCGAGACGGTGGCGGCAGCCTGTGAAAAGCACAACAAAGTGTGGGGCATCGCTGTCGGTTCGCTGGAGCAGCTCAAGCGCTACCAGGTCATGGGTGCCCAAATTGTGCCCTGGGGCGGTGACTTTTCCCTGATGAGCGTCCTCGACGCCCGCAGCAAAGAGCTGGACAGCGCGGGTCTATGACGAGTGCCGTCATACGGCGCTGTGCGCCACTGTTCGCAGTGTTGTAGTACAGAGGGATGGAAGCTTGCTCACAGTTCATCTGGTGTGTAGTGCGTGAACTGGTCGCGCTACGGCAGAAACAGCCTCGCTATTTCCGCCAGGCTGTAGCAGGGCGTAAAACCAATAGCAGTAGCAGTTTCACGCTACTCCGTACCAGGGAGGAACTAATGCACAAGCGTTAGTTCCTCGGTCAGACCGGTAAAACGTGAAACGTGAGGTGTCGTCACCTGATCTCACGTTTCACCTCTTCACGTTTCCGTACGCAAATCGTGGCTTCGCCACCTTATACACTGCATCCCGACGCATTTTTGTGATGAAAGGTGAAGTCAATGACAGCTATGCAGTACCGCACCCTCGGACGCACGCAACTGCTGGTATCGGCCCTGGCGTTGGGGACCGTTGAGCTGGGCATGGACTACGGCATTGACGCGCCGGGCCATTTCGGGCGTCCGTCCGAGATGGCTGCCATCCATCTGGTACACGCCACCCTCGATGCGGGCATTAATTTTATCGACACGGCGCGCGCCTATGGCGAGAGCGAAGCGGTGCTGGGCAAGGCCCTGCACGGCCGGCGTGACCAGGTGGTGCTGGCGACCAAAGTGGCCGTCCATCAGCCCGATGGCTCCGTGCCGACCGGCGCGGCCTTGCGGCGTCAGATGCTGGACTCGCTGGAGACCAGCCTGCGTCTCTTGCAGACCGACTACGTCGATCTCTGGCAGATTCACAATGTGGACACTGCCGTCCTGACGCAACACGCGGAGGTTGCCAGTGTCTTCGCAGAGGCCCGGCGCGGCGGCAAGATTCGTGGGGCTGGCGGCTCTTTCTACGGTGCGGAATTACCGGCCCAGGCTCTGGACCTGGACCTTTTCGATGTTCTTCAGGTAACCTTTTCGGTCTTCGACCAGCGGCTGGCCGCCCAGGTGCTGCCCCTGGCCCAGGCGCAAAATGTGGGGGTAATGGTGCGTTCTGTGTTGCTCAAAGGGGCGTTGACCGAACGGGCCGAATTCCTCCCCGACCATCTGGAAAACTTGCGCGCCCGCTCCCGTCACTATCGTCGGCTGGTAGCAGAGGCCGGATTGGGGTTGACCGCCGCGCAAGCCGCCATTGCCTTTGCCCTGGCCCAACCGCAGATCAGCGCAGTGCTGGTTGGTATTCGCAGCCAGGAGGAACTGGCGGAGAATCTGCCCGCATTGACCGCAGCCCTGCCGGCATCCTTGCTCAAAGAACTGGAAGCGCTGCGGGTGGACGACGAAAATCTGGTCAACCCAGGCATGTGGGGCATCTGATCACCTGTCTGAAGTGCGGTAATTAGATACCCCAATCGACAATGCCCATCACCGAAAAGACCGTTGTTTTTTTAATTGCACCTGTAGTACAATAGGACAGAATCTTCGTTACAGGAAAAGGATTCCTATGAAAATCGCCATTCTGCACGGCCCCCGTGACCTCCGCATTGAAGAGCAAGCCCTGGACACCAGCCACCTACAGCCGGACGAAATCTGGGTGGAGACGCGCATTTCAGCGCTGAAGATCGGCACGGATCGGGGCAATTATGAAGGGGCCGAACGGGTTCCCGGCGCACCTGACTATCCGCGCTGGGTGGGCGACAGCAATCTGGGCATTGTGCGGGGTGTGGGCAGCGCTGTTACCCGGGTGCAGGTGGGCGACCGCATCATTACGCGTATGCCCCACCAGTCCGCCTATATTACCACCCAAGACGCCAGTATAGTCAAGGCCCCGCCCAATGTCAGCGATGAAGACGCTGTCTACGCCCATCTCTACGCGCTCAGCGCCCACTGTTACCACAAGGCCCATTTCAAGGCCGGCGAAACGGTGGCGGTGGTGGGTCTGGGCACATTGGGGCTGGGCGCGGTGGCAGTCGGTCCCCTCTTTGGGGCGCGGGTGGTGGCGATTGGCAACGACGCCTTTCGCATGGATTTGGCCAAACGGATGGGCGCCCACGCCACACTGCTCTACAACGACCCAGACCTGCACGCAAAGCTGGCAGAGTTCAGCGACGGCGCGGGCATCGATCTGGTGGTGCTGACCGCCAATCCCTGGCCTGCCTATCGTACGGCGGTGGAGATTGTGCGCCCCAATGGCCGGGTTTCGATTGTCAGCCTGCTGGGGCGGGGCGAGGCCGATCTGGACTTCAATCCGCTCTCTATGCAGAACTTCTACATCAAAGGCATCTCCCTGATCGCCGTCTCTGGCCCTGCCGGCTATCTCTACCCCAACGGCAGCGGCGATCCCCGCACCACACGGGATCAGTACACGGCGGATCGCACCGCCGCGCATATCCTCTCGCTGATGGCGGATGGGCGGCTGGAACCGAAACGGCTGATCACCCACCGTTTCCATTACAGCGAGATGGCGACAGCCTACGAAATGGCCTATGCCCGAGAAAAATCTATGCTCGGCGTTATCTTCAACTGGAAGGAATAAATGGTGATCCCTGATGAGCAGACCCACGTACGATGACATCCGCCAGGCCCAAGCCCTGCTCGCCCAGGATTTGCTACGCACGCCTCTCATCCATTCGCCCCAACTCAGCAGCCTGAGCGGGGCCGATGTGTGGCTCAAGTGTGACTGCTTCGCCGAAATCGGTTCATTTAAGGCCCGGGGCGCGCTGGCCGGGGTGCGGCAATTGACGCCAGAGCAAATTGGGCAAGGACTGATCTGTGCCAGCACGGGCAATCACGGCGCGGCCATCGCCTGGGCCGCGCAAAAGGTGAAGGCACAGTGTACGGTTGTCGCACCTGTGGGCACGCCGGAAATCAAGCGCAACAATATGCTCAACGCCGGCGCGCGGCTGATTATCGAAGGCACAGATTGGGGCGACAGTTGCAGAATCGCCCGGGCCATGGCCGCGGCCGAAGGGTTGCTCTATCTGGAAGATGGCGAAGACCCCTGGATTATGGCCGGAGCGGGCACAGTCGGGCTGGAAATCGTACAGGACCTGCCCGGGGTCCAGGCGATGCTTGTGCCGGTGGGGGGTGGCAATCTGATTGCAGGCTGCGCGATTGCCGCCAAAGGTGGAAGCAGAAATCCAGTCGAAATCATCGGAATCCAATCGGAAGCAGCGCCCGGCGTAGTAGAGTCAATACGGCAAAAGCGCGTCGTCCACAGGCCCACCACGACATTTGCCGGCGGGATCGCTACCACCGGCCCAGTGCCCATGGCCTTTGGGGTGATACAACAGTTGGTGGATGATATGCTGCTGGTCAGCGAGCAGGAGTTGCTACAGTCCATCGGCCATTTGGTGCGGACCCACGGCATTCTGGTCGAGGGTGCGGGCGCGGCGGGCCTGGCCGCGCTCCTGCGCTATGCCCCGCGCTTTGCCGGACAGACGGTGGCGCTGGTCTTGTCGGGCCGCAATTTGGATATGGAGTCGTTGAGAATTGCGATTGGGTAAAATACGCGCATTTTTATCACAGAGAAAAAGCATAGGGGAAAAGCAATGACAGCCTGGACCTATACGGACGCTGACCGGGAATTTGTGGCGCGCCACATTGAACCCTATCTGCCCGACAAACTCTTTGACGCCCACGCCCACCTCTTCCGTCACAGCCACTACCCCGCGGGCGGCGTACCCGAACACCTGCACGGTACGCCCCTAGAGATTGGTCTTGCCGTCTATCGCCAGCAGATGGAATGGCTGCACCCCCACGGGCGCACAGTGGGCGGTCTCTTTTTTGGCCTGGCCTTCCAGGGCGACCGCACAGGGAACGACGACTTTGTGGCCGCGGAGGTCGCAGCAGGGCAAGCCAACGGTTTCAACAGCCTGGGGCAGATGTTAATTGCCCCGGAAATGGACGCGGAAACTGTGCGCGAGAGTGTGCGCCGCCAGGGCTTTGTCGGGCTAAAACCCTATCACCTGATGGCGAAGACCACAGGCCCGACCTTTCTGGCTTCCATCGAGGAGTATCTGAGCGAGGCGCATGTGCGGATTGCCCACGAAGAAGGGTTGTCCATCACCCTGCATATGGTCCTTGACCGGGCTATGGCCGACCCGCGCAACCAGGCCACCATTCGCCGCTACTGCGAAGCCTATCCCAATATGCGGATGATCCTGGCCCACGCCGCGCGGGGATTCAACCCCTGGCACACCATCGAAGGCATCGGCAGCCTGGCCGGTCTGAAGAATGTCTGGTGTGATACATCGGCGGTGACGGAGGCGGGTGCATTTGAAGCGATCGTCGAGACCCTGGGCCACGACCGCCTGCTCTACGGCACAGACTTCCACGTCAGCCAGATGCGTGGGCGTTGCATCGCCATCGGGGATTCCTTCCATTGGCTCTATGCGGAAGATATGGGGCTGGCCGAGAAGCACGCAACCCTTAAGCCTGTGCTCATCGGGCTGGAATCCCTGCGCAGTCTCTTCCTGGCCATCCATCGGCTCAAGCTCAACGACCGCCAGATCGAGGATATCTTCTATTACAACGCCGCCCGGCTCTTTTCGTTCTAAGGGGTACGCAAATGTCCCACTTTCCAGATGTCTCCCGTTCTCTCGAACTCTACCAGCGCGCCGGCGAGCTGATCCCCGGCTGGACCCAACTGATCAGCCGCCGGGCCGACCAGTTTGCCAGTGGTGTCAGCCCGATCTATGCGCAACGCGCCAAAGGTTCGCGTTTTATTGATGTGGACGAAAACGAGTATATCGATTGGGTCAATGCGGTTGGGGCCATCATTCTCGGCCACGCCGACGAGGTGGTGGACGCCGCGGTCAAAGAGCAGATCGACCGGGGCAGCCTCTACACCCTCAACAGCCCCCTCGAAATTGAGCTGGCCGAAGAACTCTGCCAAACGATTCCCAGCGCCCAAATGGTGCGATACACGAAGGGCGGGGGCGAGGCCTGCTCTGTGGCGGCCCGCATTGCCCGGGGCACCACCGGCCGGGATAAAATCCTGATCTGCGGCTATCACGGCTGGCACGATTGGTATCAGGCCGCCAACTACGGGGTTGATCCGGAGAGCGGCGAATACCCCTTTGCCGGGATCGAACCTATCGGCGTGCCCCGTGCCCTGGCCGGGTCAGTCATCCCCTTTCCCTACGGGAATCTGGAGATGTTGGAGGCGCTGCTTGCGGAACACCCGGGGGATGTGGCCGCAATTATGATGGAACCGGCCCGCAGCGAATTGCCACCCGCTGGCTATCTGGAAGGGGTGCAGGCTCTGGCCCAAGAGCACGCAGCCATTCTGATCTTCGACGAAGTCTCCTGTGGCTGGCGTCAGGCGATTGGGGGTATCCAGAGTATTGTCGGCGTCACCCCGGATATGACAGTCGTCGCCAAAGCTATGTCCAACGGCTACCCCATGGGCGCGGTGGTCGGCTCAAGGGCGGTGATGGAACCCGCCGCGCGTATGTTTATCTCCAGCTCCTATTGGAGCGACAACATCGGTCTGGTGGCCTCCCTGACAACCATCCGGGAACTCAAGCGGCGGGATTCAGAAAGTCGCCTGGCTGAGACCGGCGAGAACCTGCGCGCGGCGCTCAACGGCGCGATGGCCGCGTCCGGGCTGTCCGGCAAGTGCGCGGGGATCGCGGCCAACCCCTACATTGCTCTGGACCTGCCCGCCGGTGTGGACAGCCGCAAAGTCTCTACGCTCTTTATCCAGGAGATGGCCCGGCGCGGGGTTCACACGTATATGAGCTTCAAGGCGACCCTGGCCCATACGGAAGCCGACATCGCCCAGACCGCGGCCGCGGCCAGGGAAGCGTTCAAAGTCATCAAGACAGCTCTCGATCAGGACAAACTCGACGCCCTGCTGGTGGCCGATGTCAAGAAAGAACCCTTCCGCCGCCAGGTGCGATGATTCACACACGACAACCCTCTGGCATTCCACCCGGGGAGAACTGATAATGGCTTCTGCAACAGCAACTATCAGGGAAGCCGCAACGATTTTCAGAACGCAGATTGCGCAGAAACAGCAGATATACGCAGATTAAATCCCCTTTGACCCTTCGACAAGCTCAGGACACCGCCGGTTCTGGCGTTGTCCTGAGCTTGTCGCAGGGACACCGCCGTGCAAATCCGTTTTTCCGTGTGCATCCGTGTTCTATTTTTCAGGGCAGCCGCAACGATTTTCAGAACGCAGAGCGCGCAGAAACAGCAGATTTTATCCTTTTGGCTGGCTCAAGACATCGCCGTGTCAACCCGTCTCCTTCTTTTCAGAGCACGCAATCGTTCATACGCAAAGGGGAACTCTCTATGCAGATGATGGCGTCTGGCATTCTGGCCCAGGGTGAGCGGGGTACGGCCCGGGCTATTCTGACCTTTGGGCAGGTAGTTGACCTCCACAGCGGCGGTCTGCTGGCGGTCTGCCGTGCCGGTTCGAGCAAGGATTGCGCGGATGAGTTGATTGAGTTCTACCGTTCGGCGGATGGCGGTCGCACCTGGAGCGGCCCCGTCCGCCCCTTTACACCACCCAAACTCAACGACAAGGCTGGTAGCCTGAAGATCTGCTACCTGACTGAATTGACCCCCGGTCATCTGCTGGCGGCCAGTATGTGGATCGACCGGACGACCTATCCGGGTCAGCCCCTTTTCAACGCCGAAACCGAGGGCTGTCTGCCTATGGAAATCCTCCTGGCCGACTCCCGGGACGACGGCCACACCTGGAGCGAATGGCGGCATATCCCCATGCCCGCTGAGATTGGCCCCGCCAGCCTGACCAACCCGATTCTCAAGTTGGGGGATGGCTCGCTGGCTATGAGCATCGAGACGAATAAACACTACGCGGATTCCAGCCGCTGGTATCAGAAGGCTGTCTACTTCCATTCAGCCGACGGGGGCCAGCGTTGGAGCGCGCCGGTTGTCGCGGGTCAGGACCCGTCAGGACGCATTTTCAACTGGGATATGCGGGCCTGTGTGGCCCCGGATGGGCGCATCGCCACTTTTGCCTGGACCTACGACACCCAGACCACCAGCTACCTCAACATTCAGCGTCGCATCAGCCGGGATGGTGGTCACAGTTGGTCAGCACCGGAAGATTTGGGCATCACCGACCAGGCGGGGCCACCGGCTGTGCTGGCCGATGGCCGCGTCGTCCTGGCCTGGGTGGATCGTTTTGTCAGCCATTCGATCCGCGCCCGTGTCGCCGCCGGGGTGGACGCTCCCTTTGACCCGACCAGTGAGGTTGTGGTCTATACCCACGACAACGAAGCCAAGCGGGATGACAACACCGGCAATCTCCTGGCCGAGATGGGCGTCTGGTCCTTTGGCCTGCCCTCCGCCACGGCCCTGCCCGACGGGGATGTGCTGGTGGTCTATTATGCGGGAGACGACGGGGCAATGGATATTCGCTGGGCGCGGCTGCGCCCTGACCTGGAAATAGGACGCTGAAAAAAAAACGGGGTCGCCCTGTGGGAAAAGGAGTACCGATCGGGCCTGTTGCCCCTGCACGAGCAGCTATCAACGAGGCAGCCACTCCGCAAAATTCGCCTGTATTCGCTCTTTGCACGCCTGATATTGCTCTTCGCTGAAGCCCTGATAGGGGGAGAGCAGACGCAGGGGCATCTCCTCGGAAGACGTCTTCGAGCAACTGCTCCTTCTCATCCCAGGGCGCTTCGCAGGAGACCAAAACCGCTTGCGGATAGCGGGGCATCCTCCGGTTTCTTCCTCGTTGGTTTACCCAAAATAGGCGATTGTCTTCGCCAGTGCTTCCGCTTTCTGGGCGGCCACAGCCGGGTCGAAGTAGTTGGTTTTGAACTGGAGCAGACGGGGTTGCACGGCCTCGGCAACCGGGCAGAGTCCCCGATCAAATATCTGTGTCTGCTCCGGGTGAAAGGAAGCGCGGCGAAAGGCCGGTTCCAGGTGGTTGAGTTGCCAGGCAGCGTAGATGCCATCGCCACCCATCTCTTTGTATTTGTTGCGAAAATCGTACCAGGAAAAGTCCACCTCCGGTGCGATGTGGGCCACAAACGTCCAATAGGAGTGGACATAGCCATCGGGGGTGGCCTGGGGCGTCAGCCAGGAGCAGCCCGCCGATGCCTGCGCAAAAAGCCGGGCTGATTCAATCCGCAGGTCTACCAGTTCGCGCAACCGTTCCAGTTGGGCCAGGGCCACCGCCGCACACAGTTCGGGCATACGATAGTTGAAGCCAATCGAGGCGTGGCGCTCATACAGCGGGTCTTGAATCGTCTCGCGGGTGATTTTGCCCTTGCCCGCGGCCGCACCCACCGCGGCGTAGCCCAGGCTGTTGAAGCGGCGGATACCCTCGGCCAACCCCTCGTCGTTGGTGGTGATCATCCCCCCTTCGCCGCTGGTCATATGTTTGGTGCTCTGAAAGCTGAAGCTGGAGGCATGACCGATGCTGCCGACGATGCGCCCTTTGTAATAGCCCAGAAAACATTCAGCGTCGTCCTCCAGGACAAAAAGATTGTGGCGGGCGGCCAGTTCCATAATCCCATCCATATCGGGGGCCAGGCCATAGAGGGCAACCGGGATGATGGCTTTGGTGCGCGGGGTAATACAGGCGGCAATCGATTTCGGATCGATCGTCCAGGTGTGGGGATCGATATCGGCGAAGACGGGGATGGCGTTGGCGTGCAGGGCAGCAAAGGCGGTCGATGCCATCGTCAGCGGCGGAACGATCACCTCGTCCCCCGCGCCTACCCCAGCCGCGGCCAGGGCTGCGTGCATTGTGGCTGTGCCGTTGACAAAGGCGATAGCAAAACGGGAGTCAAAGGTCTCGGCGAAAAGCTGTTCCAATGGTTTGGTCATCAGGCTGCCCGCCGAACTGCGGAACTGTGAGTCCAGCACCTGTTGCACGTAGGCGCGCTCCCGTTCGCCGATGCGTTGGATTGTCTGGTTCATCGGGGCTTCCTTTGGAAGTAGGGGTTATGCTGAAAAATTCTGTGTGATGATCTTCTGGGGGGTGACGACGACCAGCACCGCGTCCCACTCCTGGCTGGACTTCGCATAGCGGAGCGCTTCTTCGGTATCGGCGATATAGTGGGAGATCAGCCGCCAGCGCATTGCTACTTGCAGAGGATGGCTCTTTTCGTACAGTTCGGCTGTGCCAGCCACCATCACTGTACGCACATCCGCCCGTCCGCCGTCGATGCACAGGCTGATGCGCGGGTCCCGGCGCAGATTGCGGTATTTGGCCGTGTCGCTGGTGATGCCGATATAGAAGCGCCCCTCTTCGTAGATATACCAGACCGGGCTGAGCTGGGGCGCACCGTCCCGGCCCAGCGTGCCCACAATCGCATGGCGCGGCTCCTGCAAAAAGCTGTCAATTTCGCCCTGATTTATCTTTGACATAGGAATAATTATCCTGGTGCGCTCAATCCGACCATCAGGCCGCCGTCCACGCGCAGGACCGAGCCGGTGGCATAGTCCGCATCGTCGCTGGCCAGATAGGCCACTGCTTTGCCGATATCCTCTGGAATGCCAATCCGCCCCCAGGGAATCTTTGCGCCACCCTCCTGAATCTGCTCTTCGCTGAAGTAATTGCGCTCGCCGGGGGTGTCGATCCAGCCCGGGTTGACGACGTTGACATTAATGCGGTGAGGGGCCAATTCAATCGCCATTGTGCGCGCCAGGTGGTTGATGGCGGCTTTGGACATATTGTAGGCAGCGCTGAGGGCGAAGGCCATCTCCTCGTGTACCGAACTGATGATGACAATTTTGCCCCGGCTGCGTCCCAGCAACGGCTGTTTGACCATCTGTTGCGCGGCCAACTGGCAGGCGTGAAAGACACCAAATTGGGTCACCTCAATCGTGCGCCGCACATTTTCCCACTTGGCTTCGAGCACCGGCTCGCGGATGGAGAAGGCGGCATTGGCAACCACCACATCCACGCGGCCAAAGCGCTCGACGGTTCCGGCGAACATTGCCTCCAACGCTGAGCGGTCAGCCACATCCGCCTGCCAGATGATTGCCTGGCGGCCCATCCCCCTAATCTCATCCGCCACCGATTGGGCCTCGTCCGGGTGTGTGCGATAGTTCACCACCACATCCGCGCCCTCCGCGGCCAGGCAGAGGGCAATGCCCCGCCCAATCCCTCTCGATGCCCCTGTAATCAGGGCTGTCTTGCCTTCAAATCGCTGCATTTCTCTCTCCTATCCGATATGCCGATCAATGGCGGCGATCAACTCGTCTTCCCGCCAGGTCACGGCGACGGCGTAGTAATCGCGGGCCAGGTAGCGGCTTTCGGCGCTGCGGTTTTCGTGCTGCCAGGGCTTGCGCACGGATGGGTTGTAGTAGTAGATTGTCACGCCCTGGCCTGGACCCGCCCCCCTCTGCACAACGCTGGACGGATAACCCAAGTCGGTGGGTCGCTCTGACGGCAGATCGTATCCATACAGGGGGGCGGAGAAGGTGAGCAGCGGGGTCAGCCAACTGCGTCCCCCGTCCCGGCTGACTTTGCCTTCGATGCGATAGGGCGGGGTGCGGTTGCCATAGGTCATCAGAATATCGCCATTCGCCAGTTGTACCAGATCAGCCGGGTGTTGCCGTGCGCCGGTCACCTGCACCGGCGGTGACCAGGTGCGACCGCCATCATCCGAGCGCGAGCTGTAGAGCGCCTGATCCGGGGGTGTGCTGCGCATCAGCGCCAGCACGCCACCGTCGGGCAGGACAGTCAGGGCCGTCTCGTTCTTGTTGACGCCAATCAGCGACGGTTCACCCCAGGTGGCACCGTCGTCGTGGGAGCGCACCAGATAGCTACAATCCCCATCCCCAATCACCTCATCGGCCCGATTGCCCAGCAGCGGGGCGACCGGGCGGCCATAGATGGGCATCAACAGCGTGCCATCGGCCAGGGTGACGATCTTGCCAAAAGGAGAGCCAGCCGCCAGCAGGTCAACACCCAGGGGATAAGGCGTCTCCCAGGTCAGCCCCCGGTCGTGGGAGCGGGTAACCCGAATTTCGACCCGGCTTTGCTCCATTGCCTCACGGCGACGCCAGTTGCCAGCCTCGTCGTAGTTGCCCTGCCGGTGGTAGGACAAAATCAATGTGCCAGCCGGGGTGACGCCAAAGGCCGGGTTGCGGTCATCAAAGTCGCTGTCAGCGACCACAGCCGGCGGCGACCAGGTGTGCCCGGCGTCCAGGGAACGCACGACTTCGATGCGGCCATCCAGCCCCAAATGGCCGGCCCCACCGCGCAGCACCGCAACCACTGCGTCGCCAGCCAGGGCCAGCACAGGGAAAAGGCCGCCGTCCTGATAGGCGATGACTTCCGATGTGCCCGGCAGACCGCGCACATCCAAAATGGGTGTTGATTGATCTGACATAAAATAAATCTCTATCCTCCGGGATATGCAATCTTTAACGTGTCAAATTCGATGATTCAGTCCCATTCGTAAACAGCCCCCAGAAGCCCCGCTTCCCGCTGGCCGAGACGCTCGTAGAGAGTGGGGCCATCCTCCGGCGCAAAGCGGTGGGTGATAGCCGGGGCCAGGTTGAGCCTGCCCTGTCCCAGCAGGTCGAGGCTCTGACGGGTGTTGTCGTGGATGGTGAAGCGCCAGATGTGGGCTGGATAGCTCTCTGCGGGGTCGTTGGAGCAGCCGACCAGACGCAATTCTTTGCTGTGAAAATTCTTCAGATAGGCCTGGTGGATGGCCGCGGCCATAGCCGGATCAGGCGGGTCGGGACGGTAGATGCCGAGGATCGCCACCCGTCCCCACTTGCGCGTCAACTCCATCGCCTGCACCAGCCCGCGGTAGCTTCCCGTGGCATCCACAGTCACGTCGATGCCTCTGTCGCCGACAATGCCAGCCAGCGTAGCGGTAAAATCGCTTGCCCGCGGGTCGAGCGCGTGACGTATGCCCATTTGACGGGCGATGCTCAGACGCGTCTCTTCGGTGTCCAAAGCGAGCAGGGGAATGCCCAGGGCCGCGGCCAGCGCGCTGCCCATCAGACCGACCACCCCTTGCCCCAGCACACAGAGCGTCTCGCCCAGGCTATAGTCGCACAGACGCAGGGCGTGGAGGACGAGGGTGGGCAGATAGGCAAAGGCAGCCTGCGCGAAGTCCACGCCGTCGGGGATTTTTAGCGCGGCTTCCACCGGTGTCAGCACATATTTGTGGTGGGGACCGGCGGTGCGCACCCGGTCGCCCGGTTGAAGCTGATCGACACTGGGGCCGACTGCTTCGACTACGCCCGCGCCCAGATAGCCAATGGCTGGCCTCCCACCGGCCAGATAGCGGATGACTTCGCTGCCTGTGCTGATGGCTGTGATTTTGTGGCGCACCAACACCTGGCCGGGGCCGGGGGCAGGGATGGGTAACTCTTGCAGTTCAAGCTGTCGCGGGCCAGTGAGGACGAGTGCTTTCACGGGTGGGCTGCCTTATTTCCGAAGAGTCGAACTTCTTTGTCATCAACAAGTAATGCTGAAAGAGACAGGGGGGCCAGAATCTGACCCCCCTGTCTCTTTGTCTGACTAGGATTGAGCGGTGATGGGTTCTGCATCCATCACTGGCTCAACACTTATTCGTTGATAAACCAGGAGGCGGGCACCATCGGATACCATTCGCCCGAAATGGACGAGGTAGGCACATTGCGCACCCGGTTCTTGACGATCTTCAACTGGCCGAAGCGGGGATCGTCCACCACCAGGCCGATGGACCACAGGTTGTCCATGTGGATTTCGAAGACCTGCTGCATGAGCGTATTGCGGGTATCCTCGTCGCCTTCGCCCAGAATCTGATCGCGCAGCACACGCAGCTGTTTGACATCTTCCGGTGGCTCTACACCCTGCGCACCGTCTGTGTCCAGCCACTTGGCCCATTCGGGGGCCCATTGCCAGCCGGTCAGGGCAAAGGTGTTGCTGTTCAGCGTGGGATGCACTGGGCCGCCGCCAAAGTGACCGCCCCGAGCCGAGACATCGTGCTCGCCATTGTTGTGGCGAGTGCCCCACAGCGCGCCGGCTTCGGGGGCCACAGATGCATTGATGCCCACGGCCGCCCAATAGCCCCGCACCAGTTCCATCAGCACAGGCGTTTCTGCCGGCCAGGAAGTGGTGGCCGAGATGATCAGCAGCAGCTTGTCACCGTTGGGAGCCAAGCGGAAGCCATCGCCATCCCGTTCGGTCAAGCCCAGATCGTCCAGCATCTGGTTGGCCAGTTCTGGATCGTACTGTGCCCAGGACTGGAAGAGATCCGATTCGCCGTGATAGGGAGCGCCACGGGCCGGTGCAATCTGGGAAGCAAAGACGCCGCCCTTATACTGAAGCTTGATGATCTCCTCGCGATTGATTGCCACGGACAGAGCCTGACGGAATTCCTTCTGGTTGTACAGTTCCCGCTTGGTCTCGTCGCCGCTGGTGTAGTTGAACATAATGTTACCATAGGCGTTGGGCATCCAGTTGGCATAGGCAAAGCGATAGTCAGCCTTCTCTTTGTTCTCCGAGAGAATAGCCAGATTGGCAGGGCCACCCGTCCAGCCAATGCCCACGTAGTCTAATTCCCCGGCGATGGTTTTGAGCAGGGCCGCTTCGGTATCCGCAATGCGGATGGTGCGTATGCCGTCCATATAGGGCAACTGATTGCCGGCGGTGTCAACTTTCCAGTAGTAGGGATTTCGTCGATAGGTCTGGACCTGCTGGGGAGGTCGCTCGTTGAGAATCCAGGCCCCCAGGGAGGGGTTATTCGGGTTTTCGCTGGAACGCATGTAGTTGAAAAGATCCACCCAGGTATCAAAGCCCTCTTCCTTCATCTTGGCTTCGATGTCGGCCATTTCCGTGTAGCCGGGGTGGAATTGCATCAGGTAGTGCTTGGGCATAGTCGTGAGGTCTGTGCGCGGAAAGCCCCAACTCCCCAGATACGTAGTAAACAACGCATAGGCTTTGGAGAAGGTGAACTGCACGGTGAAATCATCCGGTGCGACCAGTTCAGCCAGTACGCCATCGCGCGACAGCAGTGCGTGGGGCGTGGGGGTAAGTTCTGTGTTGAGCACGAGGTCATTCCACCAGAACATAATGTCTTCGGAGGTAAAGGGAACGCCATCGCTCCATTTGATACCCTTGCGCAGGGTGAGTGTCAACTGGGTATAGTCGTCATTCCACTCCCAACCGCTGGCCACATTCGGAACGATCTCTTCTTGTGGGTTATGTACAGTCAGGGGTTCGATGAGAAAGTAGTTGACATCGGCAGCCACAGGGCGCTGCCCATCAATGCTGGCTACGAGCGTGCCGCCATATTTGCCGATTGTTTCATCTGGCTCTACCACAACGGGTTCAACAGGCAGGCGCTCCTCCACGGCAGGCAGATCAACGCTGGCGACCATTGCCGCCAGTTCGGGGGCCTCGTGATATTCGGTGATGCCGCCCGCGTCTGCCGGGCTGTTATAGACTTGCATGGTCACAGGGCGCTCACCTGCATCCGCAGGTTTATCCGCCAACACAGGCCCCGCCATAGAATCAGCGGTGGACGGGGCCTCGGCTGCGGCAGGCTGCTCGGGCGCGGCCTGCTCTGTGGTTGCTGCGGGCTGCTCCGCGGCAGCCGGTGCTTCGGGTGTTGCGGCTGCACCACAAGCGCTCACCAGCATAGTAAGCACAATCAATAGATTGAGCAACATCAGTTTCTTCGATCTAAATAACATTCTGTTTCTCCTTTGGCCTTTCTGAATGGAGCTATGCAACCGCGACGGTCGCATATACACTCATACAAAGCGGACGATACGGTCTCTGCGGGGAAAATCACAGATGATGGCGCTGGCTTCTCCTTTCTATACACAGGCTATGTGACATTTACAGTTGTCACAGGCGACATTGTAACCCCTTCGAGAGAGAGCGATTCGGCAAAGTGACATAACGAGTAATGGGGTGATGCGCCCTGTGCGGCCACATTGACGAAAGGGGGAGTTTCTGTTCGGCAGATATCCTCGGCATATTTGCAGCGGGGATGGAAATAACAGCCGGTCGGCACATTCATAGAATCGGCCACATCTCCTTCCAGGACGATACGCTGCTTTTTCGTTGTGTCTTCCGAAATTGTAGGTACTGCCGACAGAAGTGCTTCGGTATAGGGATGCTTGGGGTTGGCAAATATCTCTTCGGTTTGGCCCAATTCTACGATCTTGCCCACATACATCACAGCCACCCGGTCGCTGATATACTCCACCACCGCCAGGTTGTGGGCCACAAACAGATAGGTCAGATTAAGCTCGGTCTGTAATTCTTTGAGCAGATGCAAAACCTGGGCTTGGACCGATACATCCAAAGCGGAGACAGGCTCATCGGCCACAATAAAGGCGGGGCGCAGTGCCAGGGCACGGGCAATGGCGATGCGCTGACGCTGGCCGCCGCTGAATGCGTGGGGATAGCGGCGCATATACGTCGGGTCCAGCCGTACACTGCGCAGCAGTTCTGCCACCCGTTCCTCCAGCTCCCGCTGGTTGCGCACGATTTTGCGGGTGATAAAAGGCTCACCGACGATCTCCAGAATCGAGAGGCGCGGGTTGAGGGACGAATAGGGGTCCTGGAAGATCATCCCCGCGTGGCGCTGAAAATCGCGCAGTTCCTTTTTGCCCAGCGCGTTGATGTCCACAGGGGCCGCGTCCGGGCTTACCCGATAGATTGTATGACCGCTGGTCGGCTCTATGGCCCGCATAACGCAGCGCCCGGTGGTCGTCTTGCCGCAGCCGCTCTCGCCCACCAGCGCCAGGGTCTCGCCCCGGCGCACAGAAAAACTCACGCCATCCACAGCTTTGACCTGCCCCACAACAGTGCGCATAAAACCGCGGGTGATAGGAAAGTGTTTTGTGAGGTTATCCACTTCCACTACGAAATCCGTCTTGGATCTACTTTTTCTCTCAGGCATATCTATTTCTCAAACGTAGAGGTGGCAGCGGACCGAATGATTGGGTCCAACGGTAATTTGTGGCGGTTCGCTCTGATCGCAGACATCGGAGATAAAATCGGGGCATCGGGGATGAAAGGAGCAGCCAGTAGGTCGGTCATATGGGCTGGGCACTGTGCCGGTGATGGCCACAATCTCTTGGGATTTGCCGCCGCCCAATTGGGGCACCGAATTCAGAAGGCCCTTTGTATAGGGATGCCTGGGATTGCGGAAAAGTTCGCCAGCCGGCGCACTCTCCACATCTTTGCCCAGGTACATAATCATAACCCTATCGCAAAGTTCGGAGATGACCGCCATGTCATGGGTAATGACGACCATCGCCATATTCATCTCTTTCTGCAGGTCTTTCATCAGCTCCAAAATTTGGGCCTGGATAGTCACATCGACCGCAGTTGTTGGCTCGTCGGCAATGAGCAGAAGCGGATGACAGGAGAGAGCCATCGCAATCATTGCCCGCTGACGCATGCCGCCGCTCAGGGCAAAGGGGTAGGCATCGATATTCTGCTCCGGCTGCGGCATGCCCACCCGTCGCAGGATGTCGATGGCCCGGCTGCGCGCCTCCCTCTCGTCTACTTTCTGATGCAGGCGGATGACTTCAATAATCTGGTTGCCGATGGTGTACGCCATACTGAAAGAGGTCATCGGTTCCTGGAAAACCATAGAGACTGTGGCCCCACGGATTTCACGGATTTTGTCACCCCTCCAATCCAGTTGGGCCAAATCTACAATCTCATCGTCGTGCTGGAGCAACATTTCACCGTCGACAATACGGCCGTGGGTAGGCACAATGCGCAGGATCGATTGCGCCATCACGCTTTTGCCACAGCCGCTTTCGCCGGCAACACCCAAGATTTCACCCCGTTTGATATCGAAGCTGACACCATCCACCGCGCGCAGGACACCTTCCCGCGAGAAAAAGTGGGTGGATAGATTGCGCACACTGAGCAGAACATCTTCGGCCAGCATATCCTGGTCCCGTCCACGCCTGGCGACTGCCTGTGCGTCGGAGATATTCTTGTTTTTTTGTAAATGGATTGACATATTTGTCCCTAAATCGACGCGTATGGATCGGCTGCGTCGCGTAGACCGTCACCCACGAAGTTGAAGCACAGAATCGCCACCACCACCAGTGCCCCCGGCAGCAGCAGCCAGGGCGATGAGGCCAGTACTCGGATGAATTGGGCATCGCGCAGGAGAACACCCCAGCTTACAGCCGGTTCTTGCAGACCCAGCCCCAAGAAACTCAGGGCAGTTTCACCCAGAATCATCCCCGGCACGCTCAGGGTGAGGGAAGCGATGACGTGGCTGTAGAAGGAGGGCAGCATATGCTTGAAGATCGTGCGTATTTCTGTAGAGCCGTTGAGCTGGGCGGCCATGACGAAATCTTCCTCGCGCAAGGACATAAACTTCCCGCGCACAACCCGGGCCAATCCGGTCCAGCCGACAAGAGAAAGAATCATCACAATGCCGAAATAGACCTGCACCACAGACCAGGTGGGCGGAAGGGCCACACTCAAGGCCATCCAGAGAGGGAGCGTGGGGATGGAGCGCAGGAACTCGATAATGCGCTGGATGATCATATCGATCACCCCGCCATAGTAGCCCGACAAACCGCCAATCAGAATACCGATCAGCGAACTGATCGCGATCCCGACCAGCCCGATAGAAAGGGAGATACGTCCCCCGTGGATCACGCGCGAGAGTACATCCCGGCCCTGGTTGTCGGCACCGAAGAGAAAGACTGTGCCTTCCTCCACCCCATAGAGATGGCGGTCGCTCTCGAAGATGCCCCAGAGTTTATAGGGGTCCCCGTGGACAAAGAACCGGATGGGATACTTCAAACTTTCGTCTATCGTATAGGTGGTCTTGAACGTATTGATGTCATATTCCGAAGACACGCCATAGACAAAAGGCCGCCACTGGAATTGTCCGTTATCGAAGAAATGTGGCGATTGGGGCGGGGCCAGGGTCAGGTCCGCGTCGTAGTGGCCTGGCGCATAGGGCGCAACAAATTCTGCAAACATAGCCGCCAGATAGAAGATCACCAGTACGATAAGCGAGAAAACAGCCACCCGGTGTCGCACAAATTTCCAACGGATAAGCTGCCATTGGGACGCGACCAGCAGCTTTTCTTCCTTGACGGGCATAGTTTCCAGATGGGAATTCTCTGGGCTTGCATCCAACATAGTCATATAGCCTCCCGAATGCGAGGGTCCAGCCAAGCCAGAATAATGTCTGAAATGAGCGTTCCGATCAAAGTCAGGGCGCTCAGAATGAATACGACGCTGCCGGCCAAAAACATATCCTGGCTGAGCAGCGCACCGACGAAGAGCGGCGCCAGGGTTGGCAGACCCAGCACCATAGACGTCAGCAGTTCACCGTTGACAAGCGCAGGCAGGGTCCAGCCGATTGTGCTGGCCACAGGGTTCATGGCAATGCGCAAAGGATACTTGACCAATACCCGCCCTTCTTTGAGACCCTTGGCACGGGCCACCATCACATAGGGTTTTTGTAGTTCGTCCAGCAGGTTGGCCCGCATCACCCGGATAAGACCAGCCGTGCCCGATGTGCCGACGATCAGTGCGGGCAGCCAGATGTGGCTCAGCAGGTCAAGAAACTTGGCAAAGCTCCAGGGCGCAATAATGTATTCGTCGGAAAATAGCCCCACAGCCACATTGCCCGTCCACAAGAAGTAGAGCCAGAGGAAGATGAGCGCAAGCAGAAAATTGGGGGTGGCCAATCCCAGAAAGCCAATCAGCGTCGCCACATAATCGCCCGGCGAATATTGGTTGCTGGCTGAATAAATGCCGATAGGGATGCTGATCACATAGACAAGCACCAGGGATGTGACAGAAATCGCAAGTGTCCACGGCAGCCGAGCGCCGATCAGCTTTGCCACAGGCTGATTCCACTCCATCGACCGCCCCAGATCACCCTGCAGCACACCACTGAACCAGCGCCAGTAACGCACGCTCCAGGATTGACCCAACCCGTAGCGGGCACGCAGCGCCTCAACCTCGGAAGGGTCCACAGACTGCATCTGGGATGTCAGGCGATCCACATAGGCGTCCAAATAGTCGCCCGGAGGCGCTTCGATGATCGCAAAAGAGATCACACTGATCACCGCCAGGGTGGGAATCATAAACAATATACGACGTAGAATAAACGGTAACATTCGATAGGTTCCTGCATTGCGGATATCGTAGCAGCCCCAGACTATGCGGAACCTACGATATTGGTGGTCAACCAAACGGTTTGATAGGTATTTAGCGTAGAGAGAGGCGTGCCAAATAGATAGCCGAAGGGGCCAAACCGGTGCCACTGCCTTCGTGGCTGGAATAGAAGGAGAGAAGGGCCTCGCTGGCCGACAAGGCTACAAAGCCTGGATAGGAGTTGTCGCCACCGCTGGGCAATTCCGTGATCTCCTGCAACTGGTCGTCGATCAGTTCATAGAGGGTGGTGACGGGCGATGTGTCGCCAATCTGCTTGCGACCACCGACCAGATAGGTGTCGCCCCATTTGGTCAGCAGCGGTCCCCCCACGTGTCGGTCCAGATCAACCCGGCTCCATTCGGTATAGGGCGGTTGTGAACGACAGAGTTGGGCCGGATGACCGCCAGCACGGGCGACTGCCAGCAAGCTGCCATCGTCCTCAAAGAGCAGGGCCGTCTCGTCCCCAAATGTGGGTTGAATTAAGCCCAACGGTGCCCAAGTGAACCCGTCCCTGCTGTGGAGCAGCCAGGACTCCATATATTCAGCGGGTTCGGCCCGGCGGGGAACCACATCGAAATTGCGGATACGCCGCCCATTCAGATAGGCCACACCGTTATGGGTGGCAGCCCGCCAGATGTAATAGCCGTGGGTGCCGTCCAGCATTCGCGGGCCTTCCCACCTGCGACCATCTTCAGTCCAGACACAAAACCCCAGATGATCGTTGACATCCCGTTCCTTGGCATCTGTCGTATCCACCCACCAAGTGCCGCTGTAGACAATGAGCTTCCCCTGGAAGACAAGAAAGTGGGGGTCGCGGACATCCCGTTTGGGTACACTAAAGGCGTGTACCTCTTCCCAATCCTGACCATCGACGCTGGACATCACCAGGATTTTTGATGTTGTGAAGAGCATATGCCCGTCGGGGCAGCTACGGAAGGTCAGATAGTACCGGTCCTGAAAATGGCACAGGTCTGTAAATGCGTTGTGGTTGCCGTCGTTGAAGATTTGTCGGATGGAGGTTACGTGGATAGGTATGGTCATGCTTTCTCAGATCGTTGCGCAGATGGCTGCTTTGGATGAACGTTCTTTAGCGAGCTATATGATTATCCTATATTCAAATTCTAGGTGATTAACCTGCCCTTGTCAAGTCGTCTTTCATCAACCGCCCCGGCCCATTATTCATTACCCCACGGAAAAGATGGGATGGAAAGCGTTCTGTCTGCAAGGGGAAGCGCCACCCGGGCACCGGTGTGCAGGTGGGATGTATGGATGGCAAAACCGATCTCCGTGGCCCGACGCGCCTGCTCGACACCACAGGCTGTTGTGGAGTGGGACACCACAGCCGCCACCAGATCTCGCACCATTGCCGGGCCAGCCGGCCAGGGGTCTTGGGTCAGTGGTATCAATTGCGGTCGCATTTCCGGTTTTCCTTGCGGACCGCTCTCAGTCCAGTGATAACAAAGCTCGGCATCCTGCAAAATGAGCAGTCGGCCTTCTTCACCGATGACCTCAAAAGTGGGTCGTCGTCCGCCGTCTGCTGTCACAGTGAGGGTCGCACCATTGCTCAATCCCACCTGGCCCCGGCCTGGTGGGTCCAGTCGCCGCCGGGAATCAGCCGGTTCACCGGCCAGATCGTCCACCCAGCCGCACACCCATAGCGGCTCTGGATCCCCCAGTAGCATCAACGCCGTATCATACCAATGGCAGCCGTGGTTGATCAGATTCGGACAGCCGAAGGCCAGAATAGACGTCACCCGGCCCACAATCCCTTCGCCAATCAACTGGCGCAGATGGCGATAGGGTTCGTGCCAGCGCCGATCCAGGGCAAAGGTCAGTGTAACCCCACTCTCCTGGCAGGCAGAGACAATACGATCGGCTTCCAGCAGCGTCGTGGCCAGGGGCTTATCGCAGAGAATGCCCCGTACACCGGCCGCGGCGGCCTGCTCGATCTGTTCGGCGTGTAATGTCTGCCGGGTTGCAATGCAGAGCAGATCGGGCTGCACCTCGCGCAACAGGCGCGTGTAGTCGTCGTAGGCTGGCATTTCTCCCCAACAGCGGAGAAAACCGGCGCGTGTCTCTGCGCCCCGATCGTACACGGCAACGATTTCGGTTTCTGGCACTGCCGCAAAGGCGGACGCAAAGTTGTGGCCCGTCAACTGGGGCTGCAACATTCGATGGCAGCCAGCAATGGCAACTCGCAATTGCATCAGAAAGTTCCTTTATCCGCCGGGGATGTACAGCGTGCGATCCGTCACCGGCAGGGCGACGCGGCTGCCCCCTTGCAGATGGGAATGGGCCAGACCGAACTGCACTTCCACACTTTGCATTGTAATGTCCAGATTGCCTTTGGTGCGTTCGCCCGTCTCGATTTCGTTCAGGATGTCGCGGATGGTGCAGATAGTCGGGCTTTCGCCGCCTGGACGGAAGATCGTCTCTTCGGTCGTCTGGGTCTTGCCATTGGTGCGGCGGATACGGAAATCCCCGCCGCTTTCCGAGGCGAGGGCGCGGCCTTCGGTGCCGTGTACATCGATTTCAAAGGAACCCCGGCGGGGTACAAAAATCCCTTCAGCTTCCCCCGCATAGCCAACCCGATAGAAACCGACCATTGGATCGGCAATCTCGAAGCCGGGGGAAGGCAGATAACCATGTCCGGCCGGGTCGTAGACCGGGTGGGCACGCCGGGGGGCAGGGTCCGCGGGATCGCCCTGCTCGATCAGCCGTCCTTCCACCCACAGGGGTTGGGGATCGCCCAGGAGCATAGCGACCAGATCGAGGGTGTGGGGGTGGTGTTTGATCAGGTCGGTGTAGAAGTACATTGTGGCATAGCGGGGTTCGCCGATGTCGCCCCTGCCAATGGCGGCTTGCAGCTTTTTATAGCCGTCGTGGTGGCGACGCATCGCGCCCCAGTTGAAGGCCACGTTATTGGCTTTGCAAGCGTCCACAATGCGATCCGCCTCGGCCAGAGACGCGCACAGCCCCTTCTCTGCATAGATGCCGGAGACGCCGTGCTCCGCGGCAAAAATAATCGGCTCGGCCCGGGCAAAGGAGGGCGTGGTGATGCTGACAATATCGGGTTTCTCCTCCTCGATCATCGCCCGGTAGTCCAAATAGGTATTGGTGACGCCAAAGCGGTCGGCGAAGCGCTGCATACGCTCGGCGCCCCGGTTCGCCACGGCGATCACCTCTGTCTCTGCAATGGCAGCATAGGCGCCGAAGTGGCTGTAGGGTTTGGAAAAGTTGCCTGGTGCAATCTCGTCTTCGATCAGACCGCCCATGCGACCCGTGCCAATAATGGCGACGCGATAGTTTTTGGTCATTTTTATTTCCTCGATGCAGGACACGTTGTGTGATCGACACGCTCTCTACTCGACACGCCTTTTAGACGTGAAAGACATAGAGCGAACGGTTTTCCAGGGGCAGGGTGATCCGCTTTTGCTGGCGATGGCTCTCGGCCACGGCCAGGCAGGCTTCGGTCAAGTGGTGGGTGATCTGGATGTTGCCCAGAGTCGGACGCCCGGTTTCATAGGCGTCCAGGATATCTTCCAGACAGGACTGGGTGGTGCTGTGGGCTTCCACAGCAGGCGCGGGCGCGTCGAGAAAGATGCGCTCCTTTTCGCTTTTGGCTTTGCGCAGATGCAGGCTGTCGCCGTTGTTGCAGACGCGGATGCTGCCCAGGGAGCCAATCACTTCAAACTCCCAGGTGCCGCCGGGCGCGGTGGTCGCCTCTACCCCATTGGCAAAGAGCACCTGATAGATGGCGTTGGGGTCTTTGTCCAGCCGGTTGTTTTCGATCAGCAGATTCCGGGGCAGAAGCTCCCCCAAAACACTCAGCACCGGGGGATCGCCCAGCAAAAAGCTGAGGGTGTCCAGCGAGTGGATGTGGCCGTGGAGCAGATTCGAGCCGGCGTAATGTACCGCGGCGCGGGGTTCGCCGATCTCGCCGTCGGCGATCATACGCCGGGCCACGTGATAGGAACGGCTGAAGCGGCGCAATACACCGGTGTTAAAGGGGATGTTGCGGCTGCCCACCGCGGCCAAGACCGCGTCTGCCTCTTCCATCGAGCAGGCAATCGCCTTTTCGCAGAAGATCATCGGCACATTGGCTTCGGCCACGGCTACTGTCATTTCGGCGTGGAGCGCGCCTTTGGTGCAGATAGCCACCAGATCGGGCTGCTCCTGGCGAATCATCTCCAGATAATCGTCGTAGAGCGCTGCTACACCCCAGCGGGCTTGGAAGGCGTCGCGCTTGACCGGGTCAATATCGGCCCCGGCGACCACTTTCAGACGCGGGCTGGCAGCACAGGCCGCGGCAATCGAGACTGCGGGGAAACCGGCAGGTCTTTCATCGTCGATGGTGCTGCCCATGCGGCCCAGGCCAACAATGGCAACGCGATAAATTTTGTCTGTCATAGTAGAGGGTTCCTGTAAATTCAACGCGCGGGGGCGCGGAACGAATAGGGGAAAATCCCTTTTCAATCCCGACCCACTCGGCAGACCGCCGGTAGCGGATCACAGATAAGCCCAGGGAGTTTCTTCTGGGAAGTCGATATGCTGGACACTGCCAAAAGATTAAACGGAGTATTTTGGTTTGTTCGGCCCGCGGTTGCGTTGTAAGCGAATAGCGCGTTCTTGCACTGGCAGAGTAATCCTGGCACCGCCCTGACGGTGTGACTCGATGAGGGCGAAGATCAATTCAGTGCTGGCCAGAGAAACGCGTGGGCCGCCCCGGGTCGGTTCGCCTGTATCCAGAGCGTGTACCAGATCTTCGACCAGCGCCAGGGTGCTGCTGGCGATGGGCGGTTCTGTATAGGGCGCGGTCATCAGTGCTGTGCGCCCACTGGGCTGGATGGGCTGGCGGCGGCGCAGATGCCACTCCAACCCGTCGTTGTAGGCGGTGAGTGTGCCATTTTCGCAGATCGCTTCGATGTCGCCGCTACGGGGGGTTACCAGCAGGTAGCCGGTGACACCGTTGGCGAAATAGATCGTGCCTTCGCCCACCGGGTCGTCGGTCAGAATATCGCCATGGAAAATGTCGTCGTTGGCGCGCAGATTGCCCTGGGCCCACACAGCCGGCTGGTCGCTGTTCAACCGCATGGCCAGATCGATATAGTGGCTGCCGGTGTTGAAGAGGGTTCCGTTGTTGTAGATGATGACATTCTTGAGTGCGCCCAGCTCGCCGCTGTCCACCAGCGCCTTCATCTGGTCATAGGCGACTGACCAGCGGCGGTTGGTGCCCAGGTTGAAAAAGACGCCGTTGCGTTCCAGCGCCTCCACCATTTCGTAGGCCTCGCCCAGAGAGGCCGACATGGCTTTTTCGGCGTAGATGGCTTTAACGCCGTGCTCGGCCGCGTAGATGGTAATTTCGGCGCGCTGTTCGGGTTGGGTGGCAATACTGAGGATTTCAGGACGCTCTTTGTCGATCAGTTCCCGATAGTCGGTGTATTGACGGCTGGCCGGTATTTTGTACAGTTTGCCGAATTCGGCCATCACATCCGGGCGCACATCGGAACAAGCAATCAGATCAGTCTGTGCGCAGGCCATATAGCCGGCGGCGTGGGAATAGGGCAAAGCTGTTTTGGGCGAGCCAACGACTTCGTTGTCGATAAAGCCACCCATACGACTACAGCCAATGACAGCAGCACGGTAAGTTTTCATAGGTCTATCCTTTGTTGGGGGAAAGCGATACGCCCGGGGGGGTATGGATAGGGACAAAAATGGGAACGCAGACTGCGCTAAAAAGAGAGCTTCTACAGGTATCCCTACACTGGGAAAAGCCACGCAAATAATGTTTTGCACAACCACCTATAGGCAAGAGAAAAGATGTCCTGTTATCCTACATTAGGATTGTAGGCGAATCATCCATACTTGTCAACTGTCCAATGATCGGGGACTGAGTGAAGGGAAATAGATCCCGGCCGAGTAGCAAACTCGACGCAAGATGCAATCTTCTCCGCTGTTCTGAAAATAGAACACGGATGGACACGGAAAGAACGGATTCACACGGATT
>JAHDWH010000376.1 GCA_023384455.1 Caldilineaceae bacterium | reverse complement strand
CTCTGGGATGGGGAGGGGTAGGGCGGCAGACAAAAAGAGAGTGGGTAGCGTTGGCTACCCACTCTCTTTTTGTCCCGCGGTTTGGTAATACTTCAGCCTTCGGATGCCCTGCCCCAGAGAATCCCAACTGCCGGGGCTGGGCCAGAGGCGCTACTCGCCGCCCTCAAACAATTCCACGCTGATGGGCATATAGCCTGCGCCAGTGGTATCCCCGTCCAGCATTTCCAGGGCCTTCAGTGCCAAATCTGCGCGGAACGCGCCGTCGCTGGGCGCTTCGGGGATGATGCCGCTCTCCACCGAGACGGCCACGGTCTGATCCCACAACGCCTGATCCATTACGCCGATACCAGCCGGGGAGGGCCAGATCAGATTGTTGACCTCGTTCAACTGCCAGGTCATATGGCTCTGGCCCAAAGTGGGGCCGTTGTCCAATACCACCTGCACACAGGCATCCATCTCGTCCCGACACCACTGCCACCCCTGGAAACTGGCGGCCAGGAAGCGCACCGCGATATCTTCGTTGCCTGCTTCGGCCAGCCAGGATTCCCGGGCAAAGACGTGATCCTGCAACATCGCCGTGCCCACATCGTTGAAGTCGATGACCGTCAGGTCTTCCGGCGTGTAGAGGTTGCCCGTGGCCGGATCGATTGCTTCCAGCACCTGGGCGTATTCGTTGTAGGTCATCGCCTGGGCTACGTCCAACTCCCGGTTGAGCAGGGCCAGCATATCAAAACTCTGCTGGATGACGGTTACATCCCCGGCGTTGTTGGGGTCGATGCCCTCGCCGCGCATGGCCGCAAAGAGTTCGTGCTCGTTGCCAAAGCCCCAAGTCCCCACCTTCTTGCCGCGCATATCGGCGATGGTCGGCACGGACGCGTCGGCCCAGGAGACCATCAGCGTACCGCTGCGCTGGAAGACCTGACCGATGTTGACCAGATCGGCGCCTTCGGAGCGGGATGCCAACATTTTGGGAACCCAGGCCACCCCGAACTCGGCCTGACCGGAGGCGACCACCTGCTGGGGCACAATATCGACTGCGCCCTCCAGAATCGTCACATCCAGGCAGTGCGCGGCGTAGAAGCCCTGGTCCGCCGCGGCGAAGTAACCGGCGAACTGGGATTGGGTGACCCACTGCAACTGGAGCTTGACAGGAGTCATCTCGGCGCAGCCCTCCTCGGCCGGCGCAGATGTGGCTGCGGCGGGAGCAGCAGCCGGGGCCGCCGCGGGCGCGGCACAGGCTGTCAGAACCAAAAGCAGCAGGACAAACAGAACAATCAGCAAACGGTTTTTCATGCTTCTCTCCTTTGGGAATGATAGGGAACGGGGACAGGGGACTGGGGAACGGGGAGTGGGGAGTGGGGAGTGGGCGTTATGACTTCCCAATCCCCGTTCCCCAGTCCCCAATCCCTACTTCCGAAACGACGAATGCCAGGGCATAGCCAGCCGCTCGGCCAGAAGGATGAGCAGGTAGAGGCTGATACCCATTATACAGGCGCTGAAAATGGCAGCCCAGGCTGAGGCAAAGCGAAAGAGCGCGGCTTCCTGGGTGATGAAGACCCCCAGCGCGATGCGGGGGCCGCCAAAATACTCCCCCACAATTGCGCCAATCATTGCCAGCGCGCCGGCCACCTTCAGCCCGCTGAAAAGGTAGGGCAGGGCGTTGGGGATGCGGGCTTTGAAGAGGATGGCGAACTCGCTGGCCGCGTAGGAACGCATCAATTCCAGGCTGCGGGGGGGCACAGAGACCAGCCCGCGCACAGTATTGATCATCAGCGGGAAGAAGACCATCACCGCCACAATCGCCATTTTGGAAAAGGGATTGTCGATGCCAAACCAATTGTTGAAAATCGGCGCAAAGGCAATAATCGGCATAGAGTTGGCGGCAATGGCAAAGGGCAGCAACGCCTCTCGGGTGGCTGTCCAGCGGGCGGTAGCCAGGGCCACCAGCACGCCGGCCAGCCCGCCCATTGCCAGCCCGCCCAGGGCCTCTTTCAATGTAAACCAGCTTGCCTGGACAATCGGTATCAGATTCGCCCCCTGGATGACAAGCACCCGCTGGCTGCCCTGACGAAACTCGAAGATACGGGCCGCTTCCACTGGTTGCCATAGGTCTGGCGAGACGCCGCCCGGCAAGTCCACCAGCAGACGGCTGGCCCGCAGAAGCGCCGTGGCTTCTCTGTCGGCCAGGGGGGTGCTGTCTGCCATATCCATCCGCACCACCCGCACCAGATTGGAAAGAATGGCTGTGGGTTTGGGCAGCAGAAATTGTTCGATCTGCAAGGCTGTGACCAGACCCTCCCAGAGAATCAGCAGAATCAGCAAAATCAGAATCGGGGCGATAATGCGTTGGCGTTGCTCGCTCATTTGGGCTGGTGCTCGCTTTGGCGCAGGGCTTCGCGCACTTGGGTCTCCAACTCAAAAAAGCGCACATTCTCCCGGGTCTCTACAGAGCGGGGCTGGGGCAGATCGATGGGGATGTCCTGGGTGATGCGACCGGGCCGGGCCGACATTACGATTACCCGGGTGGAGAGAAAGACCGCTTCGGTGATGCTGTGGGTGACAAAGACGACAGTCGTTTGGGTCTTGCGCCAGATGTCCAGCAGTTCCAGATTGAGCCGCTCCCGGGTCATCTCATCCAGCGCGCCAAAGGGTTCATCCATCAGCAGAATGGACGGCTCGAAGGCCAGGGCACGGGCAATCGCCACCCGCTGCTGCATTCCACCGGAGAGCTGCCAGGGGTAATGGCGGGCAAAGTCGGCCAGCTCCACCAGTTCCAGCATCTCTCGTGTGCGCTGCTCCTTTTTCTCCCTCGAATAGTTCATCAACTCCAACGGAAGCTGGACATTTTTTGTCACTGTGCGCCAGTCGTAGAGGGTGGCTGCCTGGAAAACCATCCCATACTCCCTGTCCAGCCGGGCCTGCTTTGCGCTCTTGCCGTTGACCAGCGCCCGGCCTGTCGATGGCTCTATCAGATCCCCTATCACCCGCAGGAGGGTGGATTTTCCACAGCCTGATGGCCCGATCAGTGAAACAAACTCATTCTGGCCGATGGAAAGATTGATATCCTTCAGGGCCTGAACCTGATTGCTTGTGCCTCCGCCGAAAGTTTTGTTCAGGTTTTCGAGCAGAACTGCGGGTTCAGTCATAAGAGGTTCGCTGTTTGAAGAAACGGTGGGCGGCCGGGTTGTCGGTTGCGGCGTGCATTACAGCGGGGGGCTGCTGGTGTGGGATATTACCAGAAGTCCAGGCTGAACGCAAGCAGGGGGCGGGCAGGCGTATCTCGTCCCGATTTGAGGATACACCCGAAATGTCGCCTGGCGGGTTGGCGTAGGGTATAATGGCTGCATTATTTCCATCGCCGTCACTACTCAGGTGCGACGCACTCGCCAGGAGAGCATTCGTGTACAAAAATTGTGTGGCGAGTGCGTCGCACCTGAAGCCTGAGTAGCTGCCATCCAGCAGCAAAGGAGAAGCCGATGAGCAACTTTACCGATTACCGCGCCCTGGTGGGCAGCCGGGCCGACAAACATTACAAAGCCACCCTCTACCAGTCCGAGCGGCTGCTGCTGGGGCTGAACTGTCTGGAAGCGGGCCAGGAGCAGCACGTCCACAGCCACGACGACCAGGACAAATTCTACTTTGTGCTGGAAGGCGCCGGCGAATTTACCGTCGGCGAGGAAACCCGAAGCGCCGGGCCGGGGGTCACCGTCTGGGCCCCGGCGGGCGTGCCCCACGGCGTGACCAACCGAAGCAGTGAGCGGCTGGTGATTTTGATGGGGATTGGGTGAAATGTATTGCGAATTGCGAATTGCGTAAGGTGACGCAGCCAGGGAGCGAATGACCGCGAATGGGAGGATGACGCCAATGGCTGGTCGCTCCCGCTTGTTCTGGGATACCCCGGAGCAGCGAAGTACACTCAACGATTCGCGTTCTCCTCCCATTCGCGGTAATCTCTGGGGGATGACGCCAAT
>JAHDWH010000375.1 GCA_023384455.1 Caldilineaceae bacterium | reverse complement strand
ACCTCATCTGGACAGTGCGACGCACCAAAACGGGAAGTTATTCTTTGACAAGCCCAGATCTGTTGCTGAAGGAGAAATTGGAGTCAGAGGGGTATGAGGTTCTACGAATTCGTGAGAAGTGGGAAGACCGAAAACATCCCCGTCATTACGGCGATTTCTACCTCTGCAGAAACGGGGGCGGCCAGGGGTACGTTTTGGAGTCGAATCTTTACGGAGGATAGTCTGCTGTCCGAATGTTTACCGAACCAGACGGAATTGCGCCCGGCAGCCAACCTATCCGCCATTTTTGACGAGTGTCACAATTATATCTACGCTAACGAGGGGCTGCTGAAGGACAAAATTTTTCACGAGATTGTGAAATTGCTGGCGATGAAACTGTTTGATGAGCGGCGCACAGGTGAGCTATGCTTTGGCGTTACATCGGTCGAGTATCGTCAGCTTCAGAGTGGACAATCCGGCCCTTTTGAAAAGCGAATGAATGAGCTTTATACGAAGGTGCGCAACGATTATCCCTCCCTCTTTGCCGATGAAGGGTTGCGTCTGAAGCCGGCCACATTGGCTTTTGTCGTCGGGCGTCTTCAATTCGTGAGCCTGGCGGACACACCGGGCGATGTAAAGGGCGAAGCCTTTCAGTCCTTTGTCTATCGCAATCAGCGGGGCGACCGGGGGGAGTTCTTCACCCCACACCCGGTTGTCCGGTTGGCGGTTGCAATGATTGCGCCTCGGATGGATGAAAGGGTGATTGATCCCACCTGCGGCAGCGGTGGATTTCTCATTCAGGCTCTCGCCTATCAATCAGAGCAGAACCCGGATTTTGACAGCGCTGCCTATGTCCAGCAGAATCTACGCGGCATTGAGTTCAATCCGGATGTGGCGCTTTCGGCGATGATTCGCCTGGCCTTTGAGGGAGGAAGCGGTGAGGAGATTACCTGTGCCAATGCCCTCCTGCCCCACGGACAATTGGATGGAAGCTTCGATGTCGTGCTTAGCAACCCACCTTTTGGCAGCAAAGGCAAGGTGGAGGATCAGCGAATGCTGGCCCCGTACGCTCTGGCTCGCCGCTGGAGCCAGAGTGGGAGCGACGAATGGGAAGCAACCCGCACTGTATTGACTGGACAATCGCCCGAAGTTCTCTTCATAGAGAAGTGCCTGAATCTGTTACGGCCAGGTGGACGGCTGGCAATCGTCTTGCCAGACGGCCTGCTGCAAAATATCTCCAATAGTCACATCCGTTTCTGGATGCGTTCCCAGGCTGTGGTGTTGGCCGTTGTCTCCATTCCACAAGAGGCATTTATTCCTTACGGCACAGGCATCAAGACCTCGCTGCTTTTACTTCAGAAACAGCCGGCAGAAGCTCGCGATGTTTTTATGGCGCGTATACAGAAGATTGGCTATGATGTAAAAGGACAGCCGATCTATAAGAAGGACGATAGAGGCAAACCGCTGCGCTCAAAAGAGGGTGGCTATATCGTCGATGATGACATCCACGAACTCGCCGCGGCCTACCAACGATTTCGTCAGGGCATCTCTGTGTCCGACGGGGATACACTCTTTCCCGTGCCGGAATCCCTGCTCAACAATCGTCTTGACGTGGAGCACTATCATCCCGAGGATCTGAGATTGCTGAAGCAGTTGCGTGGTAACGGCGCAAAACTGCTGCGCGAGATCGCTGACATTCTCACAAATTCTGATGATTTCCGCAATACGTCTGACGATACAATACGCTACATCGCTATCTCGGATGTGGATGCGCGCACAATGCAGGTGGTCTCCCAACAGTCTCTAAAAGCCCACGAGGCACCCTCGCTGGCTACCTATCGGGTGCGCACCGGTGATATTATCACCGCAACCCCCGGGGCCAGTACGGGCACCTCCCGACAGGCCACGGCGCTTATCACAGAGGACGAAGAAGGGGCTATCTGTTCCAACGGTTTCGCGGTGATCCGCAACATTCGGGGTATAGAGCCGCTTTTTCTGCTGGCTTTTATGCGCACGGAATACTTTTTGCGCCAGGTGGGTCGCCTGACTACGGGCCATGCCATTCCAGCTATCTCTACAGAAGATATGGGGAAACTGCTGATTCCGATTCCGCCGTTCCCCATACAAAAACAGATTGCCGATGAGGTTGCCGCTATATTGGCCATGCGTAAAGAGGCAATGCGCGCTGGCGAGAAAGTGATTGACGATACCCAGGCACTAATCGAACACTCTATCTCTGCATTCTCGTAGAAGGACCTTCCGTGAGCAAACCGCCCGCGGCTATAGAGCCGTCTAAATCGATAACAACGAACGGCCCAACCCTCGAACAGGCGCTGTATGGCCTGCTCCTGGTGGCCGCGCTCTTTCTGCGTTTTTTCCGTCTGGGCACGGCCTCTTTGCTCAACCCCTGGGAAGCCGGGCAAGCCTGGGCGGCCTGGGCCGGCGCGTTCGGCCAGGAGGGGATGCTGGCCGTAACCGCCACCTCCCCCCTGCTCTACACCGGCCAGCGGCTGCTCTTCTGGCTGACAAGTGGGGGGGGCGAGGGCTGGGCCAGGGCCTGGCCCGCCTTGACCGGCAGCCTGCTGGTGCTGCTCCCCTGGCTGCTGCGGGAACGGCTGGGCAAGCCCGCCGCGCTCTTACTGGCCCTGCTCTTTGCCACGGACCCCTGGCTTCTCACCTTTAGCCGCACGGGTGATGGCGCGATCCTCTCGGCGGGCCTGGCGTTGCTTCTGCTGGCCGGGATGACAGGCAGCGACTCTCTTGCACCCCAGGCCAAAAGCTGGCTGGCCGTGGGTACGGCTCTCTTTCTGCTCAGCGGACCCCTGGCCTGGCTGTTGCTGCCTGTGCTGCTCTGGGCGCTCCTGCTCTTTGGCATTGGGGGACTCTGGCCCCAGGAGCAGCGCGAAAGAGCCAGATTTCTGACTCTTTGCGGGGTGACGATTCTGGCCGGGGCCACGGGCTTTCTTGCCTATTGGGAGGGGATGGGCCATGTGAGCGCCAGTCTGAGCGCTGCCCTCTCTGCCCTGACCGGCGATAACGGGTATCCCCTGGGCTGGGCCTTTCTGCGGCTGGCTGTGGATCAGCCTCTGGCTCTGCTGGTGGGCGGGACAGGGCTGGCTGTTGCCTGGCTTGCCCCCCGCCGGTCTTCGACGGGCGGGGGGGATGGCGTTGCAGATGGGGCATTGTCGGGGAATCAACCGCCAAAATCCGCCCAATCCGTGCCATCCGCGTTCTATCTTTCCTCGGCCCGGTGGCGGCTCTTTCTGACCGGCTGGGTGTTCTGGGGGCTGTTTCTGCTTCTCTTGCCGGGGCGCAACCCGACAACTCTGCTGGTCATCGGCCTGCCCCTGCTCATCAGCGCGGCCCAGACCGGGGCCCGGCTGTTGGCCTACGCCACGGATCGCCCCAATTGGCAAGATGGCTCACTGATCGGGGCGGTTTTGCTCGTTATTCTGGTGACGACGTTCTTTTGGACAAGCCACTACAGCAGCAAATGGGGGCAGCCGGATTTTGACCGGCTGACACTGCTCTTTTACGGGATTGTGCCCCTGCTCGCTATCTTTTTTGTCTGGTGGGCCGGCTGGCGTACCAGCAGCCAGATTTTTGCCTTGCTGGGGCTGGCACTCCTGTTTCAGAGCAGTCTCAGCGCTGGCTGGTCGATTAATCTGCCCGGCGACACCACCGCCAGCAGTGCGCTCTTTGCCCAGACAGCCCGACCCGGATTGGCTGCCCTGGCCGGAGACATCTACCGTCTCAGTTCCCTGCGGGCGCTGGACCCCTACGAAGCGCCTGTGCTGGTGGATGTGGAGAGGGAGCTGCGCCCCCTGCTGGGGTGGACTCTGCGCCGGATGCGGGGGCTGCGTTTTGTGGACGGCATCGATCCGGTCTATTTGACAGACCGGGCCGCGCTGGTGGTTGCGGATGAGGCCGCAGCGCTCTCCCTGCCCGGCGGCTATCGGGGCAGCCACTATCCAGCGCTCCAGCATTGGCTTCCC
>JAHDWH010000374.1 GCA_023384455.1 Caldilineaceae bacterium | reverse complement strand
CGTGTTCTCTTTTATCCGTGTATACAAGCCTTTTTTCAGGGCAGTTCTCCATGCGCTGTCGTGCGCCACGGGGGATGAAATTTTGTATACACGGATCGGAAGGAACACAGATTTTTATTAATCCGTGTTCTCTTTTATCCGTGTATACAAGCCTTTTTTCAGGGCAGTCAAAATATAATTCCAGGGAGACAAATCATGAAATTAGCAACGTACATCTATAATCAGCAACCGCGCGTGGGCGCGGTTGTGGATGACAGTGTCTTTGACCTCGCCGCTGCGCTGCAAGCCAGCGGCAAGGGTGATCCAGCCCAGGCCGCCTCTGTGATGGCGCTCCTGGCGGCTGGTCCACGCGCGCTGGAAGAGGCCAATGCGGCCATAACCTGGGCACAGACCCGCGGCGCTGACCTCGCGCACCCGCTCGATCAGGTCAAACTCAGCGCACCGATCCCCTGCCCGGGCAAGCTGCTCTGTCTGGCGGGCAACTACGCATCCCATCTTTTGGAGGGCGGCGGGACGTTTGCTGGCAAAGAGAAGATGATCCCCCGGTTCTTCAGCAAGCCCTGCACTTCGATTGTGGGCACGAAGGATGCCATTCGCGTGCCCGCCTCCACTGGGTTTGCCGATTGGGAACTGGAACTGGCAGTGGTGATTGGCAAGACCGGACGCAACCTGACCCCGGAACAGGCCACGCATCACATCGGGGGGTACACAATCTTCAATGACATTTCCGCTCGGGAGTTGACATTCCGCAAAGAGCTGCCCCTGCAAGAAGGAGATTGGTTTTTCGATTGGCTGGTGGGCAAGTGGCTGGACACTTTTGGACCGATGGGTCCCTGGCTGACGACAGCGGATGAGGTGAACCATCCCGACAATCTGCGTATGCAACTCTGGTACAACGGGGAATTGCAGCAGGATGCCAACACGGGTCAGATGATTTTCTCCCCTGCCGAAGCAATCTCTTTCATCTCCCAATTTGTCACTTTGCAGCCTGGCGACATCATCAGCACAGGCACGCCCGCTGGCGTAGGGCTTACCAAAAAGATGCGCCTGAATCCTGGCGACCAGATTCGTGGCGAAATTGAAGGCTTGGGCGTATTGGAGAATTCAGTAGAACGGTTGGATTGACGTTGGCTGCACAAAACAGACAGAGAAAAGAGAACTGATGATGAAAACCTATCGGGCAGGACTTGTCGGGTGTGGCAGAATTGGCACACTGTGGGAGACCGATCCGCCGACGCCCATGACCCACGCAGGCGCATTGGCTGTCCTACCTCAAACCGATCTGGTGGCCGGCGCCAGCCGCGGTGCTGAGCATCTGCAAGCCTTTGGCAGACGCTGGGGTGTCGATGCCCTCTATCACGACTATCGGGAGATGTTTGCCCAGGAAAGGCTGGATATCGTCAGTATCGCCACCCATCCTGGTCTGCACCGCGCCATTGTGGAAGCCGCGGTGGCTGAAGGCGTGAAGGGAATTTTTTGCGAAAAACCCCTGGCGCTGAACCTGACCGATGCCGACGCGCTGGTGGCAGCCTGTCGGGCAGCGGGATGTACGCTCTCGGTCAACCATTCCCGGCGCTGGGATCCGGCCCATCGCAAAGCCAAAGAGATGGTCGAGGAAGGACTAATCGGCGAAGTGGTTGCGCTCTACGGCTTTTGTCAGGGCGTCAAGCCCTTTCCTGCCTGGACAGCGGACGAAGAGGGGCCGCTGATCCACGACGCCGTACATCTTTTCGATCTCTTCCGCCTCTTTGCAGGGGAGCCGGTTTCGGTGGTCGGCACAGCCGTGCGTCGCTCCCAGCCCTTCCGTGTGGAAGATGACAGCCATGCCATTTTTACCTTTGCCAATGGGCTGAGCGGCGTGGCGATGGTCAACGAACTGACCCGCTACCACCGCTTTGGCATTGAGATTCAGGGAAGAGAAGGCGTCGTTCGGATCGACGGTGACGGGCCGCGTTGGTGGAAAAGTGTGGATCGCACAAACCGTATCAATGAGCCAACTTCCCAGATCGAATGGTTTGAACTGGAGCCGGAAGCCTTTCCTTCCCTGCCGACCACAAGTTCGATCCTGGAAGGGATGCGTGAATTGGTCCACTGTATGGAGACAGGCGACACGCCCAGTTCGCCGGGCGAAGACGGAATCGCC
The DNA here is from genome assembly GCA_023384455.1 of Caldilineaceae bacterium. GTDB lineage: Bacteria > Chloroflexota > Anaerolineae > Caldilineales > Caldilineaceae > JACQGT01. The sequence continues at coordinate 1,838 of JAHDWH010000374.1, read as the reverse complement.
TCGCTGGAAATGGTGATGGCTGTCTATGAGTCCCAACGGCGAGGCAATCAACCGGTGCTCTTCCCCCTGGAAGATCGCTCCTCGGTTCTCTATCGTCTACGGGATGAGGGACACTTCTGATCGAAGCCTTCTTCCCCCAGGTTCGTTCCTTTGTGGATGATATACTTGACAGGGTGACAAAATGACCGGGTGACAAGGTGACAAAATATCAGTTTATGCCCGTGTCGGGTATATATTCACTGGCCGCCCCACCACAGTATCTGGTGAGAAGGGGCGGCTAACGTAAGCGGTGGCCGGTTCAAGTGCGCCCCAGCCTGAAACCGCCGGAATGGTTGCGACATTGCCTGGGGAAGAAGCCCAATCAACAATGGATCTACTGATAAGATTGCAGGATGAAAGGATACCAGTATGGCAAAGCCCAATCAGAAACAAACCGTCCTCTTTGTCTCGTTGACCGGTGACGAGCAGATCAAACTCTATGATTTCGATCCCCGTTCGGGCGCGCTCCATCTGCGCACGGTCAGCAATGCGCATGGACCTTCGGGTGCGCTCTGCCTGCATCCCAATGGCAAAGTGCTCTACGACGCCCATGTGCTTTCTACCACCCTGGCCAGCTTTCGCTTGGATGCCAAATCGGGCGAACTGACGCTGATCAATAAGGTGGACACAGGCATTGAAACCCCGGCGCACCTGATTACCGACCGCCACGGACGCTTCCTGCTCACCGCCTACTATACTGGCGGCGGCATCACCGTCCATCGACTGGACGCGGACGGGGCGATTGGGGAATTGGTGCAGTATGTCAACACGGGCGAAAAGGCCCACGCCGTACTTGCCGCCGTGGATGACAGCTTTGTCTTTGTGCCCCATGTCTGCCCGGTCAACAAGACCAGCCAGTTCCGTTTTGATGGCGCGACCGGTCTGCTCACGCCAAACGACCCCGCCGAACTCTCGCCACCGGACGACAATACGGGGCCGCGCCACATCTGCTTTGGCCCCCGCGGCGATGTGGTCTACATCGTCAACGAACAGGGCAATACGGTGACAACCCACCACTTCGACAGCACAAGGGGGACGCTGAGTGCCTTTCAAGAGGTTTCAACATTGCCCGCCGACTACACAGAAGGCGGCTTCACCGCGCATGTGGAAGTCCACCCCAACGGTCGCTGGCTCTATGCCTCCAACCGGGGACATGACAGCATTGTCGGCTTCCAGATTGCCAGCGATGGCAGCCTGAAGCCCTTTGGCTACTTCCCGGTTCCGGCCAGTCCCCGTTCCTTCAACATCGACCCAACCGGTGCGTTTTTGTACTGCGCCGGCGAGACCGCAGACAGGATGACGGCTTATAGGGTGGATGAGGTGAACGGCGCGTTGGCGCCAGTGGCCGACTATGCGGTCGGAAATTCACCTTTCTGGGTCATGATGACGACGTTATTCCGTACCAGCGAGAAACTAACGCGCAGGCGTTAGTCGGTCGGCCAATCAGTTGAAACGTGAAACGTGAGGTGTCGTCACGTACTCTCACGTTTCACGTCTTCACGTTTCCCCACGCAAATCGTGGCTTCGCCACCTTATAAATTACAAGTGCAAGATGGTATCAATCGGCAGCAGAGAAGCCAAGTGGCGCACCCGGCTGACGCCAAAATGCAGGAGTAGCTGTTTCCGGGCCGCTGTCACATCAGTTGTACACGAGGGAACACACCCATAATCAATGAAAATCAGAACGCAGATTGCGCAGATGACGCAAATTTTCGCAGATTGAATCCGTGTAAATCCGTTTTTTCCGTGTCAATCCGTGTTCTATTTTCACATCAGTTGTACACGAGGAAACACACCCA
>JAHDWH010000033.1 GCA_023384455.1 Caldilineaceae bacterium | reverse complement strand
TTCGTCTTCCGATTTCTTCGCCACTTTACACACTACCCCTTTGTCGGGTAATCAGCCGCTCGGCTATAATCCTGGCGGCAGGACGAAGCTGCCGTCCGTCTCCCGGGGAAAGTCGATCACCTGCTCCACTGCATTCCAGTTGAGCGGGCCGTAGATGTGAGGGTATATCTTGCCGTTGGACTCTTCCCAACGGACAGTCGGCCCAATGCGTTCTTCGTCAATACACATCAACAGATAGGGGCCACTCTGCTTTTGGTAATAGCGGTTTGCCACAGCCGCCAGCAGTTCTGGCTCTGCGGTACAGTGAATGAAACCTTCCTTCTTCAGGGAGTCGGCCGCATAGGGGGCTATGTCATCCAGCGCGTCGTAGGCTTCCTGGGAGATGATGTGATAGATCATTGGGGGTTCCCGGCTACCCTCCCCACATATGGATTGTGTAGACGTTCGTAGCCGACGCTGGTGGCGGGGCCGTGGCCCGGATAGACTGCGTAGTCGTCGGGCAGGGAGAGGATTTGGCTATGGATGCTTTGCAATAGGGTGGGTCCATGGGCCAGGGGGAGATCAAATCGTCCGATGCTGCCCTGAAATAGCGTGTCGCCGCCGAAGATCATCCGCGCTTTGTGATGGACAAAGATGACGTGGCCCGGCGCGTGGCCGGGGGTGAAACGGACCTCCACCTCTTCGTTCCCAAAAGTCACAATCTGCCCATCTTCCAGAAAGTCGTCCGGGTCTTCGATTGGATCGATGTGGCTGCTCAGCCAGAGACTGACCCGTTCCGGCGCGTCGCGCAGAATGGGCAGATCGGCCCGATGCAGGTGAAAGGTGGCTGCGGTGGCCTGGCGGATGGGGTCCACGGCCATTATGTGGTCGAAGTGGGCGTGGGTATTGATGATCTTTTCGATGGTCAACCCCATCTTCTCGACTTGTTTGAGGATGGCCTGGGGGTTGTCCCCCGGATCGATGAGAACGCCCAAACCGGTCTCGTCACAGCCTAGAATGTAGCAATTCTCTTCCAACAGACCCACTGTCAAACCGGCGACAGACAACCCCATAAAGAGAGACCTTTCGAGTAATGACCCAGACTACAGGTGCGCATACGTGCGCATTAACGAGTCCTGGGGCTATCCTTCGCGGCAGAGCCAACGATTGCCCCATTGGGAGACTTCCCGAATGATGGGGGTCAGCTCCCGGCCCATCGCTGTCAGACTGTACTCCACGTGGGGGGGGATTGAGCTAACCTGCACCCGGCTCACAACGCCCTCATCTTCCAACATCTTCAACCGACTGCTCAATGTGCTGGGGTTGACGCCGCCCAACTCCTCTTGCAGCTCACAGAAGCGCTTGCAGGGCGAATCGAGCAGGTGGTGGACGATTTGCAGAGTCCATTTCTGGCCCACAATCCGGGCTGCCGATTCTACCGGGCAGGCCCGCAATTCGGGAAGGGTACTCATTTCGTTCAACATCAGTTTCATCCTGTCTTTCACGACGGGGAGGCACTCTTCCCGCCACTGTCTCCTGCGCTGTGCGCTATAACAAATATAGTACTACGACCTGTCGGGGATGTCAATTGGGCAGGGATTCCCAAATGGTAACTGCCCAGCCCCACCCAACCTCCCCCACAGTGGGGGAGGTTGGGTGGGGCTGGCACAGAATAGAACGCGGATTGAGCGGAAAGCAGGGAAAAAGGCGAATTTCCTCGCTTCTATCCGCAACAATCAGCCCGATCCGCGTCATCCGCGTTCTATTTCTTGCCTCTCCCACAGACTGCTAAGGCTGGCTTACCACCAGATTGTCAAAGCCAAACAGGGCTGGTTCTGTGGCCGATTCCGGGTTGCCTGCTTCCATCCCAAAGCCGCCGGACGACGGCTCGACGCTCACGCTGTCCAGCAATTCGCCGTTGACGTAGGCACTGATGCTATCCCCCACGCACTCCAGGCGCAGACGGTTCACTGCGCCTTCGGTCGTGTCGATAGCGGCATTCTCGTCCCAATCCGAAAGAGTGATTAACTCCTTGCCCACCACTTGACCAATACTGAAATCTCCGTTCGGGCTGATGTCGGCAAAGTAGTAGCTGTCTTCAGTGGTGCGGCAGATCAGCCCGGCGTAGGCTTTGGGATCACCCGAGAGAAGACTCAGGTCGATCTCCAGGATTACGTCCGTGTAGGCTTCCTCGTCCAGAGATGCCAGATGAAACATCCCCGGATCAGCCGAGATGAAGTAGATATCGTCCTCATAGCCGTACATCCCTTCCGGGTCTATCGGCCAGCCGCTCTCCTCATCCGAGAAATCGTCGGTCAGAATCGCCGCCGGAACACTGGCCGGGGTCCCGCGTAAGAGAGACGCGGGGTTTTCCACCCGCACCAGCAGGCCAAATTCGCCCCCTTCGCCAAATGCCTTCACCCGCACTTCGTAGATACCCGGATCCGCCGCGGCCTGGCTGACAATCTCGGAAGAGCCGGGGGAGGCGCTGGAAAGATCGTGGACTCTGGCGCCCCGGCTGCCAAAATGGACCACCGACAGGTCCAGATCAGTCGCGTTCTCGCTGGCCACCAGAACAGAAAGAAGCTGGCCCGGTTCGTCAATGGCAAAACCGTAGACGATAAAACCGTTCTCATCGATTGACTGCAAAATGAGCCGATTGGTATCGATCAGCCCGACGTCGGCAATCTCCTCTGCCACCAATTCATAATCGCCTGCGCCGCTATAGCTGGAGACTTTGACGTAATAGACGCCATCCTGGGGGGCCACCAGAATCACCTCTTCGTCGGCTCCGGTGGATGTGCTGGACCACTGGTCCAGAGGCTGGGTCATGCCCGCGTGCAGGTCAAAATCCCCCTCCGTATCGGACGAAAGGGCGATACGGACAAAACTGCCGGCCAGGACGCCTTCCAACCGATGGTACTGGATGCCACCCTCTTCCAGGCTGCCTTCCACGGCTTCGCCCAGTGCCATTCCAATCATCGGTGCGCCAGGAGTTCCTTCCGCGCTGATTGTATAATTGGTTTCGAGGCCGTCGTAGCTGGTGACGACGACATAATAATCTCCGGGCAGCAGAGGGCCGGTTGCGGCAGAGAGTGAGCCATCTTCCAGGGTTTCGGCATAGACGTAAAAGATACCCTCCTCGTAGCGATCGACTACCGACATGGAGAGTTCGCTCTCGCTATCGTCGGCCATCTTTGCGCTGATTTTTATGTCGTCGTAGACATCATCCACATGCAGACGGAAGATTTGGGTGTCGGTATCAGCGGCCAGGGTTGCTTCCAGCGCGCCGTCAGCTTCCAACGTGACGGGCGCACCGGCCAGGAAGACAATAGCTGTAAACTCGGAACGCCGCTCCAGGGGGTCCACCGAAAAGCTGTACGAACCGCCTTCGCTGTAGAAGCGCACCATCTCCCCATCGTCGCTGCTGGCATATTTCGAGACTGTGCCACCGTTGACCGAAAGGGTGAAGCTGTCCCCCTCACCGACCTTAAAGAAGAGCAACACTTCCTGGGGATAGCCCAGGTCCGGGATGGCGATGGTTGCGTAGCGGGTGTCGCTTACATCCTCCTCTACATAGACGCTGCCAGGATAGAGCTTGCCCGGCGAGCGCTCGCTGTCCGACATACCGCCAATCATCCCCAGCACAAAGAAGCTGAGAACGTTCTCCTCCAGGGCCGTAATTTCGATCCGATATTCACCAGCCGCCAGAGTGATGGCATCCATGGACAGGGGGCCTTCATAGACCATTTCGCCCTCTTCGTCCATAATGGCGGCGGTAAAGTCGGCAGCCGCTTCTTCGTCATCCGGGCTGATCATATACTCGCCATCTTCGGGGAAATAGACTACATAGGCCAAGAGATCGTCTTTGCCTGCTTGCTGCTGCACATATTCGCCCAGAAGAATGGGCACGGCCTCTTCCTGGGCACTGGGTTTGGCCTCCTCCCCGGCTAAAAGCGTGCCGGGCAAGGCTGTCAGCAGAAGCGCCAGGAGCAAAAGAATCGATAGCCATTGCCGGAATGGTTTCTGTTTGGAAGTAGGTTGAGACTGCATGGGCACACCTCGCTGTGTCGGAAAAATGAATGGGCTGCACGAAGAAGGGGTTTGATTCCTTCCTGGGATTGAGTATAGCAGAGTCATTCCGGGCGTCAAGTAAGGCTCAGGACAGAGATGTAATTCGGTTGTAGGGCGAGAGAACTCGTAGGCCACGCCGCCGGGGGGATGAAGTCCCCCGGCTGGAAAGAACGCCCCCCCAAGCGGGGCTTGGCTGGACGGGCAAGCCGGCGTTCATCCGGCGCTGTTTGGTAGCTCCGGGACTTCATCCCGGAGTGGCTGCCACCACCCACTCATTTGCCCAAAAGTGAAATGCACCCTCAAGAATGGGGTGTATTTGCACACAGGACGGCTTCCAGGTCAGCTCTATCAGGGGTTGAGCAGGCGTATCACTTCGTCGTGGATGCTCCCACAGCTTGCCACAATACCGCTGCCTGTCAATGGGTCCTCCCCCTGCCAGTTGGTAATGCGCCCGCCTGCCCCTTCCACAATCGGGATCAGCGCCATATAGTCCCATTCGTTCATAATCGGATCGGTCATAAGGTGTGCGCCCCCGGTAGCCACGAGCAGATAGCCGTGGCAGTCCCCCCAGGTGCGGTAGCGCAACACCCGTTTGCTCAGGGCTTCAAAGGCAGAGCCGTTCTGATAGTCGAAGGTATTCCAGTGGTCCGAGGTAAGCAATACGGCATCCTCCACCCGGCTACAGGGAGCGACCTGCACGGGCCTGTCATTGAGCCACGCGCCCTTGCCGTTGCCAATCAGAAAGTCCCCCACAATTGGCTGGTGGATGACGCCCAGAATGGGTCTGCCATTTTTCAACAGGGCGATCAGCGTGCCAAAAAGATAGCTGTGGCTGATAAAATTCTTCGTGCCATCGATGGGATCCAACACCCAGCGGTATTCGGCGTCGGGCTGGTGCGCCCCGTACTCTTCGCCGAGAATGCCGTGGCCCGGATAGACCGCCTGAATGCGCTGACGCATAAGCTGCTCTGCGCCCCGGTCGGCAACAGTCACCGGCGAGGCGTCGGCTTTCTGCTCCACATCGTAGCCCGAGCGGAAATAGCCCCGGATCAGAGCGCCGCTTTCGTCGGCCAGAGTTTTGGCGAAGTTCATCAGTTCGGACAGAGAGGGTTCCTGGACAGCCATAGAGGCCAGACCTTTCGTATATGGGTGGATAAGGCGCAAGGGGATCAGTTGCGGCGGCGCGGCCCTGGACCCCTCCCTAGCCCTCCCCATTCCAGGGAGGGAAGTGGATCGACTCCTCCCCCACAGTGGGGGAGGCAGGGTGGGGTGCGCAGTTACGGCGTAGGGCGCACTACAGCCGCCGAGCAGACCCCGTGTCAGACTAATTGCAACACTGATTCTAGTCTACGGGAGCAAACCAATGCAACACGGGGCGTTGTGGAGGATGAATTCGATGGCCGCCCGATTGTTCTCTTTCACCGAGCCGGTGCCACCAGCGCGCTGGATTCCCGCCAGATCAGCCAGGGCAGGGATGTGGGGGTTGTGGCGATTTTCGAGCGCACAGCAGACGGCCAGCTACTCTCTTTCAGCGGCGATGGGCAGAGCGGCTTTGTGGACAGCCAGACCCAATCCACCTGGAACATTCTGGGCAAAGCCATCAGCGGCCCTCTGGCTGGCAGCCGCCTGACCGAGCTTATCCACTTTGACCATTTCTGGTTCGCCTGGGCCGCCTTCTTCCCCAACACGGAACTCTATAAGGGATGACAAGGTGACGGGGTGACAGGGTGACAGGGTGACGGAAGGCATTCACCTTGTCACCCCTGTCACCTTGTCACCCCTGTCACCTTGTCACCTTGTCATCTTCCTTACTTCCAGCAGCTTCCGGCCAGGTCCAGCCGCTGCATATTGAGCGCGGTGACACCTGTGCGATCCAGGGTGACCAGATAGCGTTGCCAGGGAATGTAAAACCAGGTATACCCCCGCAAGCAGACTTGGGACTGGGGTTGCTGGGCACCCCCAAAAATGGAGGGAACTTGCAGGGGCGTATAGCGAATGTCCTCCACCGCCAGCCGCTGAATCCACAGCCCGGTCACATCGTAGGTCAGCTCTGCCGCCCGCCGGGCGTTGATGGCTATTCGCTGGTCTTCACCAAAAGTATCAATCTGGGGTGGGCTGAGAAAACGGGGAAGCAAAGCCCAGGGCAGCACACCGACCAGCAGAAAAAAGAAAAAGCGAAAGCGGAGTGTGCGAAAGCGCAGCTCTACAGCTTCGCTTAGCACCCGCCACAGAACAGTGCCCCCCAGCCAGAGCAGCCAGAGCAGAATCAGATTGAGAATAAAATCGACCAGATAGAGTTTGCTATTTCCATCGAGACCGACGGTAGCGAAGGGTAGCGGATAGCCCAGCCGCCCCAGGCAACCAGTGGGACAACCCGCGCTATAGGGCGGTATCACAAAAAGGTAGAGGCTGCCAATATTCAATACCATCCCCAGCAGCAGAGTGCCGGCAAAGAGCGAATACCAGCGGCTGCTCTGCTGCCGCCACCAGATCACCAGCAGCAGCCCCAGGGTCAACCCCAGCCCGGCAAAGAGCAGGTCTTGCCAGCCGGCAAAGTGCAGCCAGTCATCCGGCCAAACCGCGCTATATCGGGCAATGGGCAGGGCTGACAGAAGGGTCATGGCGCAGTGACTGTGAACGCTCCATCGGGCAGCCGCCAGCAGGCAAAGATGCGGTCCAGACGGACGGGCAGATCGGCCAGGGGAATCGGCTTGCCCTCGCCTGTCCATTCAGCCAGCCGATAGACCCCCGACTCATCGACCACACTCAGGAGAATACGTCCGTCATCCCGACAGATGGCGCTGTCTTTGATGACGCTGCCAATCCGCAACAGGTGGGAAGCAGATTGGGGCGTGTCACCCGCTATATTCACTTCCGTAACCCCAAAAGTATCCAGGGCAAAGACGCCCACGGGCGAGAAACGGCTGCGGGTCAGCACAATCCGCTGGTCATCCCGCCAGGCCAGGCTGGGGGTCAGAAATTCAAAACGGTTTTCTGTCTGATAGGCGGCCAGGGGCTGATCATTGCCAAAGGCCCCGTCGCCTACGGGCCGCACCCAAAGCCGATTGCTGGGCTGGACAAAACCCGCGGTCAGGCTGGGCTGATTGGGATCGTAGGCGAGATAAGCCAGCCGTCGTCCATTCGGGCTGACGTAGAGCGGCGCGCGATAACTGCCTTCGGCCATCAGCCGCCGCACTTCGTCGGCCCGCCCATCCGGGGTCAGATTCACCTGGAAGAAGCCGGCGTTCGTCTGCTGATTTTGGGGTTTGGCCGTCTCCAGCAGATACCACCAGCCGCCTGTCTCCCCGGCCACCACACCGGCCAGGGAAGGCAGCAGGGGATCGTCCTTACCCCCAAAGACCTCCAGATTCTCCTGGGCCAACAGATGCACCTGATTCTCGGCCAGCCGATATTCCCACAACTGCCACTGGCTCAACCCCACCTGGGGCGTCTCGATCCAGAGAATCGAACCCGCGCCGTCGGCCACAATCCCCCGGATGTTGTAAAGGGGCTGGGCCAGAATCTCCATCAGATCGCCGCTGTCCTGCAGAAGGGTGAAGCTGTTGATCCCCGCGGGTGCATTGGGTGCGGGCACAATCAGCCCGCCCGCTTCGCCCAACACAGGAATCGCCCGCTGTCCGTTAGCCCCAATGGACGTCAGCTTTCCACTGCTTTCCAGCAGATAGATGCTCGTCTCGTCCCGGCTGCCCACCAGGGCCACGCCGCTGCCACTGGCCTGGGCCTGGCCGATCTCGGCCACAGCGCCTGTCACCATCCGGGCCTGGGCAGGCAGCCCGGCAATACGCACCGACTCGGCCCGGATGTCGGCTGTACCCGCCACCAGCCCCCCCTGCACATAAAGCCGCACGCCGGGCCAGAGAAGTTCGCCCCGGGCCGGAAGCCAGCGCCCCTGGGCTTCACCGATCAGCCCGCTCCAGATTTCCACCTGCCCTTCCCGGGTAATGTCCAGCAGCAATTGAAAAGCGCGGCCATCGCTGCTCTGCACAGGAACCGGCAGCAGGGGATTGGCCGGGACATTCTTCCCCCCAACCGTCAGCACCAGAGAGCCGTTGGCCGGGCCGGGCGCAGCCGACGAGACGATGGCAATGCCGGCGCCCCGTTCTGGCCTGGGTTGGATTGGCGTCACAGGAGCGGGCGCAGTAGCTGTGGGCTGGACCCGGGTGGCCCCGGTGGTAGCCGTCTCGGTGGCCGTGGGTGCGTCCGCCGGGACAAGCGTGCCGAAGATCGGTCGGGAGGGACCCAAGCTCAGGGTGGCTGTCGGGGTGGGGATGGAGGGTGGCCGGGGTGTGGCCGTAGGCTCTCTCTGGGGCGGTGTCAGGACCTCGGCGGTTGCGGTCGGGGTTGGGGCCAACAGATTGCCCTGACTATCGTAGAGGGGCAGGCTGCCCAGCTCCCCGTCCACAGCCATCAACTCCAACGCCATCCAGCCGAGAAGTCCGTCCTCTGCCGTCTGGGGCGCATCCACCTGCACGAAGGCCCAGTTGCCCTCTTCAGTGATACCCAGCAGGACAACCCGCACGCCACCTACCAGCCGGGCGACAATTTCGCTGCTGGTGGTGGGGCCGGCGCGCATACGGGCCGGGAAGAGAACAATTGTGCCGATGACCGGTGGCCCGGCAGGCGGCTTCGGCACTGCAACGGTCGGTGTAGCCGTGGGCAGGGGCGTTGCCGTCGGTCTATCCGTGGCGGTCTCTGTCGGTGTCGCTGTGGGCAGAGGCGTGGGTGTATCCGTAGGGATAGCCGTGGGCGTGGCTGTGGGCAGGGGTGTTTCCGTGGCTGTCTCTGTGGCAGTGGCTGTCTCTGTTGGCGTCTCTGTGGGCAGAGGCGTCTCTGTTGGGGTAGCGGCGGCTGTCTCCGTCGGTGTCTCTGTGGGCAGAGCGCTGGCTGTCGCTGTCGGCGTTGGGGTATCCGTGGGCAGAGGCGTCTCTGTTGGGGTGGAGATGGGCGTCGCCGTCGCCGTGTCTGTGGCGGTTGTGCTGGGTGTGGCAGTGGCGGTAGCTGTCTCTGTGGGGGTCTCTGTGGCCGTGGCAGTAGCCGTCTCGGTGGCTGTCGGCGTATCGGATGGCAGGGGTGTGGCGGTTTCCGCCACTGGTACGTCCAGCCCCGTGCTGGCAATCGCCACGGGGTCGGATTCGCTGCGGGGACGGTAGCTGCCATCCGTCTCCTGGATAAAGAGTGCAGTGTACTCAGCCGCTTCTGCGGGCCATTCCTGCCCCCTATCGCCCTGCCAAATCTGTTGCCAACCCCCATCCGGGGTGAATCGCAACAGATTCTCCCTGGCCGTGCCGCTGGCAGCGTCTTCTGTCACAAAAAGGCCCAGCAGCGCGCCATCTGCCCCGCTGGTCAGCGTGGCCTGGCCCACACTCCAGGCCATTTCGTCTGCCTGGGCCAGGAGCGCATCCAACCGCTCCCCCCGGACATTCTCGCTCCCCGGTCTCTCTTCCCAGAAAAGAATCGGAATCGTTCGGTCATCGCCGATGCGCATAGAAGTTGTGACAGCCCAGCGGTCAGCCGGAATCTGTGTCAGCGGAAAGCCCTGGTTTTCCATTCCCTCGCCCTGGGCCAACACCCGCAGGATTGTCTCGGCCGCGGCCGGGCGCACATCCACCGCCAAAAGCGAGAGAGCCGCGGCCGCCTGGCTGACAAAGCGATCTGCGCTGGCGTGGGCCAGGGCTGCGTTGTCCGGCGTAGCGGTTGGGGGAAGCGGTGTAGGCGGGAGGGGGGTTGCGGTCGCCGGGGGTTGGGTAGGGGTGGCCGATGGGATGACTTGGGTGGCGGTAGCATCGGCCAACAGAAGAATCGGCGTGGCCGTCACATCTTCTGTGCCAGCCGATTCTGTGCCAGCCAGCCGCCCCCGGGAAAGGCCGATATTATAGACAAGAAAGATTGTCAGCAGAAGCAGAGAGAAGAGCGCGCCCCCGCCGATCAACAGATTGGCACGGGTGAAGAGATAGCCGTACCCTTCCAGCCCGGTATTGTCGTCTGGTGCAGGATTTTCGGCAGAATTTTCAGAGCCGGGAAGGGCTTCCGCTGGTTTTTGCTCGTCAGTCATAAAGTAAAATTGCTCTCAGTTCTGCACAGTGATCGTTACCCGACAGGGCAAAGGATAGTTACCAGAGGTGTCCACCACCACCAGGCGCAGGGTATAGACGCCGTTGGCATAGGCTGGGCTGTTGAACAAGCCAAGCAGCCCCCCCACCACCTGGCTCTGCCCCCCGTCAAAATAGGAAAATCCCTGGCTGGCATCGCTGCCGTGGGCATATTCCAGCTTATAATAGTCCAGGTGGTCGTGTTGCGCTGTGCCCACCAACGAGACTACGCCGCCCACCAGCGCGCCATTGCCCGGCGAAACGATACTGGCCCGGGCGTCCGGGCAGAGGGCCGGCGCAACCGCGGGCGCGGGCACGGGTGTGGCCGTGGGCGGAGCCGCCGCCGCCGCCACCGGTGTTTCCGCCGCTGTCACTGCCTGGGAGAGTGCGGTTGGGGTAATTGTCGGCGTTATCGTAGCGGGCAAGGGTGTATTGGTCGGTGTAGGCAGCAGAGCCGCGGCCTGGGGTGTGGGGTTCAGGGTACGGGCGACAATCGGCTCCACCGCGGTCGAGAGGGTATTGCTGACAAAATAGGTGATACCCATCACGACCAGAATGCCGATGGCGCGCACAAAAATATCGTAGAGATCGTTGACAGCTTTGTCCCGTTCCAACGAGAAAATGGCCTGGCGGCGTTCGGCGCGCACTTGCCAGGTTCGATAGAGTTGGATAAGCGCCGCCAAGCCGCACAGGAAGTAGATCCAGGGTGCAGCGTCGGCGAGATATTGGATCAGAAAACCCATAACCGTCCATCCAATGCCCTGGGCAAAACCCCAGAGCATATACCTGAGAGCCGTCGTTGCATCGCAGTCTACAGTCTACCGTAGCCCAATCATTCCGCCAAAAAGAGTTTGGTCATCCGGGAAAATGGCGCGTCTGGGATATGGGGACGCACCCCAGGAAAACCCCGGTTTGAACTTCCCGGCTATATGGACTATCATCCCTCTATGATTCAACTGTCGATTGAAAATCGGGCAAAAACAGACTTCGATATGGCTACTGCCCTACTTCGTTCCTATCAGTCCCCGCGAAAGGCAACCCAATGAACTTCGATTTTACTTTCCGATCCCGGCGCAGCAATGTGCTGGCCCGCAATGGAATGGTCGCCACCAGCCAACCCCTGGCTGCCCAGGCCGGTCTCTCAATTTTACAGGCGGGAGGCAACGCCGCGGACGCGGCCATTGCCACCGCAGCGATGCTAAATGTTGTCGAGCCTCTCTCGACGGGTATCGGCGGCGACTGTTTCGCCCTCTATTGGGACGCCAAAACCAAGCGAGTCACGGCGCTCAACGGATCGGGGCGGGCAGCAGCAGCGGCCTCTATACACGAAGTGCAGGAGCTGGGCTATACGGAAATGCCGAACTTTACCGGTATGTCCGTCAGCATCCCCGGCACAGTAGCGGGCTGGAGCGATCTGCTGGAGCGCCACGGGCGGATGGGGCTGGCGGATGTGCTGCAACCGGCCATCCGCACCGCGGAGGAGGGCTACCCGGTGACCGAGTGGATCGCCAATGGCTGGGCAACACAGGTCAAAAAACTCTTACGCAGCCCGGACTGGCAGAGCGGTGATCGGGACAACGGCCCGGAGCAGCCCAGCGGCCACGAATTGCTGATTGACGGGCGCTCACCCCAGGCCGGGGAGGTGATGCGCATCCCCACCCTGGGCGCGACAATGCGCGCAGTCGCCGCGGAGGGCAAGGCCGCCATCTATCAGGGCGAGTTCGCCCGCAAGATCAGCGCCCACGTCCAGCGCTATGGGGGCTGGATCACCCCGGAGGATATGGCCGCCCACCTCTCCACCTGGGACGAGCCGATTGTGGCCGACATCAACGGTGTGCGTCTCTACGAATGTCCGCCCAACGGGCAGGGGCTGGCGGCCATCATCGCGGTCAATCTGGCCGCGGGTTTTGATCTGGCGGGGATGAGTTCGGCGGATCGGCTGCATACCCTTGTGGAATGTATGCGGCTGGGCTTTGCCGACGCCCAACAGTGGGTCTGCGATCCCCGGGTTGTGAAGATTCCTCTGGACGGGCTGGTCAGCAAAGCGTACGCCGAGCAGCGGCGCTCCGCCATCGATCCCCGTTCTGCCGCGCAGAAAGTGCCCTATGGCTACCCAATGGCTGGCTCCGATACAGTCTACTTGAGTACAGCGGACGGGGAGGGCAACGCGTGCAGCTTTATCAACAGCCTCTATCAGGGCACAGGCAGCGGTCTTGTCGTCCCCGGCACGGGGGTCAGCCTGCAAAATCGGGCCGCGCTCTTTGTGCTGGATGCCGAACACCCCAACGCGCTGGCCCCCAACAAGCGCCCCTACCAGACGATTATCCCGGCCATGACCACCCGGGACGGCGAGCTTCACGCCTCCTTCGGGGTGATGGGCGGCTATATGCAGCCCCAGGGCCATCTGCAAATGATGATCAATATGGCCGTGCTGGGTATGAATCCCCAGCAGGCCCTGGATGTGCCCCGCTGGTCGCTCTCGGGCCCCCATTCCGGGCTGGGCGCGCAGGAGAGCGGCGGTCTGCTGATGGTGGAGGATGGGTGGGATTTTGCGGTGATGGCCGATCTGACCCGACGGGGACACCGCCTGGCGCCGATCACCGGCGCGGGTCGCACCGGCTTTGGCGGCGGTCAGATCATTTTGCGAGAACCAGAGAGCGGTGTGCTCATCGGCGGCAGCGATCCCCGCAAGGACGGCTGCGCCGTGGGGTGGTAGACGCCCGCGTGTTGCGTCTTTTTTGACATTCATCCCTCTTTCCCCCTATAATTTTGCATGGCTTTTCGAGGAAGCAAAGCTCCATTTCCCCTGTGTTCTCTCCTCGACAATGAAGCCCTGTCCAGTCCCCGCACTATTTCGTGCGGTACAATTTTTCCCCAAGTATTTTAGTACATTCAAAGGAGAAAGTTATGCAACGTCGAACACCTCTGTTTGCCCTGCTGCTGATTCTGGCTCTGGTGCTGGCCGCGTGCCCTGCGCCGGCAGTTGCGCCAGCCGCAGCCCCCGCCGAGCAACCCGCCGCGGCCGCCGAAGCCACCAAAGCCCCGGTCGCCGAAGCCCCAGCTGCACCTGCTGATATGACCGGTAAGGTCGTCATTGCCCCCGGCCAAACCATCCGCATCGGCGGCTCTTTTGCGCTGACCGGCCCTATCCCGGACCCTGGCAAGGATATTCACCAGGCCGCGGATATTGCGGTGGATGATCTGAACGAAATGGGTGGCGTGGAAGGATTTCTGTTTGAACTGGTGGCCGAAGACGGTGGCTGCAATGGCGACCAGGGCACAGTCGTAGGCAACAAATTTGCTGCCGACCCCACAATCGTGGCCGTCACCGGCGGCACCTGCTCCGGCGAGACCTTTGGTCTGACCCCGGCCCTGCAGGAAGCCCGCATCCCCTTCGTCTCCCCCAGCGCCACCAACCCGGCGGTCGTCTCCGCCGAATGTGACGTTTGCAACCGCACCGCGTTGAGCGATGCCCTGCAGGGTGTTGTGGATGCCGAGTACGTCTTCAACGAGCTGGGGCTGACAAAAGTCGCAGCTATGCACGACAATTCCGACTACGGCAAGGGTCTGGCCGATATCTTCCAGAACCACATTCTGGCGCTGGGCGGCGAAGTGACCAACTTCGAAGGCGTCCAGGTGGGTGACACGGACTTCCGCGCGGCCCTGGCCAAGATCGGGGCCAACGGGCCGGAATTCATCTTCTTCGGCGGCTACTCCACCGAGGCCGCGTTGATTGCCCAGCAGATGGGCGAGACCCCCGGTCTGGATGGCGCGCTCTTTATGAGCGACGACGGCGCCTACACGAAGCAGTATTTGGAAGCCGCGGGCGACGCAGCCGAGGGCACGTATATGTCCTTCGTGGCCGGGGCGGAAGCCGAGGAAGCCAACGCGACCTTTGACGTCAAGTATATGGACAAGTTCGGCGTCAGCCCGGACGATCTGGGACCCTTCCACGGCCAGAGCTATGACTCGGTGATGATCATCGCCACTGCTATCAAAGCCGTGGCTGTGAAAGACGGGGACAATCTGGTCATCGACCGGGAAGAACTGTTGACAGCCATCCGCGGCGTCTCCGGTCTGGCCGGCTTGACAGGCACCCTCTCCTGCAACGAAATCGGCGAGTGTGGGGCTGGTGGTGTGCAGATCTTCACAGTTACCAGTGGCGAGTTTGTCCAGGTCGCTGGTTTCGGTATGGAATAGCGGCGTTAGAAGTTCGACTTTTTCGTTACTACTCAGGCTTTGGGTGCGACGCACTCGCCACACATTTTTTGTACAGGAACCTTCTTCTGGCGAGTGCGTCGCACCTGAGCAGTAACATTTTTTTCCGAAAAGTTGAACTTCTTTCTATCAACCCACAGTTGATGATCTTCGACAGGGTGGGCAGAGTTCGTCTCTGGCCCACCCTGTTTTCGTTAGAAGATTGAGGACGCAGATACTTTTGAACGGTATTGATCAGCGCAGATCAATACCAATCCATCCAATCTGCGTCCCTCTTTTAGGGGATGCGCATGGAAAAACAGGCTCTCTCGAAACTTTTGATCAGGTCTTTCGGTATAGCAGTGCTCCTGCTGGTGGTCTGGCGGGTGATTACGGTGGGCTTTGCCGAAGCCTACCCGACCTCCTTCTGGATTTCCCAGGGAATCAACGGGCTGGTGCTGGGCGGTGTCTATGCCCTGGTGGCCCTGGGCTATACCCTCGTCTACGGCATCCTTTTTATGATCAACTTTGCCCACGGCGAAGTGATGATGATCGGCGGTATTACCGGCTTCTTTGCCCTGCAATTTGCCGCAGCCCAGGGCTGGATGGAAGGTTCGGCAGCGGCGGTCGTGGCCGCGCTGATCTTCATTCTGTTGATGGGTATGCTCGGCTCGGTCGTCACAGGCGTCGCATTGGAGCGGCTGGCCTATCGTCCCCTGCGCCGGGCGCCCCGTCTCGTCCCGCTGATCAGCGCCATCGGCGCTTCCCTCTTTCTGCAATATTCTGTCCTCCTCATCTTCGGTGTCAGCCCCCACAGCTACCGCAAACCGGCCCTCATCTCCGGCGGCATCCGCACGGGGGAGGTCTTTATCCCCTATACGGGACTGATTATCTTTTTCGCTTCGGTGCTGCTGATGCTCGGCCTCTATTTAATTGTGCAACGCACAAAGCTGGGCCGGGCTATGCGCGCCGTGGCCGAGGACAAGGACACCGCGGCGCTGATGGGCGTGAATGTGGACGCGGTGATTGTGGCGACTTTCATCCTCGGCTCGGCCCTGGCCGGCGCGGCCGGGGTGATGCTGGGCTTTCACAATACGGTCGTCAAGTTCAACAGCGGCTTTATCCCCGGCCTGAAAGCCTTTACCGCGGCGGTGTTGGGCGGCATCGGCAACATCCCCGGCGCGATGTTTGGCGCGCTGATTCTGGGGATGATCGAAGCCCTCGGCCCCAGCGCGCTGGGCATTCCCACGGAATACAAGGACATCATCGCCTTTTCTGTGCTGGTGCTGATTCTGATCTTCCGGCCATCGGGCATCTTCGGCGAAATTTTGAGCGAGAAGAAGGCCTAATCCTATGAAAAATGGACTCACCAAAGGGCTGGTCGCCTTTGCCGCCCTGACTTATCTGATACTGATCGGCCTGCCCACCCGGCTGGAAGAGGCGGCCCTGCCCGTCTTGGCTGTGCTGACCGCTCTCTTTTTCTGGATGGTCCTGCGCGGCCAGGCCAGGGAGAGCAGCACCGGCACTCTGCTCTCGTCTGGGCTGACAGCCGGTGTGACGGTTGGCCTGTTGACCGCGCTGGAAATCTGGTTCTTCTCCTATCTCCTGGGCAGCGGCGTGAAGGTGCAGCCCGTCTTCGACAAAATTGTGCCCCTGAATATGGCGGCCATCCTGAATGTCAGCGCAGGGACGATTGCCAAAGCCGAGGTCAGCTTTCTCCAATACCTGCTGATCGCGCTCTACCTGGCTGGCGCGGGGCTGGTCGGCGGGCTGCTGGTCGCGCTCAGCCGCAGCGGGGCCGCGGGCGCGGTGCGGGGTCTACGCATCCCCGGCGGGCGCTGGGTGGTGGTTCTGCTCCCCTTTGCCCTCTTTGCCGCTATCTACTATCTGGGGCTGGACGGGGTCTCGGCCTTTGGCAACGACAAAAATATCGTCCGTCTGCTGCTGGTGCTCTTTGCCACGGGCGCGGGTCTCTTTGCCCTGGCCGCGGCCAAAGACGGGCTGGAAAAACTGGCAATCAGCGCGCTGCTGGCCGCGGTTCTGCTCTCCCTGCCCTTTGTACTCAACCAATTCCAGAATTCGGTGATGAGTATCGTCTTCATCTTTGTTATGATGGGGCTGGGGCTGAATATCGTCGTGGGCTATGCGGGTCTGCTCGATTTGGGCTATGTGGCCTTTTTCGCCATCGGCGCCTATGTCTACGCCTTTGTGGCCGCGCCCTTCTCCTCGCCCTACATTAGCGCCCTGCTGACGGGGATGGGCATCTCGCCGGACAGCCCCCTGCTGGGCTACTGGTCGGCCATTCCCCTGGCGATGATTACCGCGGCCATCGGCGGCGTGCTGCTGGGCATTCCCGTCCTCCGTCTGCGGGGCGACTATCTGGCGATTGTCACCCTGGGCTTCGGGGAAATCATCCGCCTCTTTATGCTCAATCTGGGCGAATTGACCAACGGGCCACGGGGTCTGCTGCGCATCGCCCAGCCCACCCTCTTTGGCGTGGCCCCGGCCAGCCTGACCTCCCACCTGGACGCCCAGGGCTGGATTTTTCTGCTGGCGATCTTTGGCTCGGCTGTGGTGGCCTTCGTCGCCATCCGGCTCAACGACTCGCGGCTGGGGCGGGCGTGGGTGGCCATGCGCGAGGACGAGGATGTGGCCCAGGCCACGGGCATCCATCTGGTGCAGACAAAGCTGCTGGCCTTCGCCATCGGCGCGACCTTTGCCGGTCTGGCTGGGCAGCTCTACGCGGCCCGGCAGATCAACATTTTCCCGGAAAATTTCTCCCTTTTCGTCTCTATCGACGCCCTGGCCCTGATTATTGTGGGCGGGATGGGCAGTATTCCCGGTGTGGTGCTGGGCGCGCTGGCGCTGAAAGGGCTGCCGGAGGTGCTGCGGGGTGTGGACGAATACCGCATTGTCACCTTCGCCATTCTGTTGATTGTAATGATGATTGTGCGGCCCGAAGGGATTTTGCCCTCGGCCCGCCGCCGCCGGGAGCTGCACAGCGAAGAGGTGGCGCTGCCGGACGAGGACGAAAAGCGAGCAGAGTTGGAAGGGGGGCGGGCCTGATGGCTGCATTGCTGGAAGCAAAGGGTGTTACAAAGATTTTTGGCGGTCTGACCGCGGTGGATTCGGTGGATTTGGCAATCGAAAAGGGTTCGATTGCCAGTCTCATCGGCCCCAACGGCGCGGGCAAGACAACCTTTTTCAACTGTATGACCGGTCTCTACCGCCCGGAAAAGGGGTCGATCCGCTTCGACGGTCACTCGCTGGTGGGCCAGCGCTCGGACCAGATCATCGGCCTGGGCATCGCCCGCACCTACCAGAACATCCGCCTTTTCAAAGGGATGACGGCCCTGGAAAATGTGCTGGTGGGCCAGCACGTACGGATGAAGGCCACACCTCTGGGCGCGGTGTTGCGCACGGCTTCCCAGCGGGCCGAGGAGCGGCAAGCCAGGCAGTTCGCCCTGGAACTGTTGGAGTTTGTGGGGCTGGGCGGGGAAGACGAGACCCTCTCCACCAATCTGCCCTACGGGGATCAGCGGCTGCTGGAGATTGCCCGGGCCATTGGCAGCCGTCCCCAACTGCTGCTGCTGGACGAGCCAGCCGCGGGGATGAATCCACGAGAGACCGAGCGGATGATCGAGCTGGTGCATCGGCTGCGGGACGAGAAGGGCATTACCGTTTTTCTGATCGAGCACGATATGAAAGTGGTGATGAACATTTCGGAGAATATCACTGTGCTGGACTACGGCAAGAAGATCGCCGAGGGGAAGCCAGCCGAAGTGCGGTCGGACCCACGGGTGGTGGAGGCCTATTTGGGGCCGGGGGTGCTGTTGGATACTTCTGGGGGGACGGAGAAGAGAATAGCGAATGGTGAATAGGGAATGGTGAATTTTTAATGGGGGAGGGGAGGGGACGATGGCGGCGAAAGGCGATGATTTAGAGGACCGGCTGATCCGCTTTGCGGTGATGGTAATTCAACTGTGCGACCGTCTACCAGCGACACCGGCTGGCCGCCACATTGCTGGTCAGCTATTGCGCAGCGGCACCTCCCCCGCCCCCAACTATTCCGAAGGCCGCAGCGCAGAAAGTCGCAGCGACTTTATTCACAAACTTCGCATCTGCCTGAAAGAACTGAACGAATCGACGGTCTGGCTGAAAATGATACGCCTGGCCCGTCTATTGCCAGCCGAAGAAGTAGACCCGGTACTGGACGAATCTGAACAATTGGGCCGCATTATCGGCTCCAGCATAAAGACAGCAGCAGCGAACCAACGTCGTTAACGTCATTAGCCATTCACTATTCCCTATTCACCATTCACTATTAATCCTATGCTCACACTCGAAAACATCCACACCTACTACGACCGCATCCACGCGCTGAAGGGTATTTCCCTGACGGTGGAGAAGGGCGAGATCGTCACCCTCATCGGCTCCAACGGTGCGGGCAAGACGACGACGCTCAACACTATCAGCGGCATCCTGACGCCCAAGGAGGGCGCGGTCTATCTGGAGGGCGAGCGCATCGACCACCTGCCCGCGCATACGGTCACCCACCGGGGCGTCGTCCAGTCGCCGGAAGGACGCAAGATTTTTGCCCGGCTGACTGTGCAGGAGAATCTGGAGATGGGCGCCTTCAACCGCAGCGACGCCGACGGTATTGCCTCGGACTACGCGCGGGTGCTCACCCTCTTTCCCCGGCTGCGGGAGCGGCTGAAACAGGCGGGCGGCACCCTCTCTGGCGGCGAGCAGCAGATGCTGGCGATGGGCCGGGCGATGATGGCCCGGCCGCGCATTCTGCTCCTGGACGAGCCGTCCATGGGGCTGGCCCCGATTCTGGTGGAGCAGATTTTCCGGATTATTATCGAAATCAACAGCCAGGGGACGACGATTCTGCTGGTGGAGCAGAACGCCCAGGCCGCGCTGCAAGTGGCCCACCGGGGCTATGTGATGGAGACGGGCACGATTCGTCTGAGTGGGGATGCCAAGACGCTGCTGGCAGATCCGCAGGTGGTGGAGGCCTATTTGGGGTTTTAGTGGCCGGGCGACAGGCGGGCCACTATCTGACAAAATGTAACTGCTCACCCCCACCCAACCTCCCCCACAGTGGGGGAGGAGTCGATCCGGTTCCCTCCCTAGCAGCCTGTCGGAGAGAGAAGAGATAGAACGCGGATGACGCGGCGGTGTCCTGAGCCTGTCGAAGGGAAAGGGCTGATTTTCGCGGATACAATCGAGAAAAATCCGGTTTTTTCCGTACTTTCCGCCCTATCCGCGTTCTATTCTGTGCCACTCCGGCAGGCTGCTAGAAGGGGGAGGGGTAGGGCGGGGTGGCTGAACAGGTACGACAAAATAACGCTCTGGTCATATGTGACTTAATAGCGCAGGGGTGTTGCAAGCAACACCCCTGCGCTATTTCTATTATTTGACGGTCTGATACGACAGAGTTTATCCGCTCACAAGTGCAGAAGGATGGCCGGTCAATAGGTGCCCAGTTTCTTGGCCAGATGTACAATCTGCTGGAAATCCTGAAGACTCACGCTGGAGGGCACGGAATGGTCTGAGGAAAAGATATATCCACCTGATTCCTTCACAACCGGGATCACCCTCTCCATTTCCGCTTTGATCGCGTCGGGGTCGGTCCACAGAACCGCATTGATACCGCCGTGCAGGACCAGATCATCCCCGTACGTCTGCTTCAAATATGTTGGGTCCATCCCGGCCTTGACTTCCAGAGGATTGAGTGCGTCCAGACCTAACCCTACCAGTTCCGGCACAAAGGGATTGATGTCTCCACAGGAATGTAGATGGGCCTTGATGCCCTTGGCATGGGCCCAATCGATGGCCCGTTTGTGGTAGGGTTTGAGCAGTTCCTGATACATCTGCATGGAAAAGAATTGGTGTTGCTTGTAGCCCATATCATCCCACCAGAAGACGGAGTCGAATCTGTACCCGGCATCCCAGACCTGATCGAGAAGGGCAAGATTGACCTCCAACAGATGGGAGAACATATCCTGACACCATTCGGGTCTCTCGGCCAGGGCAAAGAGCAGCCGTTCTGTACCGACGATCCAGGAGTGAGTTACATCGAAGCCAAACCAGAGACTTGCTTGAATCCAGGTGCCTTTGGACTGCCAGTCAGGATAGAGCCTCTTCAAACGCCCCCAGTCAATCCGGCTGTGATCGGGGACGATACGCTCTTTGGCCCTGGCCCAGCTCTCCGGATCCACGATCGTGAAATCGAGAAAGTGGGGGGTGGAGGCTGAATGTCTCCAGTTCTTCAGCGTGGCGCCCCACTGGCTGGTGTGGATTCGATGTTCGTCCGTTTCCTCGATCACGCGCTGCTCGTATTGTGGGGAGTTGTCCACCGATATCATAGCCACGTGGTCCAAACCGAAGAAATCCACGTAGTTGACATTCGCCGGCATACCTTCGCGTTGCCAGCGCTCAATGGTGGCATCCCAGGGGCTATCGATAACAGGAATTCGGTCTGCCTCCTCGTGGGCAAACATACGAGCAAAGCGCTCGCGACTCGTCATTTCGGGCATGTAAGTTCTCCTTGTTGGATGTTATGTGAGTCCAGATAAGCGGCGAAACAGGACTAATGCTGGCCGAGAAATCCACTGTCTATCGTCCACCCAAACCGGTCAGGGCGATGCCGCGCACGAAATAGCGCTGTGCCACGAAGAAGAGCACGACTACCGGAATGAGCGCCACCATGGATACGGCCATGACAAGTTGCCACTGTTGGCCGTACCGCCCCTGGTACCAGAGAATACCCAGGGGAAGAGTGAACTTTTCGTTGGTACTCAGATAGATCAGTGGCCCCATAAAATCGTTATAGTGCGCCAGGAATGCAAAGATAGCAACGGTGGCGATGGCCGGGCCACACAGTGGGGTTATAATCTGGATCAGGATACGCAACGACCCGGCACCCTCTACCCGTGCCGCCTCCTCTAATTCGGTGGGGATACCGATCATAAACTGGCGCATCAGGAAAATGTAGAAGGCATGGCCGAACCAGCTGGGAACGAATAATGGATACAATGTATCCAGCCAGCCCAGATACTTGAAGAGGATGAATGTGGGGATCAATGTAACGATGAAGGGCAGCATCATTGTCGAGACCAGCAGCATAAAGACAAAATTGCGTCCTGGCCAGCGCAGACGGGCCAGGCTAAAACCGACAAGAAGAGAACTAAAGACGGTCCCCAATGTCCCCAATATCGTCACGATGGCGGTATTGCGGATGAACGAAGTTAGCGGCAAAATTGTGAAGACCTCCACAAAATTGACCCACTTGGGCTGAGTGGGTATCCACTGAACAGGAATAATGAAGACCTGGCCGGCTGTTTTCAGCGACGTTGACGCAATCCACAGCAGGGGCACAAGAAAGGTGAATCCAGCCAGGATCAGGACGATATGCAGAATCGTGTGTTGGACGAGTATCTTGCTGCGGCGGGTCAGATGACGGTCAGCGCGGGCACCCTCCGGTGGAGCCTCCGAAGCAAGTTGGGCTTGGGCGATCATGGTTTGCCTGCCTTTCTAGACTTTGCCTTCATAGTAGACCCAACGGTTGGCGACTGTAAACTGAAGAAAGCTAAAGAACATGATGATCCAGAAGAGCACCCAGGCCAGTGTTGCGGCATAGCCCATTTTGAAGAAACGAAACCCGTTCAAGTAGATATACAGGACCACAAACAGAGTGGAATTCTGGGGACCGCCGTTGGTCATAATGAAGGCATTCGTGAATATCTAGAAACTTCCGATAATTCCAATAATCAGATTGAAGAAGACGACGGGGGAGAGCATAGGCATAACGACGCCCCAGAAGCGTTGCCAGGAGCTGGCGCCGTCGATCTCGGCCGCTTCCAGTAGCTCAACCGGTACGCTCTGGAGTCCTGCCAGGAAGATCACCATCTGTGGGCCAACTGTCCACAGGCTCATCAGGATGAAGGCCGGTTTGGCGATGTCGGGGTCGAACAGCCATTTTATGCCTGGTATGCCGAACACGCGCAGGATATTGTTGAGAACACCGAAGTCGGCATTGAATATCTGCATCCAAACCACAGCGAAAGCGACTGCCGGGGTGATAGCTGGTAAATAGAAAATGGTGCGGTAGACGGATTGGCCGCGCAAATTCTGATTCAGCGCAACCGCCAGCAGGAGTGCGATAATCAATTGGAGAGGCACACCAATGAAGGTGTAGTATGCCGTGTTGTAGAGGGATTTCTCCACCAGCGGGTCGGCGAGAGCATTTGTAATGTTGGCCAGCCCGACGAACTGGGGTGACCCCAGCATATCCCAATCCTGTGTGACCAGGAACAATGAATAGAGCATAGGACCAAGCCAGAAAATGATGATCCCCAAGAGGAACGGCGTGGCAAATAGCCATCCATCACGCCATTCGGCAAGCTGCACCCCTGAAGGGCGTTTACGCTTTTGCGGCTGCGCTGTCATAGTTGCCTCTTTCTGGATAAGCAAACCCAACAGATCCTACCCGTCAGATATGGATAGATTGGGCAGTGGCCCGCCTGTGGGCGGACCACTGCCCAACTCTCTTTCCACGTCTAGCCTTTCTTGGCCCAATAGTCGTCCAGAATCTTCTGCAACAGGGGTTGCGCTTCGCCGATCGCCTCCTTGGCGCTGACACCGTTCAGCATGGCATCCCACGCAACCTGTAGGGGGGTGCTGGGTCCGGCCACAGCGTCGTAGTTGGCGCCGGCACCGGAGATGATGGGATTGCGGCCCGTACGCATAGAATCGGCGTAGGCTTTGGCATTCTCGAAGTTGAAGGTCTTCTGGGCGATGGGTGCCCAGAGCGACTCGATAAATTCGGGAGTGCTGCACATACGCCCGCCCTCAGCGATACGCTTCTGGCCCTCCTCCGACATAATATCCTTCTGTAGTTCCCAGGCCGCATCGGCCACTTTGGTGCTCTTGGCGATCACATAGCCGTGAACTTCGGCGATGGTCTCGTCCTGGCCGGTGGAACCCACAGGCGGTTCGACGGCGTCGAATCTGACACCCCCCTCGATCGCTGCGTCCGGGCCATAGAGCTGGGACAAATACCAAGGGCCTTCCATGACCATAGCTACCCGGCCCGTTGCT
The DNA here is from genome assembly GCA_023384455.1 of Caldilineaceae bacterium. Lineage (GTDB taxonomy): Bacteria > Chloroflexota > Anaerolineae > Caldilineales > Caldilineaceae > JACQGT01. The sequence goes on along the minus strand of JAHDWH010000033.1, from coordinate 14,028 downwards.
ACCGACACACCACCACCCTGCATAGTGGCCGGGCTTGGGCACCATCCATTAGCGATCGTATCCACGACAGTGTACTGCAAGCCGGCCAGAATTTCTTCCTGCATCCACTTCGATTCCTTAGGCTCGACAATCGTGTCCCACTCCAGGCCGCCGTTCATGCGCATCCAGTGCAATGACCGCAGATAGGTGCCGTTCCAACCGCCAGCCTGGGCATACCCATAGGTTTTGACGCCCCCCTCCTCTCCACTGATATTTTCGACCGCGTACTGGAAGTCGGCGTAGGTCCACCCTGCGGTCGGATAGGCGATCTCTGCCTTGTCAAACAAGTCTTTGTTATAGAGCATGACGACCGAACCTGTGTCGGCGACGGTCATGTAGCGCTGTCCATACCACTGGGTGTTGTCGATGTAATTGGGGGTGTCCGGCCAGGCGAATTCATAGTTGTCCCTGGCGACAAAATCATCCAAGGCCAGTAGCTGATCTTTGTCGGCAAACGGCTGCCACGACCAGCCCTGGAAGTAGATCACATCAGCGGACGTGCCACCTGCGAAGTTGGCCTGGATCTTGTCGTAGTGGCCGCCCGGATACTGTTCGATGGTGGCGATCATACCGGTATGGGTCTTGGCGAAATAGTCGACAATATTCTCATACACAGTCCTGTCCGTAGTATCAGCCCAAGCGGCGAGGCGGATCTCCTGGACGGCTGCAGCTGGGGCTGCGGCTGCGGCCGGTGCCGGCTCTGCCCCTGCGGCTGGGGCACTAGGCGCTGCCGGTGCGGCACAAGCGGCGACGATGGGCATTACGCCCACCACCAACGCGGCACCGCGCAAAAAGTCTCGACGACTCAACATTTCTCGATTTGTAGCCATTGTTGTCTCCTTACGAGCAACTGGTGATTTATTTGAGATTGAGGATCGATTCTGCCCAGAACACAACAGACATAAACTGATGAAAGGATGGCGTGGGGTCAATGGCCCGGTCCAACCATTCACGGCGGTCCGCTACTATTCTCCGTTCTATCACCCCCTTTCGCTTCCGTTCCTACTCTCGGCGTATAACCGTAACTGCGTGTCGTTCCCCAGCTTTCGCTGGCAGCGGTATCTGCCTTCCCGCCAGAGGTTCGCCGTCAAGCAGTCACGCGCAGCCATTACCGGTTTTACCGTCGGCCTTCAGTTCCAGCCTGAACAGGCCAAACAGCATAGCCAGCTATACTCCCAGGCAAGGCCCATTTCCAGGGGGAGTAATTTCAGGAATCAGTCCGGAACAGGTGGCATTTGACAAGCTCGCCATCAACATCGATGTCCTGCGGTGTCTCGTGTCTGCATATCTCCATTACCTGGGGGCACCTGCCCGCAAATTTGCAGCCTATCCGCAGGTACTCCTCTGCATCGCTCTCCGAAAGCTGCACTTTGGTCTCCCAGCGCTTCCGCGGATCCGCTTCCGGGATACATTCCCGCAGGAGTCTGACGTACGGATGCTTGGGATCTATCAGGACCTTGTCCACATCGCCCGTTGCCACAATGTTCCCTCTGAACATTGTGGCTATGCGGTCGCAGACGTAGTGGGCCGTGGCCAGGTCATGTGTGATGTAGACGACACCCAATCCCAGGTTATCGACGAGATCCCGAAACAGGTTCATAATCGACATCCGAATTGAGGCATCGACCATAGACACCGGCTCATCCGCAATCAACAGCGAAGGTTCGCTCAAAAGCGACCTGGCAATGGAAACCCGCTGCAACTGCCCACCGGAAAACTCGCTGGGGTATCGACCGGCAATCGCATCGTAGCTCATGCCAACCATCTCGAGTACCGATTCGATCCGTTCCAGGGCATCGTCCTGGTTGTCGGCAAGCCCAAAGTAGTGTACGGTCTCGAAGAAATAGCGTTCCACCTGGCGCAAGGGATTGAAGGTCTCAAACGGGTTTTGGAATACCGCCTGCACCCCGGCTGTGCGCCAAACTTTCTTCCCGGTAATAGGCTGTCCGTCCTTGCTCCGGTGGGTGATCGTTCCACCGGTTGGCTCCTCGAATCCCAGAATCATCCGGGCCAATGTGCTCTTACCACAGCCACTTTCCCCGGCCAGTCCGAAGATCTCTCCAGCGCCTACGCTGAGGGAGACATGATCCACGGCCGTGATCCTGAGCCGGGAGAACATATTGCCCATGTGGAAGATCTTGGTCACGTCATGAAGCTCAAGAATCGTATCGATGTCCATCCTCCTCAACTATCCAGCATGCCACCTTGTGTTGATCCCGCACAGCCCTGTACACCGGTACCTCTTGTCTGCAAATATCCTTTGCAAAAGAACACCGCGCATGGAACGCACACCCGCTCGGAAGGTTCACCAGCGACGGAGGCGACCCCGGCGCGCTCTCCCGCCTCTCCTTATCCCCGAACTTGGGAAGGGAGTTAATCAGGTATTGGGTGTAGGGGTGCTGGGGATGATCAAAAATGGCCTCCACCTTCGCTTCCTCGATAATCTTCCCCGCATACATAATCCCAACCCGGTCCGCGATATTGGCCAACACGCCCATGTCGTGGGTCACGAAGACCAGGGCATTCTTCTGTTGCTCGTGAACCTCTATCAGGAGCTGGAGCACCCCCCTCTGCACAACCACATCCAGCGCCGTCACCGGTTCGTCCGCGATCATCACCTGTGGCGAGAGGAACGACGCCAGGGCGATCATCACCCGTTGGCGCATCCCCCCCGAGAGTTGATGAGGATATACCTCCAGAACATTCGGCGGCAACCCCAGCTCCACCAGGTGTAGCCGGGCGCTCTCGATCATCTCGCGTTTCCCCATCTGGTGAACCCGGCTCCCCAGGAAGTCGATGAAAGTCCTTTTCAGCTTGATGACCGGGTTGAGACTGCTCATGGAGCTCTGGGGTACATAAGAGATGAACGACCAGCGAAATTTCCGTCTTTCCTCCGGTTTCATGGCGAAGAGGTCCACTTCCCGCCCGTCGACCCGGTACCAGACCTTACCGCTGACCAGCCTCAAGGGTGGCTGGACGTCTCCAAACAGGGTCTTCACCAGGGTCGTCTTCCCGCTGCCACTTTCCCCGGCAACCCCATAAACCTCGTTTTCCTGAATCTCGAGATCGACCCCATTGACCGCCTGGACGATCTTTTGAACGCCGAACATATCCAGGGTGTAGGAAGATTTCAGTTGTTCTATTTTGATTACTGACATGGCGCGTCTCCTTACCTTGCACCTACCCGCTGGATGCGGGCTCTGGGGTCGAGGAAATCGCTGATGCTCTGCGAAAGCAGGTACAAAGCCGAGAAAAGAGCGACCGCAGCGCCGATTGGGGTGAAGATCCACCACCAAAGCCCCAGGAGTATTGCCTGGTAGTTGATGGCAAATTGGAGCATAGTTCCCAGGGTGGGGATGGTCACATCGGTCAGACCGAGATAAGCGAGTGTAACTTCCATGCCTGTCACCCATGCCATGTTGCCGATCAACGTCGCCATAGTGAGAGGGACAACAAAGAGGAGGTATTCGTTCATAATCAATTTGAGGGTGGGGACTCCTGTGAGAATGGCGGTATAGGTGAACTCCCTTTCCCGCAAGCTCAGGATTTGCGACCGTATGAACCGGGCGTCCAGCGCCCATCCCATGACCCCGAAGAGCAATGCCATGGTCGGGATGCTCAAATTCTCCTGGATCAGCAGCGCCAGCAAAATGAGGATCAATAACAGCGGCAACACAATGAAGCCATCGTTGATAAACATAAGCACACGGTCGATAATGCCTCCACTGTAACCGGACACCAGGCCAACCGTCAGCGCGATGGTTCTGGATATGGTCGCCGCCAAAATCGCCAGGAGGAGGGAGTTACGAATGGCAAATGTCAGAACCCAGAACACGTCCTGGCCCTGGGAACTCGTCCCCAGGATAAACTCTGCGGACGGTGGCCGGTCACGCGGTACAACGCGCCATTCGGTGGGGTCGTAGGGCGAAAAAAACGAGAGCAAAGCCAGCACGATCAATATGAACATCACGGTTGCGCTGATAGCGAACCGGCGATCCCTGAAAAGCGCTCTTAGTGTCTTCATTTGGCAGATTTTCTATTCATGTAAGCCTTATCCTGGGGTCAAACAATGGGTTGAGCAGGTCCATAAGCAAAGTGCCGGTTGTGAGGGCGAAGATCGAAAGGGTCGTGACGCCCATGAGCACGTTGTAATCGGAGGCCCGAATGGCGTGATAGGCCAGAAATCCTATCCCGGGGTAGGCAAAGACGACCTCCGTGATCAGGGCACCGCTGAATAGCCCGGAAAAGCCCAGGGCGAACCGGGTGATCTGGGGCAGGGTAGCGTTCCTCATCACATATCTGGAAAAGACCGTCCCCTCGTTGACGGCCCCGATATTGGCGTAGCGTACGTAATCCTCTTCGATCACACTCTGGACGATGAGTCGCATGATTTGATGGGTTCCGGCCACGCCTAACAGGATCAAAGAGAGGGCGGGAAGAAAGGCGTGAATCAGGACGTCCACAATGAAATCCCAGGTGAAGGCAATCGGCGCACCGATGGTATACCCTCCCCCAACCGGGAATATGGGCACGATATAGGCAAACAAGATGATGAGCAGCAGGGCCACGATGTAATAGGGCATTGGGGCCAGGAACATGAACACGCCATCGACTACTTTCAGAATCCTGTTCTGCCTGAAGTACCCGGCAAGCCCCCCCGATAGATTCCCGATAATGAAGACCAGCACCGTCGTGGTGAAGAGCAGCCCCAACGTCCAGGGCAGGGACTCGCTGATCAATTGGGTCACCGGGGTAGGGAAAGAGACCAGAGAAGGCCCAAAATCGAACGAGAAAAGCCTACGCCAGAATGTGCCATATTGTGCCAATAATGGCTGGTCCAGCCCATACATCTCTTTCAACGCCTGGATGGTCTCCTCAGCCGCTTTCGGATCGGTGTACGCACCCCGGGTCTCGATTTGGGCCACTGCTTTCTCCACAGGGCCGATGGGCATCAGTCGGGGCAGGATAAAAACCATCGTGATCCCCAGGATATTCACCAGCACATATTGGAGGAGACGCGGAATGAGATAGCGCCGTGCAAATTTCACTGTTCCACCTTTCGGGTCGGCGTGTATGTTGCAGGCCTACGGGCAGGGATTTCCCCCTGCCCGTAGGCTCTCTCGCGGTGTCTACCTTAATTACCCGTGGGCACTAAGGACGTCAGCAGATACTTGAAGTTGGGATAGTGGTGGTATGGCACGGTGAAGTGATTCTCAGCGCTGGGCCAGCCGGTCCAATAGTAGGTAGAAACGGCGTACGGATCCAGGGAAGTAGTGGCAGATATCCCTGGCATCTCCTGGATATAGATCTGCAGGAGTTCCAGACCCAGTGGCTGGAGTGTGGTGGTATCGGTGGGATTGGTGACCTGAATCTGATTGAGGATCTCATCCACACGGGGATTGGTCCAACGGGAGGAATGGCCGAACTGGCGCTTGGTCAGATCAGGCTCCAGATAAGCAGTGTTGAAGGACGTGAAGGTCCTGAAGAGGTCGGGAGTTTCCAGGTAGTTGCTGCCGTGGGTCTGCCCCCCGGCGACATCAAATTGGCCCATAGCAATCCTGAGCTGTCCGGGATCGCCCACCTCAAAATTCACATCGAACCCGAACCGCTTCCATTCCACGTAGGCGGCCTGGGCATTTTGGTACGCCCAGCGGCCGGGAGTGTCTTGCGTGTAAACGGTAAAGCGGAAGGGTGTGCCGTCGGGGAGAAGCCACGCCTGATTCGCGTCCTGGGTGAAACCGGCCTTCTTCAGCAGCTTGGCCGCCGCGTCCGGGTTGTATTGCCACGAACCATAGCCAAAGGACTCCTGGATCGTGGCGGGGTCATCGGGGAATGTGAATCCCCGATCGCGGGCCTCTTCGACCAACCGGGTGGGCGCAGTGGGGTCCCAGACCTTGACCATCTCACCGCCGCCCACGTCAATGGTGAAGTCCGTCAACCACGCCACCAGCGGTTCGATGTAGGGTTTCTGCATTTGGGGACCATTGACTACGATGGGCAGCGGGTTCATGGCCGCGCAACCGTCGAAGGCGGTCACGTTGTAGGAAACGGGATCCATAGCCAGGGTGAGCGCCCAACGTACATCCTTGTTATCGAACGGCGCCTTCAAGGTGTTGAAGACCACGCCACCGACGCCCGGGTGCCGGTTGGACTGAATCCACGGGAAATCCTGGTCAGCGTAGTAGCCACGGGCAGAGGGTTCTGCCTTCATGACCGCCCGGATACCAGGGAGGTCCAGATCGATCATATCGACCTGATGGCGTGTCATGCTGATAACCCGGGCTGTGAAATCCCCGTAATCAACAAATACCACGTACTGCGGCTTGGGTTCGCCAAACAGCACCCCCGTGGGGGTCTTGTCCCAGTCAGCTCGTTTCTCCCACGCCGTCCAGTTGCCGGCCGGGTCGAAGCTGTGCAGCACGTACGGACCCGAGCTCAAAGGGGGGTTGTACTCGAAGGCAAAGAAAGCATCCGTGTCAACCGTACCATCTACCATGAACTGCTCGAACACATGCTTGGGCATGACCCACAGGCTTCCCCACAGATCGACTAAGTTCTCGAAGTGGAATCGCGGGTTTGGCGCCTTAAGCTCAATGACCACAGTGTATGTATCCGCCGCAGTGGCGCTCTCGACCTGCCGGGCCACGCTGGCATTATTCGCCGCGGCCGGAGTCACCTTGACAAACTCGATGGTGAATGCCAGGTCGTCGGCGGTGATCTCGGTACCGTCGCTCCAGAACATCCCCTCGCGGAGCTTAATGGTCATCGTCTTGAAGTCCGCACTGTATGTCGGTGGTTCAGAAGCCAGGGCATTGATGATCTCCCCTGCTTCGAAGTCATCGATCCACAACTGCTCGTGCATGACCTGCTGCATGCCCCGATCCCGCTGCCTCCAACCGGCCCAAGAGTTGAAGTTGGCGGGGGTCGCATTGCGTCCCGTCAACTGCTGGGCGAACACAGTTTCGGACCGAGGAAAGCCCATAATCTGGACGGCCTCTGGTGCTGCCGTGGGTGCAGACGTAGTAGTGGCAGGGGGTACACAGGAAACAAGCAGCAACCCGGCGACACCGGCGCTGGACAGCGCCAAAAACTCACGTCGATTGACTCGTTTTGACATTTCTTCCTCCTGAATTGGTTAAGAAAATATCGATCGACAAGCAGATTAGACAAAGGACCGGACGACATTCGGTTTTGGGGAAGGTTTACCTCCTTGGATCAGATATCCGATGTTGTCGATTGGATTGCTCGGAAGTATCGGAAGTAACTGTAGCCACAAACAGATCCGGGCGACAATCCTGTTCAGGCCAGTTTCCCTATTCCAAACCGTAATAGGGATTTTCGGTTTGAGCGGGTTCAACCGATTCGTGTTGAGCGATCCATCTCACATAAGACGATTTTGCGAAAATCAGACAAATTGTTGTGATGTCAAACTCGGCCACAATATCTCTCGGCTTTCCCGTCATCGTCTGGCCGATTCCCAGAATCAGACCGGTAACTTATTTCCTGCCGCGCGTAATCTCTGTATTGTGGAAGGCTCGATAGGGACATCTGCCAATTGCAGGGCGAGAATGAGAGCACCCAAAACTGGGGGTAGCGCCGCCTCTCGTATCTGGCAATTGGCTATGCGCTGTTTAATGGCGCAGTGAAGTGGGTTGTTGATGAATGGGCCAGCCTGCAACAGCCCGCCAACGGCGCAGACCTCGCAGGCCGTATCCAACATATTCAGCTTGACGGCCACAGCGTGTACACAATCGGCCAGGTCCTGTATCCCCCGACAGATGATCTGTTGCGCCGTGCTGTCACCTTCCGTGGCGGCCGCGATCACGACCGGGGCCAGCGCTGCAATTTCAGCGCGTGACATACCCTCGATGTAGAGCCGATGCAAAATCTCGTCTATGGATGCGATCCCCAGATGGGCCAGCACAAGGGGCATAAGTCGCGTCGCCTGGCAACGGCCATCATACGCCCTGACCGCAGAGCGCATAGCCTCGATGCCCAGCCAGTAGCTGCTGCCCTCATCCGCAATAAGATGGCCGCGTCCACCGGCCATCCAATCTTCACCGGCTGCATTTATGCCATAACAGGAGGAGCCGGTACCGACGATGAGCACAATGCCGCGCCGACCCTCCAGAGCGCCGGCCAATGCGATGCGACAGTCGTGGTGGATACCGATCCGGTCGATTGGCGCCAGGGCAAGCCGTGTGGCGATGGCGCGGATATGCGCCCGATCCTCCGCCGACACGACGCCAGCCAGCCCCAAGAAAGCGGCCCGGCAATCGCTGCGGTCAACCCCAGCCTGGGCGCTCGCCGCCGCCACAGCCTGGTCCAGGTTGGCCTGGGCGTTCTCAATTCCAATGTCGTCGATATTGGAGGGGCCACTGACACCAATCCCGAGCAAGCGCCCATCCGGCCCGCACACGGCCGCGCGCGTGCGGGTGCCACCGCCGTCAATGCCCAGCAACCAGCCGCTCATGCCACCACTCCATCCACCCATTGGGCCCGGGGCTTTACAAAACTTTTTACGACTTGAATAGGCGAGCCATCTTCACTGATCAGCCGATAGGCAGCGGCTGCCGCGGGCACGACGAAGGTTTCTGCATAATTGAAACGCTGACGCAGCCCGTTGGCCGTTTCGAGCAGCACGCTCTGCCCTTCAACCAGACTCATTACCTGACAGGAGCCATCGGTACGCACATCCACAGCACTACGCAAGGCGTAGCGCTGAACGTCATAGAAATGAACCTGATGTGTCGGCTGGTGGATCAGCTTCCAGCCAGGGCCGCTATCAATCACCCGCGCCTGTGAGAAAAACTCGGAGCGCACGCCGGCCCCGTTACGCTCAAAATAGAGATTCTCAAAGGCTCGCTCGATATTGAGTGGCCGCTGTCTCCCCTCCAAATCCAGGCGCAGCCAGTCGTACATTTTGAAAGTAAAGATATACGGTGTGGCGCTGATCTCCAGGACCAGATTGTTGATCCCCGAACAGTGGACCGTACCATTGGGGATCAGCAGCAGGTCATGCCGCTGCACCTTATGCGTCTGTACATAGCGCTCTATGGCCAATGGTGTCGATTCGCGAAAGCTCTCTTCCAGAGCGCTGCGAAACGCATCGGGATCGATGTCCTCCTGGAAGCCGAGATAGCAGAGCGCATCCGCGGCGCAGTCCAGGATGTAATAGGTCTCATCCTGTGTAAAGGTTTCGCCAAAATGCTGTCGGATGTATTCTGGCCGTGGGTGGCACTGAACCGATAGGTTGCCCCCACCGAAGGTATCCAGAAGATCGAAGCGGATCGGAAATTCATAGCCAAACACCGCCGCGCTGTCACCCACAATATCGGCTGGGTTGCGATACATAAGAAAGTCAAACGAATGTTCGAGCAGCCAGTCGTCGCTCTCCAGCACCAACCCGTTCTCGGGCGTAATCAACTCAAAAGACCACGCATAGTTTGGTACGTCCTGGGCAAGCTGGGGCATTCGTTCCTGAATCCAGCGGCCACCCCACGGCCCCGGCTCGAACCACGGACGCACGCGGAAACAGTTGTTGGCCATCACATCGAGAGCGCTGCGCAGCACATCGCCTGTGGCGAAGACAATTTCTTCAGGGCGCTGACCATCGACAATCCAGTCGATGCGGTCGAAGATCGCCCGTTTGTGGCGATCAGCCACCACCCAATCGACGAAGTAGCTACGTTTGTAGGCTGGCTTTGCTGCCAGCATCTGTGCCGCCCCCAGACAGGTGATGCTACCGGCCCGCTGACGAAATTGGATCTCGTTCTTGGGCACATCCACATATACAAGCACGCCTTGCCAACCGGCCAACGCCGCGCCGCAGCCAAACACGATATTCAGATCAGCGTCGGGATTGGGCTGTAAAGAAGCCAGGAGGGAAGGATCAAAAAAATCGAGCAGTTCGCCCAGATAACGGCTACCGAAAATCGGGTCTTCGCCGCCAAGATAGGGATCAACCAGTTCACAGATCGCTGTCGTCGATTTCTGCGCATCTACGACGTCCACCCAGTGTGTATGCACACCCAGGGCATACAGAGCTACCGCCAGACGAGAGCGGAAGTCCTCCCACAGCACGCCCGGATAACCGTCCAGTACCACTTGCTGAGCACCGGCAATCCGGCGCGCCAACGCCGAAAACCCGGCTTCAATGTGTCCTGGACCAAGTGAATGGGAGGGATAAATGTTGTATCTGCCGGAGGCAATTTCCTGGCGGCGACTCGGCATCAAATGTTGGGTTGTCTTGCGCCACGGATTGGGTAAGGTCACGGGTTTTCTCCCCCATGTGGCCGTGCGTAGTCATCTTCGTAGCGCATAATATCGGCTTGCTGCCAGTTACCGAAGGCGACTTCCAGCACCCGTACCGCAGGCCCTGTACTCGTCAAACGATGCTTACTGTTCGCCGAAATCCAGATTTCGCTACCCGCATGTGGATGCAGTATTTTTTCACCCACCTGGATTTCACAACCATCATCCAACACGATCCACAACTCGGCTCGACCGGTATGGGATTGGAGGCTCAAGCGCTGGTTTGGGGCAACGGTCATTAGACTTACCGTCACTTCTTCGTTGAAAGCGTATTGCTTGAACGATCCCCAGGGCCGCACAACCTGGCTTACGGGGGGTTTTTCGTCAGGAATGGGTTTCACCACAAAATCGCTCATCGCTTGTCCGCTTTCAGCCTGTCCACATACTGGTCCCGATCCAATACAACCGGCTCCCCGTCGATTTCTACAATCACTTTACGAAAATCGTATCTGTCTTTCGCTCCATAGTCGTGCCCAGCCTGGCTGGAAAGAATACCCCAGTAGACGAGCGCTTCGTTGCCCGTGTTAATCGTGCGGTGTGCTGTATGCCCAGGCACATAGACGACTCGATCTGCGCTCAGGGGCAGGGCCGTGCTTTTGCCGGTTCGCTCGTCCTCAAGCAACATGAAACCTTGCCCCTGCAAGCCGATATAGACTTCGGCCGCTGGACGCCAGGCGTGCAGATGGCCTTTGGTCATGTAATACTCGTCACCCACCTTTCCAGGCATAATGATGCCTAGCCCATAATGAAGTTGACCCTCACCCTCCTGATCTTCGATCTGGGTAACCTGATATACAGCAGGATCGCCGAGGTTGAGGATTTGGTCGCACGCTGATTGGTTTACGAAGGCGGCGCGTAGGTCGCTCAGACGGCGTGTGAGCGCAGGCCTGCCTGGGACCCTGCCAAGAGATGGGTCAAACTGAATAGAATTCCACAACAGTGGGTATGCCATCTAGCATAACCATCCAATCGCTGTAACAGTGAAGGAATGACGAACAGTGGGTGCTGCGAGGACAACTATCGGTACAACAAGAGTATGATAGTACATCATATACCATATGTCAACATTGTTGATAACACATTCAAACTATTGACTGCAAGAATGGACCCAAATCAGGCAGGGCCAATCCTTTTATCTCCCAGAAATTGACACTTACCTTTAGATGTGTTATATTATGATGTATCCCTTGTTGTACGTGATATTTATTACTGACATCCGCCGCAGGCTGTGTACGCTGCAATGTATACGCTACAACTGTAACTGTTCAGCCACTTCACCCTACCCCTACCCCTACCCATTCCAGGGAGGGAACTGGAGCGACTCCTCCACAGTGGGGGAGGGTGAGCAGTTACCTGCAACCTGTGCCAAGAGGAGACTATGCAAGACAATTCAAACGGTACGGGCAATAAGCTGTTGGCCGAGGTGCGACGCGACAGAATCGTCGCGTATGTCGAGCGCAACGGACAGATTACGATTGAGGAGTTGATCGGCCATTTTGATGTATCATCAATGACCATTTGGCGCGATCTCTCCACACTGGAAGAACACGGACGCCTGCGCCGGGTGCGGGGCGGGGCGGTGCGTATTGAACAGCGCTCGGGCCAAGAGCCTCTCTATGCCAACAAAAAAGTGGTAAATCTTGAACGTAAAGAGGCCATCGCCCGGTATGCCAGCCAACATTTCGTCGCCGATGGTGATATTATTTTTATGGAGGCGGGCACAACCGTCGTTGCCATGGCCAAATATCTGAAACAGTACCGTCAGCTTACGGTCATCGGCAATGGGCTGGGCACAATGAACGAATTGGTTCGCTTCTTGCCCGACATCACCGTCTATTGCTGTGGCGGTATGCTGCGCGATGTGGCGCTGACCTTTGTAGGGCCGCAGGCAGAGGATTACTTTCAGCATGTGAATGCCCGTACCTGTTTTCTGAGCGCAACAGGCATTACTGTGACCGAGGGTTTGACGGATGTCAGCCTGCTGGAGATACAGGTTAAGCGCGCTATGGCCCAGAACGCTGACCGGGTCGTAGCCCTAATGGATAGTACAAAGTTTGGAGCCAAGTCCCTGGGGAAGTTGTTAGCCATCGAACAACTGGATGTACTGATTACCGACGATGCCATACCCGATCAATTCTGTGTTGATTTGCAGAGAGCTGGGGTCGATGTGCATATTGTAGAAGTGAGCGCCTCCTGCGTAGCTGGCAAACCTACGGTGATGGATGCCTAATTGGGGTTTTGGAAGTGGCGGATATAGTGGCACATTACCCTGCCGACGAGACAAGGGGAGGATAGAGTGGAATAGGGATGGTAAAACTGACTGTCTATTTTGGAGATAACTTGCCCGTTCTGCGTGACCTGCCTTCGGCTTCCGTGGACCTGATTTACATCGATCCCCCTTTCAATACAGGCAAAGTCCAGCAGCGGACACAGATTTCCACAGTCCAGGACGCGGAGGGCGACAGGACCGGCTTTCAGGGCAAGCGCTACCGCACGGAGAAGATCGGCACAAGAGCCTACGACGATACTTTTGATGACTTTTTGGGCTTTCTGGAACCCCGGCTGCGCGAAGCCTATCGCCTGCTCAAACCCGACGGCAGCCTCTTTTTTCACATCGACTACCGGGAAGTCCACTACTGCAAAGTCCTGCTGGACTCCATCTTCGGGCGGGACTGCTTCCAGAATGAGATCATCTGGGCCTACGACTACGGCGCGCGCACCAAAAAGCGGTGGCCGGCCAAGCACGACAATATCCTCTGGTATAGCAAAGACCCCAAGAATTTCCAGTTCCATCTGGAAGAGGTAGACCGCATCCCCTATATGGCCCCCGGTCTGGTCGGGCCAGAGAAGGCGGCCCGGGGCAAGACGCCCACAGATGTCTGGTGGCACACAATCGTCAGCCCCAGCGGCGCAGAGAAGACCGGCTACCCCACCCAAAAGCCCAGGGGGGTGCTGGAGCGCATCGTAAAGGTCCACTCCCGCCCCGGCGATCGGCTACTGGACTTCTTCGCGGGCAGCGGGAGTTTCGGCGAATCGGCCCTGGCATTAGGCCGCAACTGCACGCTCATCGACAACAACCCGGAAGCCTTGCAGGTGATGGCGAAGCGCTTTGGCGAAGCGGATGTGGCGTGGATAAACTGGGAAATTGAAAAGGTGAAAAATGAAAGGTGAAAGGTGAAACGTGAGATCGCCCGGATGATCTCACGTTTCACCTTTCTCCCCTCGCCTGCTACCTGCCACCCTTTACTCCTCATTCCCCTCCGCCTGGGCCACCATCCGCGCCAGCAGCAGCCGCGCTTTGGCCGCGGCCTCGGCCCGATGACTGATCTCATTTTTGACGCCCCGTCCCAACTCGGCCAGGGTAGCGCCAAAGCTGGGGATGTAGAAAATCGGGTCATAGCCAAAGCCCTGGCTGCCCTGTGGCTCCCGGGCAATCATCCCTTCCAGCCTGCCGTCGCTGGTCTCCACCCGTCCGCCAGGTTGGGCCAGAGCTACTACACAGCGAAAGCGGGCTGTGCGCTGGGCGTCGGGCACATCCGCCATCTCCCTCAGCACCTTATAGTATTTATCCGCGTCGCTGGCCCCCGGCCCCCCATAGCGGGCGGAATGTACCCCAGGCCGCCCGTTCAACGCATCGATCTCCAGCCCGCTGTCATCCGCCCAGGTCCACAGCCC
>JAHDWH010000373.1 GCA_023384455.1 Caldilineaceae bacterium | reverse complement strand
CAGCGTACACCTCGTACGAGGCTGTCGCCTGCACGTCGCTGAAGCCGGCTTTGTGCAACAGACCCCGCAACTGTCGGCCAATGCGCGGGTGTCCTCCCAGGCTGGCCCAGTCGGCCTCGTAGATTTCGAGCCAGCGATGAAGCGATGGGTCATCCGGCGCAATCAAATGTCCGCCCAGGTCAATATCGCGAATGCCAATCACCCCACCGGGTTTTAGTACCCGCCGCATCTCCTGCAAGGCTCTATCTGGCTCGCGCAGATGTTCCAGTACATTGTGGCTGAAGATCGCGTCGAAAGTTTCGTCTGGGTAGTCGAGGGCATAGAGGGTGCCGGTGGCGAAGCGCACATTCGTCACCCCCGCGCCCGCGGCCCGCTCCTGGGCCCGTTCAATCTCAATCTCCGAGATGTCAACCCCTGTGATGTAGCCGGGCGTCACCGCTTCTGCCAGGCCAACGGTAATCGATCCGGAACCACAACCGCAGTCGAGCAGGGCCATGCCGGGCTGAAGAAAGGGCAGAAACCAGCCTGCCTGCACCCCGGCCGTGCGGCTGGCGTGTTGTCTCAGAGTCAGGGCCGAGTCGTAGCCGTGGGCGTAGGTTTCCTGGTCGCCTGGCCAGTCGTCCTGGTGGGTTGTGGCTGAACTGTTCATTCTTTTTGGTCTCCTCCTGGCGTGTGCCTGTGCAGTAATTGACTAGGGTCTGTGCAGAGTACTTGAACCAGTGGGGATATGCTTTCGTTTCTGGATACATCAGCGGAGGACTGCAGGCAGATAGAGATACTCTTGCGCAGGCAGCGGCTCCAGTTGGATGTCCAGGTCCGTCACTTCCGGCGGCACACCGACGACCGGGCTGTAGGCCGTGTGATAGCCCATCGCCTCCACTTTCACATACCAGCAGCCCCGCACCACATCCCAGCCGTAGTAGCCGCTCTCATCGGTCTTCAGGGGATTGACGTCCGGGTCCATTGTCGGCGGGGAGAAGCCCGGCTCTTCCGCCCGGCCCTGGCCTTCGCCGGCGATGGGCAGACTGCTCCAACTGTTGTTGGGGCGTGTATCCACCGTGCGACAATCGTTGGTCGTCGTCCGTCCGTCGGGCAGCGCGCCGGGTAGCCGGTGCAGGGTCACAGTGGCCCCTGCCACCGGCGCGCCGTTCTGTGCATCGGTGACAAAACCGCTGGGGTCAAATATGCGTGGCGGGTCTGTGTTGGGCCGGCAAGGACTCAGGCTGCCATCGCTCGGGTCTCTGACAAACCAGCCGCCAGCGAATCCGCCCACCCGCTCACAGTCACCCGGAGCCGATGGCGCAGAGGGGGCGCTGACATTGCGGGCTGTGGGTGGATGGAAGGCGGTGACCACAAAGATACGCTCGAAGAGGTTGAACTGCCCCTGGGGAATTTCGGCCCGGTAGCGATTGATTGTCCCGTCCAGGGGCGTAAACGGGAAGGATTGTCTGTCGTGGAGGACATAGAAATGTTTGAGTGGACCACAGGCAGTCTGTGTACAAACAGGCGTGCTCTCGACGGTAATGCCCACAATAGACGCCGGCGTTCCCCGTCTCACGGCAATCGTCCAGAGGCCGTTGGCTTCGGGAGAAGGATAGGCGGTGGCGTTGGTCGCTTTGATGACGGTTTCCTTGACAGGCGAGACCAATACCTCCACATTTTCGTGCAGGCGGATGGTGCGCGGTCCCCGCAGAGTGGGCGTCACATAAGCCGTCGCTGTATTGGTGTAGACGCCGATGTTCTGGGTGGCCGCAGCGCTGAAGTGAATCGTCACCACCGCGCTGGGTGAAATCTCCACGGTGGGCCAGAGCAAGGACTGGACAGCGGCTCTCCCGCCGACAGAGGGCGCAGGGAGTGGAATGTTGGATGTGGCGCTGCCCTCCACAAAGAGGAACCCTTCGGGCAGGTCGTTCTGCAGGGAGGCGCGCACCGTCTCCGAGTGGGTGTTGCTCAGACGCAGGGCAAAACCCGTCTGGTCGCCCGGCGCGAGCAGGCGGTTGTCCGGGCGCTGGCCGAACTCCACCAGGGCCGGATTGTCGGAAATGATGATGCCGTTGGGTAGATACTCCGGCCCGAAGGCCAGCCCCAGGCCGTGGACAACTTCCTGGAACTCGCCGCTGCGGGAGCCATAGGTCATCACCTGGAAGACATCGCCCGAGGCAGGCGTGAAGCCCGCCGTCGGGCTGAGAACGAGTCGCCCGTCCAACGCGGCGTGTCCGCCAACCTGAAACTGATCGTAGCCGCTGCCCGGCGTCAGTCCGCCGATGTCAACGTGAAGGGTTGCGCTCACCCCCTGGCTATACTCTTCGTCCAGAGCGAGCACTCCCTCCGGATCGATAGTAGCGCCGCCATTGCGCAGGGATTGGTCCTGAAAGAGGTCGATTGTTCCGCTGCCCCGCAACGTACCGCCGTTGAACTCCAGACCGCCTGTCTGGGCACTTAATGTACTGCCAGAGAACAGGCGCGTCTCCCCGTCATTCTGGGTAAAACTGTCCGCACGCAACACACCCTCACGGATGAGGACACTTCCGTTATTGATCACCGGAACGGTAGACGGAATCTCAAAGGTCTCCGGGCTGCTCTTGTCCACCCGCCCCCAATTGATGAGGATTCCGTCAGGCGAAACAAAGGGTATGCAACTGCCAATGGAGCCGCGACTGACAGCGTAGACGCCTGTCGGTTGATTGTTGAAGATTGCCTGGGCAAGCACAGAAAAACAGTGGGGGCTACGCTGTTCGATGACCCCGTAGTTGTTGAGGGTGCGGTGGCTGATGCCGCCGGTGTTGTTCACCAGCATATATGCCCCAGGAGCAATGTTGAAAGTATCGCTAACTCCCGTGGAGCCGTGGATCAATCCGCGGGATTCGGCAATGGTCATCGCCCGCGTGACGGTGATTTGGCTGGAACCGGCCAAATCGGTGCTGTTGCCCATCTGCAGGTAGGGAAGTGCAACGGTTCCGTCCGGTGTGTGCAGGTCCAAGAGTGTATTGACATTGCCGATATCGGTCAGGCCGGTCACGTCATAACGACCCCACACAACGGCTCTTGCGCCGTTTTCCAGACGAAAGACTCCGCCGCCAGCTATGGACGAGGACGCGTCAAATCGATGTTCATAGCCATTGAGGATCAGAAGCCCAGGCGCGGTAATGGAGATCGTTCCTGTATGGGTCACTATCTGCCGGTTGCTGGGAAGTTGGATTTTCAGTGCGCCGGTTGGTACTTCAATTAGACCGTCGTTGGTCAGCCCTACGTTGAGCGTGAACTCAGTGTCACCCTCTGCGATCAGGCGGCCGCGATTGTGGATCAGACCCGCATCATCCACACTATTCCAGTAGCCATCCACACGGCCGGATTGAACTCGCATTGTCCCGCCGGGCCGGTTGTCGAAGACAGAGCGGAAAAGGGTGTTGACCTGATTGGGCAGTTGTGTGGAAGTGCCGTAGTTGACCAGCCGTCCCTGGATCAGGCGGCTGCTACTGGAGATAGTCAAGTAGGCGCTTGGCCCAATGACGACTGTCTCCAGCGCACCCGTAGGGCTAAGCCAGCTTCCTCCTACGATATTGCCGCCCCATTCCATACGGTCGGTAACAGTCAGGGTGTGGTAGCCGTGGAGCGCGGCCTGGTTGAGCAGCGAAAGGCTCTGCACAACGACTGGTCCGTCCACATTGACAATACGTCCGTAATTCTGGATCACTGCCACATCCTCAGGTCCGGGCACGTGGCCGCAATCCCAGTAGGCAACGCTGGACCAGTCGCGGGGGATCAGATCATCTGGGCCGATCCACCAGCAGGTGGCTGATGGCGCGGCCTGGGCCGATGGGCTGAGCAGCAGTAGCAGGAGGGCAATGGCAGCAGTCGCCAGCGTACAGGCAGCTATCAGACGAGCGCCTGACCCGTGGGTATATGTCGTTGAAGACTGAATAGCTTTTTCCATCGGATTCCCCCTTTTATACTTGACAAGGTGACAAAATGACCGGGTGGCAAGGTGATAATATGTCAGTTT
>JAHDWH010000372.1 GCA_023384455.1 Caldilineaceae bacterium | reverse complement strand
CGAAGAATTTCCGCGTATTCTGTGTATTCAGTGGTTATTTCTGTCGTTGGCTTAGCAGTTACCAGACCCCGCACAATAAGAATGAGGGAAAATGCAGCGCTTATTGATTCTGATGAGTGATACAGGCGGCGGCCACCGGGCCAGCGCCCAGGCATTGATGGCCGCCTTTACCGAACGTTTCGGTGATCGTTTTCAGGTACAAATGATCGACCTGTGGTCCGATTATACCCCCTGGCCCATCAATCAGATTCCCAAAAGCTATCGCCGTCTGGTCACGGACTATCTTTGGCTGTGGAAGCTCGCCTGGCGCACAAGCGAACAGAACGCCATTACCGGGCCAGGGCTGCGGCTGATCGGTCGTCTGGCCCAGGGGGGGATGCGCCGGGCTTTTGATGAATATCAGCCTGACGCTGTGATCTCTGTACACCCGCTGATGCAGCACGCCCCTTTGCGTCTGCTGCGCCACAAACTGGGGTCCACCATCCCCTTTGTGACAGTCGTCACCGATCTGGTATCCGCCGCGCCGGTCTGGTATCACCCACAGGTGGACCGCTGCTTCGTAGCCAGCCAGGAGGCCATGCGCCGGGCCAAAGCGGCCGGGCTGACCGATGAACAGATATACACGTGTGGCTTGCCCATTCGACCGGCCTTTGCCCCGTCAGCGGGAGACAAAGCCGAACTGCGTCTCTCTTTGGGGCTGGAAAGGGAGCGGATGACGGCGCTGCTGGTTGGCGGCGGAGAGGGGATGGGGCCAGTGGCCGGGATCGCCCGCGCCGTTGCCGCCCGGCTGACCGGGGATGGCCGCCCGGCCCAGTTGGTGATCATTTGTGGAAGAAACGAAGCGTTGCGCAGGGAATTGGCCGCTCAAACCTGGCCCCTGCCCGTGCGTGTGGAAGGTTTTGTGCAAAATATGCCCGAATGGATGGGGGCCAGCGATTGTGTCGTGACAAAAGCCGGGCCAGGCACCATCGCCGAAGCGCTGATCTGCGGTCTGCCCATTCTGCTCACCGGCTTTATTCCGGGCCAGGAAGAGGGAAATGTCCCCTTCGTTATCGAGAATCAGGTGGGCGCGTACAGCGACAAGCCGTCCGAAATTGCCGCCATTCTTAGCCGCTGGTTTGGCCCCGCCCAGGCAGAATTGGCCCAGATGAGTGAACGGGCAAAGGCGCTGGGCCGCCCCCAGGCAACCTTTGAGATTGTGGAAGAGATCGCCCGACTGCTGGAAGAACGCACAGCGCCCGATCGGGCCGGGTGATTCTACCTGTTCAGCCACCCCACCCCATCTCAGGGAGGGAACTAAATCAACTCCTCCCCCAAAGTGGGGGAGGTTGGGAGGGGGTGAGCAGTTACCGAATAATCCTACGCCCTACGCCCCAAACCTATCGATCTGCCCACACAAATGTATTCTGGGTGTGGGTGTAGGTAAAGGCCCGGTTGCCCACCTGCCAGCCCAGGGGCAAAGGACCAGCCCCGGATTGGCGTTGGATGACCAGCCGGTAGCCATATTGCTGGATGTGGACAGGCAATTGGTAGATAAATGTGACCCGGTGGGTTGTGCCGGGCTTCATCACAAAATAGCCCCCAAAACTCTGGGTTCCTGCGTCTCCCCGCTGGCTGCTGACCGAATCCTCCTGCAATCCTTCGGTGCGCAGCAGTTCGCTGCCCCGGGGCACAAAGAGCCGCACGTAGTCGTAATAGCAGCGCTCGGTCATTTCGTCGTAGCGATCCCCATAGCGGGGGGAAAGAAGGCATTCGTGGCCGGGCATTGCGACGGGATGCCTGTAGGTAACAGTGACCCGAGCCACACCTGGGGTTTGGGGGCCGTCGGGCCAGCTCACCTGATAGTCCAGAGCGCGCTGCATCACCGAATCCACTTTGTTAAAACCCAAATTGCTGTCTACCAGCGCCAGATAGTCTGCGTCCTGGGGTGGCTGTAGCCCGCCATCCCAGCCCCAGCGCTGCAACTGTTCCTGCACTTTGCCATCCCGCACCCAGACCTGCACGCCCCGTTCGTTGAATGCCTGACGGCCAGCCCCAGCCACCGCAAACACATTGAAACGGCCCGATTTGAGCTTGTCCAAAATGGCGGCGGCCATTGTAGGCAGGAAATCCTTGCGCTGCTGGAACCACTCCCCTTTGTTCGCATCAGTCACCGTTGCCCCATCGCCCAGGGGATTGGCCCACAACTCTTTGATCAGCTCCACCACATTCTGCCCAGTCACCGGCTCGCTCAGCCCCGGCACAGTCACAGGGCCAACCGCGCCCACAATCAGCGCCACCGCGTGCAAGTCCATCGTAATAATCCCGTCTATCGGCAGACCCGTGTCACGCTGGTAGAGGGTATCGATGATGCGGGCGCTGGTGGGCAAATCTGGCGACCAGTTGGCATCCCGCAAAAAGAGCAGGTCGGTGCCCATATACTTCTGCAACACCGCCGGGGCAGGCGGATGCGCGACTTTGTGGTTGTCCACCGCGTAGGAGTCGGTAAAGTCCAACTCCTTCACCCGCCCCCGCTCCACAGTCACCCGGCCAATCCCTGTAATAAAGCCGCCAGTTCCCCGCAATTCGTGATTGTTCTGAATCAGGACCAGATAGGTGTAAGGGCCATTCATCCCCAACAGATCGGGCAAGCCGGGCGCAATCTGCAAACCCGGCCCCATATATTCGGTGAAAGGCTGGAGTTCGGCCAGTGGCCCGGAGAGGGCCGGGTGTAGCCGGGAGGCGTCGATAGAGGCAAGCAACTCGCCCGCCCGCCCGGCCCGCTCGGCCAAAGGCGCAAAGGCGTCATACTGACCGGAGATGGCCTGCATTGCCCCGACCAGAAATGCGTCATTCCCGCCATCCGCAGCCATAGCAGGGGCGATGAGCGCCACACCTTCCGCGGCGATGCGGCTTATCTCTACACCAGTCGCCAGGAACTCCGGGGCATAGGCCAGGGTGGAGCCATATTGGGTGATCCCATCCAGTCGGCGCAGAAGGGGCGCAAGTGGGCGAACTTCCCGTTCCAATGCCGCCAAGCCCTCAGCCGCCTTTGCCAGCTCCGCCTGGTGGGCCAAAAGGGTGGCCGGATTGCGCTCTGCGCGCAGGGCCTCTACAAGAGCCGTGCCATTGCGATAGACCTGCCAGCCGCTCACGGCAATGCGCCCTACTTTCAGCAGGGCCAGCCCGGCCAGCAGAACGAGAATCCCGGTTATAGCCCAGCGCAGCAGCCTGCGCTGGGGCCAACTCTCGGTTTGATTGTGGGTAGCAACCATTGCAGTCGTATCCATTAGCATTGTGTCGACTCGGTTTTGAGTTATGGCAAATAGCGCCAGATTGGTCCTGCCGGACGCAGAAGGTCTGCCCTGGCAGGTGGGACGATTTCTGTAAAATAAATGGGACGCCTGCCACTATTCGCTTGCAGAATTCCAGCCGCGTCGCCCGTCTCCACCCCCGGCAGATCGGGATAGAGCCGGGTCAATTGGGCCCGATACCAGCCAAACTGGAGCAGGGCCACATTGACCAACACGCTGCCCGGCGCACTTTCCAGCAATTCGCCGCTGCCCCAGGCCCCATACCAGAGGGCAAAAGTCTCGGCATCTGCACTGCTAAAGACCAGACTTCCCGGCTCCAGCGCGCGGACCGTGCCGCTGAGAAATTGCCGGGCGGTTCCGTCCTGACGCAAGGAGAGGCTGGGATAACGCAGACCGGCCAGCCCCACCACCCCCAGCATACAGAGAGTCAACAGTAGCGTCTGGCTGCCCATCCCTGATGTGAAAATAGAACGCGGATGACGCGGCGGTGTCCTGAGCCTGTCGAAGGGAAAGGGCAGATGGACGCGGATAAGAAATCTGCGCAGATCAATTGTTTCTGTGTGAATCTGCGTCCGCTTTTCGTCGTTATCAGTGCCCCCAGGCCTATCGCCTGCACCTTTTGCATCCAACCACCCGGCCAGTTCCAGCACACCAAAGGGCAGCCACAAGGCCATCAACCAAATCACCGGCAACAAATAGACTTCGCTGTCTGCCGTGTGATAG
>JAHDWH010000371.1 GCA_023384455.1 Caldilineaceae bacterium | reverse complement strand
TCATCTCGTTGAAACGCATCTCCTATAGATGCTGTCACTGCCTTCAGCGTAACAGAATCGGAGTTGCCTTTTCTGCCCTTTCCTGTCAAAAGTCACTTGCGTTTTCTGCGCAACCTGTTATGATCCGGGTCAGTGTTTGTGCGTGTTGCCCAAGGAGCAATACGTGAACCGCCCATCCATCCCCAACGCCGATTTTGCGAACGTCGGCGCATTCCTGAGATATCTGCGCCGCCGGGCCCGCCTCTCCCAGCGGGAGCTATCCATCGCGGTCGGCTACAGCGAATCCCACCTCAGCCGCATCGAAAACAACGAACGCCCCATCGACCGGACCAGCCTCCTCGCCATTTTCGTGCCCGCGCTGGGCATCCAGCACGAACCAGAGACTATCGCCCGCCTCCTTACACTTTGCGAAGGGGCGCAGCCGTTGCCTGCCGTCGCTTCCCCTGCATCGCCCCCACCACAGCCCACCGCCGAAGCCCTGCCGACGAACCGCAGCCATCTGCCCGCACAACTCACCTCCTTTGTCGGGCGGACGGAGGAGATGACCGAAGTGTGCGGTATCCTGGCCGATACCCACACCCGACTTCTCTCCCTGACCGGCGCGGGGGGGTGCGGCAAGACCCGGCTGGCCCTGCGGGTGGGGGAAGAGATCGCCCCTGTCTACGGGGACGGTGTCTGGCTGGTGGAGTTGGCCGCGCTGACCGAATCGGCAGGGCTGCCCAAAGCCGTCGCTGCTCTCTTTGGCCTGCGGGAAGAGGGAGAATCTACGCCCTTTGCCGGGCTGGTCGATTTCCTTCACCCCCGCCACCTTCTGCTGATTTTGGACAACTGTGAACATCTCATCGATGGGGCAGCGCAGTTGGCAACGGCGCTGTTGCAGGCCTGTCCCGATCTGCAGATTCTGGCAACCAGCCGGGAACGTTTTGCCACCCCCGGCGAGATCGTTTACCCGGTGCAACCTTTGGCCCTGCCGCCGGGACTGCTGGGTGGGCGCTCCTCCCGGGCTGCGGTAGAGGGGTTCGATGCCATCCGCCTCTTTGTGGAGCGAGCCAAACGGGTGCGGAGCGGCTTTGCCCTAAGCGACCAGAACGCACCGGCTGTGGCCCGCATCTGCCAGCGTCTGGACGGCATCCCCCTGGCCATCGAACTGGCCGCGGCCTGGATCAGTCTGCTCACCCCAGAACAGATTGCTGCTCGTCTGGAAAGAGACTTCGATCTGCTGGCAGGCCATAGCCGCGTCATCCCGCTACGCCATCAGACCCTGGCCGCGGCGATGGGTTGGAGTTACGATCTTCTCGCGGAGAGGGAACGGGTGCTCTTGCAACGGCTTTCTGTCTTTGCCGGTGGATGGACGGTGGAGGCGGCGGAAGCTGTGGCGGGAGGATTGCCCCCGCTGGCGGAGAAGGAAGTTCTCAGCCTCCTCGACCGTTTGGCCGGAAACTCGTTGGTTGTGCTGGGCTATGGGGCTGACAACGGGGCACGCTTTCGAATGTTGGAGACCATTCGGGAGTATGCCCGGAGGAAGCTGGCAGAGTCCGGCGAGGAGGAGCCGGTACGCGAACGCCATCTGGCCTGGTTTGCCGCGCTGGCAGAGAGAGCAGCGGAAGATCATCGCGCCCCAGCGTATCAGAAATGGTTAGCCGCCCTGGATCAGGATCAGGAGAATCTGCGCGCTGCCCTGGAGTACCTCCATTTAGGGCAGATGGAAGAAAGGGAGCTGCGGCTGGTTGTGGCCCTGGCTCCCTTCTGGTGTCACCGAGGAGATTACAGCGAAGGACGTCGGCAACTGGCGGCTGCCCTGGCGCGCGCCCCGCAACCCTCCCTTCTCAGGTCACAAGTGCTTTTGGAAGCAGGAAGACTGGCGGGACTGCAAGGCGATATGGCTGCGGCCCGCGCCCTGAGCGAGGAGAGCCTGACTCATTTTCGCTTGTGGAAGGCTGTGCTATGGGAAGCCCAAGCACTGGAAAATCTGGGTTGGTCCTGGTCCAACGAAGATAGACAGAAGGCCGCAGGTTACTTTCAGGAGAGTCTGGCCCTCTACCAGGCCCAGCATTGCCCGGAAGACAGCAGCCGCCTGCTCACAACCCTGGCCCAAATGGCCCGAGAGGAGCAGCATCTCGCAGATGCCCGCAGCTACCTGGCCCAAGCATTGGAAAGCGCCGGCCCCAGTGCCAGCATCCCCATCCTGAACGGTCTGGCCGAACTGGCTTCCCTTTCTGGCGACTACGAAGAGGCGGCGCGCCTGCTGACGCTAGGTTTGGCATCCATCGACAGGGCAGGCAGCAAACAGGAGCGGGCCTGGTCGTACTGTGGATTGGCGGAAAACTGCTGGCATCGGGGCGCTATCGATGAGGGACTACCCTACGCAGAGAAGAGCGTATCCTTCTTCCGGGAATTGGGCAGCAGCAGCGGATTGGCCATCGCTCTCCACCATTTGGGGCTGCTCTGGCTGGCTCTGGAGAGACCGGAGATGGCAGCGGACGCGCTGGGCGAGAGCTTGCGTCTATGCCAGACAAATTGTCTGCACTTTATGGCTGCCCGTTGTCTGGTCGGATTGGCCGGTGTCGCCTTGGCCGAGGGAGATGGGCTGCGGGCGGTCAGACTGCTGGACGCTGCCGAGCCGCAGCTAACCCGCCGACACCAGTTGTTGACACCGGCCGATCGCTCGTTCTACAGCCAGTTGCGGGAAGATAGCCGCGCCCGGCTGGGGCAAGCAGTCGGGCACGCTTTGTAATGTTCCCACTACTTCTCTACCGGGGCCGAAATTGATCCGCCAGGGCCCCGGCCCAACGCTCATTGGCGTGGACCGTGCGCCCGGCGTTGTGGGGGGAATGGACTACATTCCCCCGGCCCAGCAGGGGATCGTCCAAAGGCAGAGGCTCCACATCGAAGACATCCCCGGCCAGAGCCAGTTCGTCGGCCAGTACGCGCTCCCGTAACGTGGGCATATCACAAATATTGGCCCGCGTCGCCAGCACCACCAGACAGCCGGTGGGCAATGCCCGGATGTGTTCGGCTGTCACCAGTCCCCGGGTTGAGTCGGTCAACGGAACCATCGGCACGAAAATTTCCGCGTCCTGCACCAGTCGGTCCAGGTGAAACTCCCGGCGGGAACCAGCCCGGTGAAAGGCAGGCTCGGCCGCGAAGGGGTCCCAGGCGGCCACATCTGCGCCCAGCATCTTCACAAAACTGGCATAGCGGCTGCCGATATTGCCCGCGCCCACAATGCGTATCCGCTTGCCCGCCACTGTGCCATTCGTAAAGCGGGAATCGTCCCCGTACTGCTGCCCCCGTTGCCCGGCCAACCCTACCCCGTCCGCGGGTGCGTAGTCCCAGGGCGAAAGGTCGCTGAGAATCTGGTGATGCAGTTGGGGAATGCGCCGCAGCCCGCAGAGGGTCAGAGCCAGGGCGTACTCCGAGACGCTCTCTCCCCAAAAGCCTTCGCTGTTGTGGCGGTAGACCGTCACCCCTCTGGCCCGGAAGAGATCACCGGCCTCATCGCTGTAGGCCTGCTGGCAAGCCACCTCTTCCAGCGCGGCGAACTTTTCTACACAGCGTTCGGTCACCGGTACGCCCAGCACAACCATTCGTGTCACCTGAGCGGGAGCGTCCACCACATCCCCCAGAGAACGCGTCTCGTCGGTAGCCAGACGCAAGAACGCCGCTGGCCCTTCAGACAGCCAGCGGGTATGCAGCGCGTCCGCGGCAAAGGGCCACACGCCGTCAAACTTTGGGTGTACAACAATCAGACTGGTCACAGAACTATCCTTTCAGTTGGGTTGGACAGCGATGCCAGAAGTTCAACTTTTTCTGAAAAGTTGAACTTCTGGCATCTATTCTCGCATCGACTGGCAACTTCGGACAATTCCTTCTATTCCACAACCTGCGACAAATGGAATTCCCACCCCAATTGTTCTATAATCACATCCAATCAGTTCTATCCGCTTCGATTCGCCCGATACGGTTTATCGGCATGGTTCAGCGGGATAGTTGAGCACGTTAACAATTGAATGAGGCGGGAAA
>JAHDWH010000370.1:952-4096 GCA_023384455.1 Caldilineaceae bacterium | reverse complement strand
GGGGATGGGTCAACCCCAGGAAGGGGTGACCGTGCGCAGTCGCAGCCGCCGGGCCAGACTTTATGAGAGCGAACAATTTGCCCGTTCTGTGCAGAGCGGCTATCCTGAGACGGTTCTCTGGCACGGAGATGGGTTGTTGCCTGAATCCGCCTGGGTGTTGATGGCCGCAGGCCGAAGTGCCTTTGCCCCAGAGGGCGAAGTGGTGGTCAGTCACGGCGGGTTGTGTTTGGAGGAAGTGGTTGTGCCGCTGGTGCTAATCTGTACGTCGGACTGTTAGTCCGACTTTCCGACTGTCGGACTAACAGTCCGACGTACAGGGGGGTGGTGTGAACAAGCAAATTGGGTTTCGTCGCAATATCTATTTGGCGTGGATGGACGCCGCGGCCGCGTTCAGCGCGGAGACGGCAGAGCCGCTGGAACTGCGCGCCCGCTTGGGGCCAATCGTCGGCGCAGATGTGGCCAGCGAAACCAACCGGCGGGTGGCAATCGATATTCTGGTCAACATTTGGGCCAAGAGCAGGGATGTCCACCCCCAACTGCGGGACGAAGCCGTTGATCTCTACGCCCATTCGAGCAGTGCCGCGGATCGTCTCTGGTTGCATTACGGGATGACGCTCCTGACCTATGACTTTTTCCGTTTGGGCGCAATTGCCGTGGGCCAGTTGAGCCGCCACAAAGATATCATCACTTCGCGTGAAGTGAAGCAGCGCCTATTGCAAGAGATGGGGGCTTTGGGCGCGCTGGAATATGCGGCGGACCGGGTCGTCTTTTCTCTGCGCAATTGGGGCGTGCTGGTCGATTCGGATCGTCGCAATGTCTATACACCCCTGCGCCAATGCTTTTCCGCTTCCACCCCGGCGCTGGAACTCTGGATGCTGGCCGTCGCGCTCACTGTCCACCCGGCGCAGCAACTCCCCTTTTCCGATCTCCTGCGCCTGCCGGAGCTTTTTCCCTTTCGCTTTCAAGTAAACGCAGACGACGTGCGGGCAGATTCCCACTTTACTGTCCAGCGCCAGGGCATCGGCTGGGAGATGGTAGGTCGGACTGTTAGTCCGACCGCATCTGTCCGGTCGGACTGACAGTCCGACCTACGGCTGTGTGATCTGCGCTCGCGGTCTGCTCCACATACGTCTCCAGCCCGATGTTGGAGCCGCAGAGGATCAGCCCCACCCGCTTGCTCTGCAACTTTTCGCGTAGTGGGCCGAGGAGGGCGGCTGTGCTGGCCGCGCAGGCCGGCTCCGCGGCCAGTTTCAGGCTGTGAAAGAGCAGACGCATAGACGACTTCAGTTCGTCGTCGCTCACCAGCACAATCTCGTCCAGAAAGTGCCGACAGAGGGCGTAGCTGTAGGCTTCGGCCCGGGGTGCGCCCAGGCTATCGGCAATCGTGCGCACCCGGTCGATGGCCTGGGGCCCGCCCGCGGCAAAGCTGCGGCTCATCGAGTCGGCGCCCGTCGGCTCCACGCCGTAGATGGCGCAGTCCGGCTGCATCTGCTTGACAGCCGTGGCGATGCCCGCGGCCAGCCCGCCCCCGCCAATGGGGATAATCAGCGCGTCCAGGGGCGGTGCGTCCTGGCAGAATTCCAGCCCGACGGTGGCCTGGCCGACGATTGTGGGGCGGCTCTCGAAGGGGTGGATGAATGTGCGCCCCTCCTTGGCCTCGATGCGGCGCACTTCGGCAAAGGCGGTGTGTACATCGTCCACCAGCACCACCTCAGCGCCGTAGCTACGCGCTTTTGCCACCCGGAAGGGCGGTGCGCTTTTGGGCATCACCACTTTGGCACTGCTGCCGAAAAGCTGCGCGGCATAGGCCACGGCGATGGCGTGGTTGCCCGCGCTGACGGCTGTCACCCCCCGCTGCCGGGCTGCCCCGTCCAGGGCCAGCAGATTGTTGACCGCGCCCCTGGGCTTGAAAGTGCCGGTCTTCTGGAAGAGTTCCAGCTTCAAATAGAGTTCGGTCTCCGGGCCGACCAGTGCATCGCTCTCCGGGCTGGCCCAGCGCCAGACAGGGGTGCGCACAATATAGGGGTCGATGCGCTGGCGGGCGGCGCGGATTTCGTCCAGGCTGGGGATGTCGAGGGGTGTGGTCACGGATGGCCTTTGGGTGGTTGGGAAGAAGTGAGCCTCTTTAGTCGTCGTCAAACTCCACACTATCTCTCTGCTCGTCGTCCAGATAGTCGTCATTGTCATCGAAGAAGTCAGAACCCCTCATATCAATTATAACAGTGAAACCGTCTGGACCGACGGCTTTGGTCAGTTTGGTCACAATCCGGCCCACGTCGTCATAGGGCCCGGAATGGAAGAAGGGCTTGCCGTCTTCTCCGCCCAGAGGGATGTCGATGGTACATACATCTGGATCCACATTGCCAAGCACCTGCATAGCCTGGGGGGTGTCCCGGTTTGGCTGAAAGCCAAACTGACGGGCGTAGGCGATTGCATCGCGGACGATTTTGGCAGCCAGATGGATATCGGCCTGGATCATCCGCTGGTGTTCCCCCATTTCGCGGACAAATTTCCGATACGAAGTTTCATCCACCAGTCTGCCAAAGGCGTTCTTCACACCCAGGCAGCCCCGGTCCACCAAAAAATTGCCGGTGGCGATGTAGCCGTTGGGCGAGCGGCGGGCCACAACGATCGATGAAAGGGTCTGGGGTTGGTCCCAATCTTCATTGAGCAGGACTTCGTACAGGGGCCAATCTCCCGCCTTGCGCAGGGAAGGCATCATCAACTGGCTGGCCGCCCTCGCCAAACCCTGCTGTCTGGATTTGCGTTTGGCCGCCTTCTTCTGTAACTTCTGCTGTCGTTTGCGTGGGTCTTGCGCCATCTCTGAAATTCCTTTCTTGATGTTTCTGCGGGAGACTCTTTGTCTTTCTCCCATTTTATTCCGTATCGGCGAGGAACTTAGTCGCAGACGAGATTCCGGGAATCGGCCAGACGATGCTGGGAAAGCCGAAAAATGTTGTGGCCGTTTCCCGGAATCTGACCCGCGACTTATTTCTTGACAGTTACTTACGCACATGCGTCAGCTGGTCGACCGACCAACTGAAAGGTGAAACGTGAGGTGTCATCACCTGATCTCACGTTTCACATCTTCACGTTTCACATCTTCACGTTTCACATCTTCACGTTTCACATCTTCACGTTTCA
>JAHDWH010000370.1:0-852 GCA_023384455.1 Caldilineaceae bacterium | reverse complement strand
CGTCTTCACGTTTCACGTCTTCACGTTTCACATCTTCACGTTTCTGCACACCAATCGTGGCTTTCGCCCTCTTATGCAATCAGTGTCCCCTTTGTGCTGGGCACGCCCTGGCGGCGGGGATCGATCTGCGTGGCTGCGTCCAGCGCCCGGCCCAGGGCTTTGAAAAGGGCCTCGGCCTTGTGGTGATCGTTGCGCCCGTAGAGGACTGCGGCGTGCAGGTTCAGCCGTCCGTGGATTGCCAGGGTTTCGAAGAGGTGAAAGAGCAGGTCTGTGCCCAACTGTCCCAAGCTGGGGGTGACGAACGCCGCGTCAAAGACGCAGTAGGGCCGCCCGCCCAGGTCGATGGCAACCAGCCCCAGGGCCTCGTCCATCGGCACGTAGCTGTGGGCTGTGCGCACAATTCCCCGCCGGTCTCCCAGGGCCTGGTCCAGGGCTTTGCCCAGGCAGATGCAGACATCCTCGGCGGTGTGGTGGTCGTCGATGTGCAGGTCGCCGACGGCGTGGACGGTCAGGTCAAAGAGGCCGTGGCCGGCAAAGAGGGTGAGCATATGATCCAGAAAACCGATGCCGGTCTGGATGTCGGCCTTGCCCGCGCCGTCGAGGGTCAGGGCCAGGGTGATTTGGGTCTCGCCGGTCTTGCGCTCGATCTGGGCGCTACGTTGTGGGTACATTTTGTTTTAACCATTCCAAAAATGAATCAAACCCGAAATCGTCAGTCAACTCCAAACGTCGTCTGTTTTCGATGTGCAGATATAGAACTGCTCGATCTGGAGTTGCATCCGTCGTAACTGCTCAGGCATCCACGGCTTATTAACCACGGAAAACACGGAACACACTGAAAAAAGCGAAGAA
>JAHDWH010000032.1:7998-38321 GCA_023384455.1 Caldilineaceae bacterium | reverse complement strand
GTACAAAATCTGCGCAGATCAGTTGTTTCTGCGTGAATCAGCGTCCGCTTTTCATTGCTGATTGTGCCCAGCCGGGCATAGACACTACCCCCAAAAAGCAGACACCCCACACCTGAAAGCGCGGTCTATGAACCGTCCCCTCTCCGCCAATTTCGCCCTGCCAGCCAAAACCTTCTACTTCCTCTTCTATGCGGCGGGTGCATCCCTCGCCCCCTTTTTGGTACTCTTTTATCGACAGCAGGGGTTGGACGAGACGCAGATCGGCCTGCTGGCCGGGATGCAGCCGTTGATGACACTGGCGGCGGCTTCGCTTTGGGGCGGTCTGGCCGACAGCACCCGCCAGCACCGCACCCTCCTGCGGGTGGCGCTGATCGGGGCCGCTTTCTTTGCCCTGCTCCTTTCTACAATGCGCGGCTTTGGCGGTCTGGCAGTAGTCGCTCTGGCCTACGCCTTTTTTATGGCACCTATCATCCCGCTGGTGGACAACTCTGTGCTGGAGCTTCTGGGAGAGCGCTCCAATCGTTACGGGCGTATCCGGCTGTGGGGCGCGATTGGGTGGGGTGTGGCTGGGCCTGTGGTGGGTCGGCTGGTGGATTGGGGCGGGCTGAACTACTCATTTTATATCTTCGCCCTGCTTCAGTTGTGCGGACTACTGGTCACTTTTGGATTACCCATTGCCGAGGCCAGTCTGGGCGGCGGGTTCTGGTCTGCCCTGCGCAAGCTGGCCGCCAATCGGCGTTGGCTGATCTTTCTGGCTGTGATGTTTGTGGGCGGCATGGGCCAGGCGGTGATCCACAGCTTTCTGTTTCTCTATTTGGCGGACCTGGGCGCGAGCGGCTGGACAATGGGATTGGCGCTCAGTTCCGCCACAGTCAGCGAAGTGGCGGTCTTCTTCTTTGCGGATCGGCTGCTGGTGCGCTGGGAAACTGTGCGGGTATTGGCGATCTCGCTGGTGGTGCTGGTGGTGCGGCTGCTGGCCTATTCGGTCATCCACACAACCGGCTGGGTGCTGGTGGTGCAGCTATTGCACGGGCTGGCATTTTCCGCGATGTGGGTGGCCGGGGTGGCCCACGCCAAAAAGCTGGCCCCGCCGGGTCTGGGTGCGACCGCCCAGGGGCTGCTCACCGGCATCTATTTTGGTCTGGGTTCGGCGGCTGGCTCCACGGCCGGCGGCTTTCTCTACCAGACGGTCGGTCCTTTTGCCATGTACCGCTGGGCCGCGGTCTGGGTGATAGTCGGTCTGGCCGCGCTGGTGCTCTCCCGGCTATCCACGAGAAGTGGTGGCGTCTTACCCTCCTCTCCGACTTGACAGAAGTGATATAATAAAAGCAATTGTAACTGCTCGGCTACCCCACCCTACCCCTCCCCATTCCAGGGAGGGAAGTGGATCGGCTCCTCCCCCACTGTGGGGAGGTTGGGTGGGGGTGAGCAGTTACAGGCAATTGGCGACAGCTTTCTGGCCAATCGTTTGGTGTACGGCACGATACCCTCTTTTGCTCCCGTTCCCTTGCTCCCTTCCTCCTGTTCCGTTCCCGCCGTTGTCCGCATCTAGCCAAAAGAGACCCCGTCTTCCAGGACAGGGGCGAAAGGAAAGGTGCTGATGTTAGTCAGTATTGTAGCAGACAGACGCTTGCGTCTTCTGGGGCAGCTTCTGCCCACCCTTTTTCTTCTTCTGCTTCTGGCTGGCGGGTCGTCTGCCCTGGCCGCAGAGACCCGCCAACAGAGCTGTGGCGGTTCGATCCAATACGGGGATAGCGAACAGCACTACAACCACGCGGACTGGCCCCATTGCGATTACTGGTTTCAGGGCGATGAGGGTGACCGGGTGACGGTTCATGTGCAGGTGCAGCGGGGCGGGCTGCGTCCCCAGCTGCTTCTGGGCGACAGCAACGGGCGCATTATTGCCCAGACTACGGGCACGGCCCTTTCCCACGTGCTGAACGCAGGGGATGGCGAGTACGTTCTCCGGCTTACGTCGGCGGACAATCCCCGCAACTACGGCTTCTTTACCATCTGGCTGCAAGAGCCTGTGGCGCAGAAATACCGGGAGCTGGGCGGCAGCAACAGCTTTCTGGGCGCGCCCTCTATCACAGAACGGAGTACACCCGATGGGGCAGGCCGCTTCCGCCACTATGCGGGCGGCTCAATCTACTTCCATCCGACCACCGGTGCCCACGAAGTCCACGGGGCCATCCGCAATCGCTGGTCTACCCTCCGCTGGGAACAGGGCTTTCTGGGCTATCCCGTCAGCGACGAGACGCGGGCCGCGGATGGCGCGGGTAGATACAGCCACTTTCAGGGCGGCTCCATCTACTGGCATCCTCGCACGGGCGCCTGGGAAGTCCACGGCGGCATCCGGGCCAAATGGATCGAACTGGGCGGGGAACGCAGCTTTCTGGGCTATCCCGTCAGCAACGAAGAAGATACGCCGGATCAGGAAGGACGGGTCAGCTTCTTCCAGGGCGGGGCCATCTATTGGCTGCGCGGCCGGGGCGCGGTTGTGGAGGGCCAAAGCGTGCGCTCCAGCCAGTCCAGCCCATCGACAAATATGGGCGCGCCCCGCTTTGTCACCGCGCCGGACTATCCCACACCCCGTCCCACGCCTACGCCCTGCACAACCCAGTTCTGCTCTCAGGGACAGGCTTTGACCAATGCGGCGGTAATCGAGTATTTCGATGTGCTGCTCTGTGGAGATGCGGCCCGTCAGGCCTGCGCAGCCCAGGCTGGCGGGGCCAGGCTTTTCCGCCCAGGGGATGAAATCTGCGTGGCCTGGCTGGAGACCGGGGATGCGGCCTCCGGTATTACCATTCTGCTCAACCGGGGCGGCCAATTGGTGGCGGATCTTCTGTTGGAAGGTTATGGCAACAAAGCCTGCCGATCCGCACCGGTGAACTCCCAAATCGGCGGCAACTATCAGACGATCATCCGTTGGGGGACCCAATCTTCCCTGAGCAGGAATTGGGCTATCGCTACGCCAACACCCACCCGCACGCCGACCCGTGTCCCGACCGCAACGCCGACCCGCGATTCGTCGTCCGGTTCGTCGTCTGGTTCGTCCTCCCTGAAACAGACGCTGTTGAACCGGGTCGCCAGCGCCGAAGTGGGAACTGGCTACCCAGCCCAGGCCGGGCAGTTGGTCGATGCACTGGTTGCCATTGTGGACCTCTACAACCGGCCCGGATTGGGGGTATCTTCGGCAGAGATGGTCAACGCCTTGCGACAGTTCGATGTGGGCAATCGCATCAACGGTACTGTGCAGAACATTTGGGACGGCTGGCAAGGGACAGTGCCGTCGTCCACTCTCTACAGCGCTGATCCTGGCAGCTACGGCCTTTCGCCCTTCCGTCAACTGATCGTCCGGCTGATTCAGGGGCGGCAGGGCGGTTTCTCCAATGCCGAACTTCTCGCCCTCTACAGCCTGCTTACCCGGCAGGAAAGTACCCAAACGTGGGTGGAAGATGTGAATGGGGTGGTAGGGGCCATCAATCGGGAATATCTGCGCTAGAAATTACACAGCGAAAACCCACGTCCCCGTGACCGTCGCCGGGGCGGGTGCTGTTGCGGTGGGTGCTGCGCGCTTCCACCCAGTCGTTCTCATAGGAACCGCCGCGCAGCACCCGTCGCTCGCCTGTTTCCGGCCCCCGGGGATTATCCGTTGCCTCGCCGCCCGCCCGCTGATAGGTCTCTTCTGCGTAATAGTCATACACCCACTCCCACACATTCCCGGCCATATCCTGCACCCCGTAGGCGCTGACCCCAGCCTGGAAGCTCCCCACTGGCTGGACGCCATCGGCCAGCACATTGGCCTTCGCCGGGTCCACGTCGTTCCCCCAGGGATAGCGGGACGGATTGGCGGATGGGCCCCTGGCCGCCTTCTCCCATTGGGCTTCGCTGGGCAGATCGCCCCCCACCCACACGCAGTAGGTGCGGGCCTCCTCCCAGTTGACGCCCACCACTGGCAGATTTCCCCCACTGCTCTCTGCCAGACTTTGTGCAGGGGGATTGCAGACGCCAGCCCGCACACAGACCCCATACTCCTGAAAGGTGACTTCGTAGGTGTTGATGGAATAGTCGTCCAGATAGACCGGATGGCTGGGCGTTTCGTCGGCCAGAAAGCGGATCACATCCGGGGGCTTGCGTTCGGGGATGGCGTTGGCCGCGCCGATCTCGGCCTGGCTGCTGCCCATTGTAAAGACCCCGGCCCGGACCGGAGACCAGGCCATTGGGGGCGGTGGATAGAGCCAGCGGTTTAGCTGGCCCGTCACAGCAGCGATCCCAGCGCCGATGATAAGCAGTGTCGCCAGAGCCGCCAGACCGATTCCCAAACGCCGCTGCTCCTGGGCCTGCCGGCTGCGTACCAGAAAGGCTACCTCCTGTTCGTTCAGACTGCCTTCCTGCCAACTCTCCCCTTGCAGGGCCTCGGCCAGACGCTTGCCCCGGTAGAGATCGCTGGGATTCTGCCCCCCTTCCTGCCACTGCTGCGCGGCTTCGGCCACCCGGCGCTGAATGCCCAGATCGGTCCGCTTCTCATGGATCCACTCCTGATAGAGCGGCCAGCGCTGGATCAGCGCCTCGTGGGCCACATCCACCAGCCGCTGCTTGCCGTCTGTGCTGCTGCTGAGGACGATCAGCCGCTTGGCCGCCAACTCCTGAAGTGTATCTTCAAAGACCTGTGGGTTGTCGGCGGGTGAACGCAGCCGGGAGAGCGGCTGTTGGCGGCGGCTGTCCATCCGCCCGTCCCCCACCTGAATCAGCCGCAGGAAGATGCGGCGGGCAATCGGCTTTCCCGCTGCCGGCAAATTGGCATAGACAATTGTGGCCCGGCGGTCGATAGCTGCCTGCAACCCATTGCGTTTGCCCTGGGCGAGCTGGGCATAGGCGAAGGCAGGCAGAAAACGCCGTTCCAGCTTCTCCCACAGCAGGAGCAGCGCCTCTTGCACCAGTGGCAGCGCGCCCACCTCCCCGGCCGCGTCGGCCACCAGCCGCTCCACCAGTACGCCATCCACTGTCACGCCCACCTGGGCCCCGGGCCGGGTAATTGCCGCGCGTAGCCCCTCTTCGCCCAGCGCCGAAAGCTCGAGCCGATTGGCCTGAATCTCGCGCCACAGGGAGCAATCCATCAACTCTGGATAGTAGTCGGCACGGGCGGTGAGCAGAATATAGAGGTTGGGCTGCTCCATCAGCTTGCCCAGCGCAGAGAGAAATGGCCCGGTTGGGTCCTCCTGGGCCGTGGGTCTTTGCGCCCGCGCCTGATAGCTGAACAGCTCCTCGAATTGGTCGATCACCAGCAGCGTGGGTTTGCCCCCATCCGCCCGCGGCCCATTCAGTTGCAGGGTAGACGGATTCAGCCCCAGGGTTTCGCTCAAACTGACCAGCGGTGTTGCCCCCGGTCGCATGGACAGAACATTCCACTCTTCAGCCCCAAAGCGTCGGCTGGCCCGCAGGGCGGGGATGATACCCGCAAAGACCAGGGAAGATTTGCCGCTGCCCGAGGGACCGATGATCGCCAGAAAGGGGTGCTGGCGCAGACGCTCTGTGGCATCTTCGATGACAGACTCCCGGCCAAAGAATAGGGCCGCCTGGGCCTCGCTGTAGGCGACCAGTCCGGGATAGGGACAGGGCGGGGGCTGCGTGGCCGGGTCGATGGGCATTTGCAGCAACCCAGCGATGCGCGCCAGCGCGGCCGGCCACTGGGCCGGCTGCGTGGCATCCACCGGGACCAGATGGCCCAGCCGTTCGGGCAGGGGCGTGGGCTGCAACAGCAGGGGAATGACAGGCCAACTCCCGCTGCGTCGACCGTAGCTGTTGGCGAGAAAATCTACAAAGTCGCCGAAATCCTCGGACCTGTAGGCGGGTGTCAGAACCAGCACAACAAAACGGCTTTGGGTGACGGCCCGCTCATATTCGGCCACCAGCGGCAGACCGGGGCGGAACTCCTCTTTGGTCCAGACCCGGATATGGGCCTGTTCCAGGGCATCCAGCAGATAGCCGTGTACCCACGCCTCGTCTGGCTGGGCGTAGGAAAGAAAAAGATCGTAGGTCATTTCTGGGTTTTGCATTGTTCACCACTCCGCCAGCTTCCAAATCTCGGCGTTCAGGGGCGGTGCATTTGGGCGAATTGCGAGTTGCGAATTGCGAATTGCGAGTTGCGGGTTGCGAATTGCGAGTATTGTAGCATAAAGGGACGGTCGTAGGGTATGCGGCAAAGAGAGGCGAGAGACCCGCCGAATCAATTTGGCGTCTGCTACGGGAAACCCGTTGAAAACGGGTTAGGTATCGGGTCTCCCTCAGTGCGTTTCAACGCATTTTCCGTGGCAGACGCCGGTTTGTAACCGGCGTAGTGCTCTTTTCTGGCATTGTACAAAGGACAGCAAGCGATAGAAAGACAGGCGAAAGTATCCAGTAGGAAATTCTGGGGCGACGCCGCGGTGAGCGGGCTGTTGGCGGGGATTGTGGCTGGGGTGGTGATGGCGGCTTTTCTGGCCGGGTTGGGCTTTGCTACGGGCGAATCGGTGGCGGATGCGCTCTCCCATTTCGGGACGGGTGAAGGCACGACGCCGATTGCCGGTCTGCTCACCCATCTGGCCGTCTCCGGCGTCTATGGGATTGTCTGGGGCTATCTGTTGCGGATTGTGCGCAGCCTGCTGCCTGCGCCGGGCTGGCTGGTGGGGGTGGCCTACGGGCTGTTGCTCTTTCTGGTGGCTTAGGGTATTTTTCTGGTTGGGTCTGCACTGCTGACCGACTGATTGCCCCGGAAAGATATTTTTGTATAATGGAAATCAGACGTAACACCTTTTTCGCCTGGCTATTCTTCGATCTGGTCATAGCCAGTGTGCTGCTGACCTACAGAATCTGACTGTCCCGACCTGCCGCCAGCGACAGCAGAGGCATCGTATGGGCGGTTGAAGCCAGTTGGGGGCTGATCCCCATCGCCTTTGCATTCGTCGGCGCGCTGATTGTCTCACGCCAGCCGCGCAATGTGAACGGGCTGCTGCTGATGCTGCCTGCGCTCACCTTTGCCATACCGACAGAACTCTATCTGGCCGGGTTTGTCGAAGCGCCGCCGACGACATCTCTGCTCCTATTGGCGGCCCTCTGGTTCGGCAATTGGGGCTGAGTGCTGTTGGTCTTCCCCGGCGGACAACCCCCTTCGCCCCGTTGGCGGGGTCTGATTTTTATAGGCGTTTGTATGATGCTCACAATGCTCTTTCTGTCTACCTTTGCCGGGGAACTTGGGCCGGTGGATGGCGAGTGGACCGTTCCCAATCCGATTGGCTTTATTCCCCTCGGTGGATGGGTGGATGCGTATCTTATGCCGGTCTGGTTTGTGCTGCTGCCCCTGCTGACGATAGGGTGCGCGGCGGCCCTGTTCGTCCGTTTCCGCCGCGCGCGCGGGGTAGAACGGGAGCAGATCGAATGGCTCTTTTTTGCCGGCGCGATCTTTGTGGCCGTCTATGTGCCGAGGGTTTTTGGCTCTGTGATCGGCGAACAGTTGCCGGTGGTGATCGTCCTCTCCACCCTGCTGGTCGCCGCCCTCTTCACCTCCCTGCGCCGCCGGGTGCAGGAGATGCTGGCCCAGTTTGCCCTGGCAGCGCGGGACGAGACCGATCTGGACAGCCTGAATGAAGAATTGCAGCGGGTGATCGAGCAGACGTTGCAACCAGAGGATGTGGCTGTTTGGCTGCGCTCTGAACGCATTTCGTAACGTTCCCGTTACGATTGCCTGCTACAATCAGGCCAGAAACGCAAAAACGGATTGATTGTCACGCTTCACAACCCAAACGGGCGGGTTGTATTGTCATACTATTTCAAAGGAGGAGATCCCAATGCTTACGAATCTCATCATTTGGCTGGTTGTGTTGATTTTGGCCGTCGGCGCGGGCTGGCTGACCTGGCGGGCTGTGCGGGCACAGCGCATGTGGGTAAAGATCGCCGGTGGCCTGGGCGCGGGGCTGCTGACAATCGTTTTGGCCGCGCTCACCTTTTTCGGCGGCAAAGGCATCGCCGTCACCTACTTCCCCAGCGTGCCCGCCCCGCCGGCGCTGACAGTGGCTGGTACGCCCGAACAGATCGCTCGCGGCGACTATCTGGTCAACCTGAGCTGCATTGGCTGCCACAGTTCGGTGGGTGCGGACGGCAACCCGACCGAAGCCCATCCTCTCAACGGCGGCTGGAACATCTCCCAGGCCGAGGGCTTTGGCTTTGTGGGGGATATGGTGGCGGACAATCTGACCCCTGGCGGCAAGCTGGCTGGCTATACAGACGGCGAACTCTTCCGGGTTCTGCGCCACCGGGTGGACAAAGAGGGCGATCTGCTCGCCTTTATGTCCCTGCTGCCCACCGCCCAGCTAAGCGACGACGACGTGCAGTCGATCATCGCCTATCTGCGCACACTGCCACCGGTGGAACAGACCGCGGTCACCGGTGACAAACTGAGCTTTGTCGGCGCGATTATGTTTGGGGCGGGGATGTTTGGCGCATCGGAAAAAGGCGCGGAGTCGGTTGTGGCCCCGGCCCAGGGCGTAAGCGCCGAATATGGCAAATATGTGGCGACCTACGGCGAGTGTCGGGGCTGTCACGGGTCGGATGCAGCGGGCGCGCCGGCATCGGCAATGGGTCCAGCCGTCCCCAATCCCCGGCCGCTGGTGGGTACGCTGAACCTGGACCAGTTCAAAGAGATGATGCGCACGGGCGTCATGCCTGACGGCGTGGCCTTCCCGGATACAATGCCCTGGCAGATCGCCAGCCGCTTGACAGAGGACGATCTGGCGGCACTCTATGCCTATTTGACAACGGAGCCGTAGGAGGCGTGACGAGTGAAACGTGAAATGTGAGGCGTGAGAAAGGCCGAGTGATCTCACGTTTCACGTTTCTTACACGTTTCACGTTTCTTAATCGATCAGCCGATAAAGTTGAGTGTCTACGGAAATGACTATGCGATTTCTTCCATTTCTTCTTTTCCTCTGCCTGCTGCTGACCGCCTGCGGTGGTGGCGGCAAATCAGCCACCATCCGTATGAAAGATATGCGCTACGTTGCACAAGAAGTGCAGGCCCAGGCCGGGAAGTCGGTGACGCTGCGGGTCTTCAACGAAGATGGCTACGCCCACGCCTTTGATGTGGACGGCCTGGACATTCACGTACAGTTGGAGGCCAAAGAGCGGCGAGAGTTTATCATCCCGTCGCTGGCACCGGGCCGCTATCCCTTCTATTGCAGCACGCCGGGCCACCAGATGGCCGGGATGGAGGGCGTGCTGGTGGTGGAGCCGTAAAACGCGTTTTCAAAATCTGGCGGGTAGGGGCAAAATAATAGTATCACCCCATTGCCGAACGATTACCCCGACGGAAAGGACGTCCTATGCCCACCAGCCAACCGAAATCTACGACTATCGATGCGGCACAGATTCTCTATCCCGATGCTGACGAGGCCCACCGGCTGTTGCAGATGGCTTTTGACCGGTTGATGAAGCTGCTGGTAAATCTGAAGGAGGACGAGTGGTATCTGCCCACGGCCTGCACCGCCTGGGATGTGCGCCGGATGGTGGCACACCAGGCCGGTGGCTATGCCAGCGGAACAGGCTACAGCGAAATGTTCCGCCAGTATCTGACACCGCCGCGCAAGGGCGAGCTGCCGGAAGACGCCGTCAACCGGCGGCAGTTGGCCGAACGGGCCGGGCGTACCCCAGCCGAACTGATCGCCGAACTGCGGCAGGTGGGGCCGACGGCGATGCAAAAATGGGCCTACCAGTTTCGGCTCGTCAAACCGATTGCCATACCCCATCCAGTCGGCGGGTGGCTCTCCATGCGCCATCTGATGTGGGTGGTCCACAGCCGGGATACGTGGATGCACCGGCTGGACATCTGTCGGGCCACAAACCGCCCCTTCGAGCATACCGCCGAACACGACGGGCGCATCGCCGGGCTGGTGATGCGGGATGTGGCGATGCAGTTGCGGGGAAGACTGGGGGGGCGCGGGCTGATCTTCGACCTTTCCGGTGTGGCCGGTGGCCGTTATCGGGTCGGGGACGGAGACGTGGCCGCGACTCTGCAGATGGATGTGCTGGATTTCAACATTTGGGCGTCGGGCCGCTACAGCTATAACGAGGCATACAGCCGCTTCACCCTCTCCGGGGATGTTGCCTGGGCGGAGCCGATTCTGAAGCAGCTACTGATTTTGTATTGACGGCTGGGAAGTGGGATATCGACATCCTTATCCGGCGCACCCTGCAATACACGCTGATCACCGCACTGCTGGCCCCCTGCGCCGCCGGGTGCAGGCGCTGTTCGACCGCCGCTTCTATCGCAAAAAGTATGACGCAGCCCAGGTGCTGACCGCCTTTGCCCTCACCGCCCGGGACGAGACCGATCTGGACAGCCTGACCGCCGCGCTGTCGCGGGTGGTGGACGAGACGATACAGCCGGTAGGGGTGACGATCTGGCTGAAACCGTAACGCAACAACCGTCTACACAATCACAGGGCTGCTCCATCTGATTGGCGGCGGCGTGATTTCGGTACTGCCCCTGGCCCTTCTGCCCTTCGATCCGGAGCAGAGTCTGGGCCATTATGGCTCCCACATCCTCTATTTTCTGGCCCAACTGCCTCTGATTTGGGTGATGACCCGCCAACTCTGGCCGAGGACTGTCCAATGAAGCTATTCTACGAGATCACCTATCGCTACTTCCGCGCCCCCTGGGACCTTGGCCCGCGCAGGGAATTGGTCGAGGCGGTGGAGAGCAGCCGCATCCAGCCCTGCAAGACCATCGATCTGGGCTGCGGCACGGCCAGCAACGCCATCTTCCTGGCCCAGCACGGCTTTGACGTCACCGGCACGGACTACTCGCCCGCAGCTATCGCTCTCTGCCGGGAACGGGGCGCGGCTGCGGGTGTCTCTGTGCAATGGCTTGAGGATGATCTGACCAACTTGCAGCACGTGAAGGGGACTTTTGATCTGCTGGTGGATTGGGGCGTCTACGACGATCTGAGCCAAACCGACCGCCAGGCCTATCTGCGCAACGTACTGCCCCTGACCCACGCCCAAAGCCAGTTCCTGATCTACGTCCACCAGTGGCCGCCGCGCTGGTGGGAGAAACGGCTGCCGCGTCTGTTCGGCACGATCTCCTTACGTCCGGGCGAGATTCAGGCTGACTTCGGCCCGTACTTCGAGATCGAAACTCTGACGGAGCGCCGGCTGTCCGGCTACATCGCCGGGGAAGCGGTCTATCTGATGACACGCAAAGGAGGATCCCCATGAAAAGCTGGTTGCACTCTGTGAACGGTGCGATGACCCTTTCGACGTTGGCCTTTCTTACCTTTCTGGGCCGGGCCTTTTTGGACTGGCGCTATGAGTACCCCTATCAGGACCCGGCGGGCAACTGGGACACACCGGGCACGCTGATCTATATGGCTCTGGCCGGCGTCTGGATGTGGGGGCTGTTGGCCGGAGAGCGGGGCAGCCGCCGGGGCTGGATGGTGGTCCTGGTCTGGGTCCTGCTGTTGGACGTGGCCCTGGCTCTGGCTACTTACTTTATCCTCTGCCCGCCGTGGACCGGCTGCGAAGGCTGGCCTAACGTCTGGGCCTGGAACTGGGCCAATCTGCTGACGGGTGTGGCCGCGGCCATCGCTCTGGGAATGCAACTGCGCCAGCCCGAAAGTCGTGGGCTGCGCATGGGATGAAATGGGGTACAGAATGGATGTCGGGGCTGGGAGGGTCTCTCCATCTGGCTGAAGCCGTAACGCCCGACGTAACGATGTCGTGTAACTGTTCAGCCACCCCACCCTACCCTTCCCATTCCAGGGAGGGAGGTGGATCGACTCCTCCCCCACTGTGGGGGAGGTTGGGTGGGGGTGAGCAGTAACGATTTCGTGATGGCCGGGCGCGATACTGGGGGTGTGGTGTGATGTGGAAGCATAGCGGACAGAAAGACGCTCTGCCCGGTCTATGAGTATAGAGGGAGGGATCAACCAATGACCGCATCTTCAGCGTATCCACTGCACGACGGCGCCCGGGTGGCGGTGATCGGCGGCGGACCTGCCGGGGCCTTCTTCGCCTATTTCGCCCTGGATATGGCGGCCCGGGCCGGTCGCCGCATCAGTGTGGACATCTACGAGCCGCGCAATTTCTTCCAGCCCGGCCCCGTCGGCTGCAATATGTGCGCCGGGATCGTCTCAGAGTCGCTGGTGCAGATGCTGGCCGCCGAGGGCATCAATCTGCCCTCCACCGTCGTGCAGCGGGGCATCGACTCCTACGTGCTGCATATGGACGCGGGCAGCACCCGCATCGACACCCCCCTGCTGGAGAAGCGCATCGGTGCGGTCTACCGGGGCGCGGGGCCCCGAGACCTGAAAGAAGCGGACTGGCGGGGGTTGGACGGGGCTATCTGCTGGAACTGGCCCAGGAGAAGGG
Source organism: Caldilineaceae bacterium (assembly GCA_023384455.1). Lineage (GTDB taxonomy): Bacteria > Chloroflexota > Anaerolineae > Caldilineales > Caldilineaceae > JACQGT01. The sequence continues at coordinate 25,919 of JAHDWH010000032.1, read as the reverse complement.
CGCAACGCTTCGACGGATTCAGAGAGCGTCGCTGTTTATTGGGTAGTATTACACCGCCAGTATAGCGCGGATGCCTTGTGTCTGAAAGCGATCTGGCAGGGGGCAAGCGACCGGGCGACCCATACCGGGGCCGCTCCCCAAGCGGGGCCGCCCGCCAGCCTGGTGCCAGGTCAAACGCCATCTGCCCGGGTTTTCCAGTGCGGTGTTGTCCGGATTGGACGCAAGGGGTGCTCCCGTCAGCGTGCGCTGCCGGCCTGTGCTGGACAAGGCGACCCAGACGCCCGGCGCTACCTTGCCCGCCGCGGGCTGCCCCGTCCTCGGGTGGATTGGGACGAGTGGAGCGCTATCCTGGCGCACCCAACCCGGAACGAAAGGAGCCACGTCTCGTGAGTGCTGCACCCGAGCGAGAACGACTCAACCCCTATGCAAAGACAACCCCCACTGTCGTCCCCCTGCCCGGTCGGCTCTGGATCGTCAGGCGCGCGTCCATCTCTGCGGCCCGACGCTGAAGATTTACCAGACCCCGGCCCCGTCGTTTGAGATTCTGCGGGTCAAAGCCCTGACCGTTGTCATCCACCAGCAGCCGGGTGCAAGGCTCCTCGCCGTCTCCGGACACCTGAAGCTGCAGGATAACCTCGTCAGCCTGGCTGTGGCGGCAGGCATTGGACAGGGCCTCCTGGGCGATGCGCAGAAGGTTGAGTTCCTGGCTCAGACTCAGGACGCCTGGCTCGTAGGAGAAGTGGGTCTGGATGGATATCTCGTAGCTGCGTCGGTGCCGTTCCACAATCCGCTCGATGGATGTGATCAGCCCATCCCGCAAGATCTCGCCGTTTAGATCGTTGATGAGCCGCCGCAACTCCTGGCCCGCGCCGGTCACCTCCTGGGCCAGTTCCGCCATCTCCGCCTGGATGACCTCGGGACCCTGACCGCTCAGACGGCGACCCCGCAGCAGCCGCAGGCGCACCCCGGCCAGGGACTGAAGCAGCCCATCGTGGGTCTCCCGGCTGATGCGCGCCCGCTCTTCCTGGATGGCCTGTCGCAGCTCCCCATCCTTGCGCAGAGCAATCTCCTCGGCCAGAGCTGCTGTCCGCTCCTCAATCAAGTCCTCCAGCCCCTCCTGATAGTGCAGCACCGCCTGGCGGGATGCCTCAAGGCTCTCGGCCATGTGGTTAAAGGCTGCGGCGATGCGGCCGAATTCGTCCTGCCACTCCAGCGGGGGAATGCGATAGGCCAGGTTGCCTCGTTCTGCCTGCTCAAAGCCGGTCAGCAACACGCTCAAGGCGTTGATTAGGGTGCCACGATAATAGACGGCCGAGAGCAACCCAAAGACGAGTGTGCCACCGATCTGGAAGCAGATGATGGCAAAGAGCAGTTCGCTCAAGCCCCGGGCTGTCTCCCGGTAGGCCATGGCAATCGCAAAATCGGGCTGCTGGGCCGATCCGAGGATATGGGCATAGGGTATACCGGGCAGTTTCTGGTCCAGATAGATGAGGCTGATGCTCCAGGCCAGGGAATGGCACAGGAGCAGAAAGAGAGTCAACCCCGCGCCGATGACCCGCATCTCCAAAGAGATGGGGACGAGCTGGTAGCGCAGATAGACCAGAACGGTCACAGTTACACCGATGGTCAGACTGGCGTCCAGACCCATGTCCACCCACAAAGGGAGTTGACGGTACGGGAGGAGAGTAAAGACAAAGACCAGAAAGATCAGGGCAAAGATGGTCAACGTGAACCAGCGATAGACACGGGTGACGCGACTGCGGGGTCGGAGCAGAGAATTGATCAAGAACTGGAGGTATCTCGCCGGCCCACATCGCAGGAATCGTCTGGATACGTCTGGGGTTTCGGCGCTTTCGGCGGCCAGCAGACGACGAATTGACAGGAATGCAGCCCATAGCACCAAAATTATCACCGGTGTTTCGATGAGCGTGGGACGCTGGATATACGTCCCTGTCTCCAGGAGGCGGATCGTGCGATAGAGCAGATAGAGCACTTCTGCAACGAGAAGTGGGCGGATAGCGGTGGCGAGGATATGTATCTCCCGCTGATCCGTAGGGCTGGCCGGCGGCAGAGCGTACAAGAAGAGAAGGATCTGATAGTAGAAATAGGTGGCGAAGAGGGCGCGGAAGTAGATGGCGAAATAGCCCCACGGCCCTTCTACCACATCGGCTACCAGAGTCACAAAGATTGTGCCCATGCCCAGGCCCAGCGCGGCGATGAAGAACCAGACCGAATGGCGACTTTCCAGACGATTGCGGACCGCAGTGAGCCGCAGAGAGTAGAGCAAGAAGCCCATCAAACAGAGGAGGGACACCTGGGTAATCGTATTGGCTCTCAGAAACATAGGATTACGTCCCACAGTGATGAAATGTGCAATGCGTAGACAACACCCGTGGGTTGAGCAGAAGGGAGGCGCTGGTTTTGGTCAACTTTTAGCCGTTGATTATACTAAATTTGTGTCGATTGATTGCTGTGTTCCAACTGGTTTTTCTGGCATAGAGAGGTGTTCCCATTGCATCCAGTTCGCTTGCTCATTGTGGACGATCACGACTTCTTTGTTCGCTCGTTGATGCCACCACTGGAGGAGGAGCCAGCTATCCAGATCGTGGGGGTGGCAACCTCTGGTCACGAGGCCCTGGCTCTGGCCGGCGCTCTACAGCCTGATGTTATCACAATGGACTTGAACATGCCTTATCTCTCCGGTCTGGCTGCGATGGAACGGCTGGAAGAACGGGACCGAATGCCCGGTGTGCTGATTCTGACAGGGCTGGACGATCCGGCCCAGGTCTGGAATGCCTTTGCCGCGGGCGCCCGGGGCTTTCTGCGCAAGGATGCGATCACCGACGAACTGTTGCTCAGCGCCATCTTCACTGTGGGTTCCGGTGGTATTTTCCTGGATTCCTCTACTTTCGAACTGCTACGGGCTTCCTTCCCTGCCAGTGCTGAGTCGGCCGGCCAGACGCGCCAAAGTCTCGTCCGACTCTCCTCACAGGATAAGGCCATTCTGCGTTATGTGGCACTGGGACGGGAAAACCACGAAATCGGTCAACTCCTCGATCTCAACCCCAAGACTATCTCGAACCGGCTGAGCCGGATTTACGCTCTCATCGGGATCCCCAACCGGGTGGCCGCTGCCACCTTTGCCCTGCGCGCCGGGCTGCTCGACCTGTACGAGACCGGCTGAGTCTCTCTCCTCCCCTCGCCCTCCCCTTCGCCCTCCTCCGGGAAATCTTCCCGCCTCTTTGCCCGGTTTTCCCGATAAGCCAGTGTCAGATCGCTGTATACTCAGCGTGTGAGCGTCCGTACAAGCTGATGAAGCCGTCTGTGTTGGCAACTGCCCATGCATCCCATTCGCGTGCTGCTGGTATTGACCGGCGCAGGCAGCCCGGCTGCGCTGCGCACCGCTCTGGATGCAGGCGTTCGGAGCTATCTGCACAAGGAGAGCGTTACTTCGGAACGCCTGCTCTGCCCGTTGCAGGGACTCTGCAACGGGCTTGTGGTCCTCGACCCCGCGGCTCTGCCTCTTTGACCCGCGCCGGATGCCTCTGCGGGAATCTTTCCCGCAGACATTCCTCTCTTTCCCGCTCAGTTTGATCTTCTTCCCTGTAGACTGAAACCAGCGACCTTTCCTGGAAGGCCGCGTTCTATCTGCGCACGATCTTATGATCTCCTCCACCATCAAAGGAGCCGTATATGTCTACCCAATCGCCACCGAGAATCTGGCCCCGCTGGGTTCAGATTCTCATCATCGCCGCATTGCTGTTGCAACAAATAGCCATCCCCATGCAACTCCTGGCCGACACCAGTCCCCGGGAGCAGGCGCTTACCCGCGGGGCCAACGAAAACGTTGACGCCTATCTGGAGCGGGTGGCCCTGGCCCAACCGGAACTCTTCCAGCAGGCCGCGCTGGTGGCAGTCCAGGATGCGCTCAACGGCGGCCTGCCCGAACAGCCCGGCGACCAGGCCCTGGAGGAGCAGATCGCCCTCTATCTGGACCAGGCAGCCCAGGGCGAAGACCCCTTTGGGGGGGCGACCAGTTCCTCTGCCATCGAGGGCGACACCTACCGTTGGAATTCGTCCCAGGTGGACCCGGCCAGCGGTCTGGGCAGCGCCTGGGAGATGACCGCCCAGCCCGGCGTAGACCCTCAACTTTTCGCGCGCTATTTTGAGGAGATGCTGGCCCAGGAGACGTCGGCTGCGACTTTGCCGGAAGCGGCGATTCAGCCTTCTCTTGCTGAGACCTGGCTTATCGCCTCTCCGGTGCTCGCGCCGCCCCCTGTGGCGGAGAAATTGACCCCGAAACGCGCGCCGCCTGCCCTGCGGGTGATCGACTACGCCAGCCCTTCGGAACGGCTCGATCTGTTGGCCCCGGAGGAGAGCATTCCAGGGATATTCCTCCCGGCCGAGGAGAGCGCCTCGGCTGCCACGAGCAGCCCGGAAAATGCCCCCCAAGCCAGTCTATCCAGTCTGCCAGCAGAGAAGCTCTCCCTCGCTTCCCCGGCTGACCAGCCGGTGGCGGCCCGGGCCAACTCCCTGGCCGCAGACCTGGGCATTACCGTCACAGCTCCGCTCACAGCCGTCTATGATTCGGCCATCACCTATACGATCGTCGTCTCCAACGCCGGCCCTGCTATAGCCGCGGAGACAAAAGTAACCCACAATTTGCCCGCGAATGGCGTCTTTGCCGGCAGCCCCTCGGGCTGTGTCAGCAAAGAGCGCAAGATTGTGGAGTGCAGCGCGGGCAGCCTGGCCGTCAACGAGAGCCGCACCCTTCAGGTCAATGTGACGATGAAGGGCAACGGCGTTGTCACCAGTACCGTCCAGGCAACCAACGCCGGTACCGTCGATCCCGGCGGGGCTGACGCCGAGGCCGCTGCTGTGTTGACTGTCAGCTCGGCCAACCGCACTACCCAGGAAGTGGGCAAGATTGTGGTGGCGGCCAACAGCTTCCAGACCGTCGCCGGTCAGGCAGAGGCGTCCGGCGCGGTGGAGATCGGCTTCAAAGAGGAGGGCAAGGCACCGGTCTTCCATATCAAACTGGGGCCGGAAGATTCGCTCACCTGGACCACCGGCGCCGAAAGTCTCAACGGCAGCGGTTTCCTGGCCCAGATTCTGGAGGATTACGACCTCTTCCAGGGTGACTTCACCGCGGACGGCTCCGCGGATAATCCCCTGATTGTGGCCGCCGAAGGCGTCACCCACACGCTGACCGAACTGGGTGGCTTCTCCCTGGTAGGCAAGGCGGTCATTACCCAGGTCGCCGTCATCAGCGGCACAGCCTCGGTCTCCGCCACCATCGACTTCTCCCAGCCCGGGATCGTCACCGACACCAAGAAAGCACTGGTGGCGCTCATCAAACCCGGCGGCAAAGTCGAGGGAACCTTCAAGGACTTTTCGATGGTGCTGGCGGGGATGAAAGTGGAGGTAGACAAGGCCGTCATCACCGACGAGGCCATCACCGTCAAGAACGCCACCCTCACCCTGCCCGAAAAGCTGGGGGAAACCCAGGGCGTGCTCTCCGATCTGGTGATTAAACCCAAAGGCATCACCCTGGGCGGGGCCGGCGTCAAAGTCTCCATACCCAATATCTATCCGGTAGGCAAGCCCGTGACGACCACCGTCGCCGGGCTGGCCCGCGCACCGGTCTACGCGTCCGCCACCCTGACCGGTACAACCCCCACGACTCCGACGATTGCAATCGTTGACAACAGCGCCACCATCGGCGTCTTCGACGGCAAGATCGGCTTGCAACTGGAAGGCACGCTGCAACTCTGGCTGCCCGGGAACCACCGCAACATCCCCATCGAGTTTTCCATCAACGAAGACGGCGAACTGGAAGCCAGCGTCAAACAGATCGATTTGACCATTGCCGGTCACGCTCTGGCGATGAAAAAGGTAAAGCTGAACAACGGCGGCCTGAAGGTGGATGAGGCCAGTCTGACCATTCAAGGCCAGGAGAAAAAGAACAAAGACCAGCGGCTGGCTTCCCGGCTGCACAAAATGGCCCCGGACGGGGAGAGCCGAGCCGTGGCCGCGGAGACGGCCACGAAGAAGTTCACGGTGACCGTCAAAAAAGTGGTCATCAACGGCAGCGGTATCAGCATCGGCGGCGCGGGCATCACCAACTACTTGCCCGACGTGAAGATCGGCTCCGCAGCCACCTTCGCAAAAATGGAGTTCAGTCTGGTGGTCAACGACCCCACCGGGGATGCCTCTATCGAGCTGGCGATCAAAGGCGTGCTCAAAATCAACCTGAAGGACAACGATCAGGAGGTCAAGTTCAGCGCCAAACGGGACAAAGAGGGCAAGTTCTCCGGCACCCTGGAGGAGCTATCCCTGACCGTCGCCAAGTCATCCCTGGTCCTGGCCGAAGTGACTTTTGACGACAGCGGCGTCAAGGCCAAATCCGCTACCCTGACCCTGCCCAAGTCCCTGAATGAGGCCAAGGCCACCATCAACGGCGTGCAGATCGACTCCAACGGTCTCTCCTTTGGCGACGCCAACGCTAAAATTCCGGTGGAGTTCGCCATCGGCAAGGCCGATGCCGCCAACCGGGTTTCGGTAAAGGGCGACCTGACCCTGGCCCTGGCCAAGGATCGCACCTACGGCTTCGGTATCGAAGGCACTGTGACGGTGAAGATCGCCTCCCAGACCGCTGAGGCCACAGGTAGCCTGCGTATGGACAGCAACGGTGCTACCCGCGGCTCGGTGGACGGTCTAAAGGTTACCATAGCCGGGATGGAAGTGGCCCTTAAATCTGCCTCCATCGAGGACGGCAAAGTGAAGGCGGGCGAGGCCACCCTCTCGATTCCCAAAGCCTGGGGCGGGCTGTCGGCCACCGTCTACCAGTTGGAGATCAGTGAGGACAATGTATCCATTGGCGGCGGCGCGTTCAAGCTGCCCGAAATCAAAGCCGGCGATATGGTCCTCTCTCTGGAGGGCAAGCTGAAGAAGGAGGGCGACGGCTATGTGATCGCGGCCGGCGGCAAGCTGAAGATGCCCAATATGGGCGGCAGAGGATGCAGTGGTCTGGGCGTGGCCGTGGAAATCTATGCGGACGGCAACCAGGCTGTCGTGATGCGCATCGAACCCATGACCGCCGAGCAGGTGGACACCTTCCAACTGCGCAAGGTCAGTGTCTCGTTGGAATGCACCATTCCCCTGGGGGCCAGCGGTTTCGACCTGACCGCCATCAGCGGCACCCTCACCCTCTCCAACAACGTCACGAAGATCGAAGTCAAAGTGACTATGGAGAGCAAGCTGCGGGTTGGCTCTTTCAACGCCCTGAGCGCTGAAGGCGATATGGGCATCGAATATGTGAAGAGTCCCTACAAGTTCGAGATCGGCCTCGGCGCTTCCATGAAGATCTTCTCTATGTTCGAAGCGGCCCGGGCCCGAGCGACTATGCGCTTTACCGACGGCGACGTGCCCTTCCTCTTCAAGGCCGAGCTGAACATCAACGCGGTCATCGCCAAGGGCGAAGTCAAGCTGGCTGCCTGGACCAAAGACAACCGCTTCCACCTGACAGGCCGTATCTACGGCGAGGTGGGCGTACGTCGCGGCGCACTGGTGGATAGCTGTTGGACGATCCGAATCCCCACCTTCTGGAAGACCTATACCAAGCGCATCTGCCTGCGCATCCCGCCTCGAGACCTCTTCATCGGCGCGACGATGGAGTTCGGCGAGTTCCAGAAGAGCGGCGGATCGGCCTGGGGCTTCAAGGCTGGCGTACGCGTGGCTGGCAAAAACTACGGCATCTACGTAGACACAGACGGGCGCTTCCGTGTGGGCAATGTGGATCAATACCGGCTCGTCGATACACCAACCCTGCTGCGAGCCAGAAGCATCCACGAGCGCATCGCATCCGGCCAGTTGGCCCGGGCTGCCCTCACCGCCGAGGAGCTGGACCTCTTCACGGCCTACAGCTTCCACACAGACGGCAGCATCACCGTTGATGTGACCAACCTGGCCCAGCACGGCGACATCGGCGTCTCCATCATCCGCCAGCCCGACGACACGGATGTGGTCATCAGCCTGCTCCGACCGGATGGCCTGATGATTTCTCCCGCCAATCTGCCCAGCAATGTGACCTTTGAGGAGACCCTCGTCTCCGGTGAAGATATGCTGGACCCGGAGACCGGGGAACCCACACCGGCCAACGAAGTGCCGCCTGTCGTCCAGACAGTGATGAATGTGACCGACGCCCAGCTTGGCGAATGGAAGCTGCACCTGAGCCGCCAGCCCACCTACGAGTTTGTTGTCAATGTGGACGGCACCCTCTACGGCCCGCCGGTAGAGAAACTGGCTGTCTCCGGCAAGGAGGCCCTGGACAACCAGGTGACTCTGAACTGGACCCAGACCACTGAGCTGACTTCGACCGTTACCATCTACGCGATGCAAGGGCCGCTGACCACCACGGCCAGCTACACCGACACCCGCCAGGTAGTCACCGCTGCGGGCATCACAGCCACAGAGGTGGTGACCACAGACCTGGGCGAAGTGACCCAGTTCAGCGGCGCGCCGGTGGCCCAGTTCACCTATCTGCCGGGCAAGCAGACGCCCAGCGAGTCGGTGAATCTGGCGGCCCTGCGCAGCGACGTCTACACCCTCTGGCTGGAGGTGGACGACAGCCGCAACCCGCCCACCCGTAAGCACTTCCCCGGCACGGCCACCGTCTGGCACGACTGGGTGGACAACTGGACGGCCAACCTGCAAGTAACGCCCACTCTGGGCGGTCTCCAGGTGGAATGGGATAAGCACAGCAACCCGGACGTGGACGGCTATGAGATCGAGCTGACCGCCATCGGCGACAGCGCGGACCCCGACACCTTCGCCCTCGACCTGGGCGAGAACATCTCCGAGACGGTCACCGGTCTCTCGGCCCTGCAGGCCTATTCGGTGACTGTGGCCGGCTACGACACGGGCACGGGCCGCCTCTCCTCCTCGGAGAGCGTGCGGGCCACGCCCCTGCACGCGCCCTTCACCTTTGCGGCCAACCCCCCGGCGTTGACCCTCAACGGCGGCAGCGGCGGCGCGGTGAACCTGCAACTCACCTCCACAGCGGAGCTCTACCCGGATTGGGTCTTCCTGGACATCGCGGCGCTGCCCGAGGGCTTCGACTACGCCTTGCCCACGGATATCGTCACCCCCACAGTGGCCGGGGTGCAGGCCAGCCTGACCATCACCCCCAGCGATGACCTGCCCGGTGGCGTCTACACCGTCACCGTCGAGGCTGCCTCCAGCGGCGATGTGAAGCAGGTGAAGCTGCCTGTCACAGTCAACGAGCCGTCCTTCGCCCTGCGGGCTACCCCCGCTGCGGCTGTCCGGGTGAGCGACAATACACTGAATCTGCGCCAGGGCGGCAGCGCCCAGGTGACCATCGACGCTGCCTACCAGAACGGCGAGCAGGACTTCGTTGAAGTGGACATCATCGAAGCACCCGCGGGGCTGGACTGGTCCTTCAGCGCGGATGGCTTCGGCCCTGGCCAGTCGGTCACGCTGATTCTGACCGGCACCGAGAGTCTGCTGCCCGACAGCTATGCAGTGGTTCTGGTGGGCACCGATTACGTGCAGGAGAAGTTGCTGAGCCTGACCCTGAACGTGGGCGGCTTCGACCTGATCGCCTTCCAGCCCGCGGCAGATCCCCAGGCAGAGCCTCTGTGGGGCTTCGACCGCTGGAACACCCTGCCAGGCAGTCAGGTTCAGTTCTACGCCCTGCTGGACGGCGCCAACTGGCCAGACCCGGTGAATCTTTCCCTGGACCCGGCCTTCCAGAGCGACGACCTGCTGGTGGAACTCTCCCAGACGACCGCCTCTGTCTCCGAATGGGTGACTGCCACCGTCACTGTCCTGCCGGGGGCCAGGGAAGGTCGCCACGAGATACCGGTGATCGCGACCAGCCAGGGCGTGACCCGGACGCTTCTGCTCTATGTCACCATCGGCGGCGATCCCTACCACACAGACCTTCAGGTTCTTCTGGCCGATGGGCCGCAGAATGACGAGGTGGTGGCCGGAGAGCCTTTCACCCTGACCACAACCTTCTATAATGGGGGCTACAAGGAGTACACAGGTGACGACCGTATATTCCATCTACTCTGGGTGCCGACCCCGTACTTGTCCGACATCCTGAGCCGCGCCGAACAGCCCACATCCGGCTGCCCGGGGCCCTTCAATGATCCAGGACATCGGGTGCTCGCCTGTGGTCCGCACTACCCCGTTGCCCCAGGCGAACGGAGTGATGAGTCCACCTTCCTCTTCGAGGTGACGCCCCAGACAGCCGAGGGCGCGTTGCTCGATCTGATCCTGCAGGCGTCGAACAATCTCTACAGTCGCTGGAAGTCGGACCCGGCTGACACCCAGTCCCTGCAACTCCGGGTGGTGCGCAGCTCTGACCTGTCCCTCCAGGCCACGGCCACGTCGGCTCTGGCCGGCGAGTCCATGACCTACACGGCCACCGTCACCCAGAACGGACCCTCGGACGCGGACGACGTGCAGGTGGAGTTCTTCCTGCCCGACGGCGTAGGCCTCGTGTCGGCCAGCCCCAACTGTTCCCAGGCTGCGGAGCTGATCACCTGCGCAGCTGGCAGTGTGGCAGCAGGCAGCCAGGCCACCGTGACGGCCACCGTGACCGTGCAGCCCGATCAGCGGGATCTGCTGGAGACGCTCATCGTCGCCAGCAGCGCTTCCGAGGACCCGAACTTCAACAACAACTACGTCTTCATCGACAGCCCGGTGGACGCCCAGGCGACCCTGGCCGTATGGATTGCCCCCCGGACAACCAGCGCCACCGAAGGCGACAGCGTACACTACACGATTGTCGTCACCAATCAGGGACCGTCCCAAGCCACGGATGTGGATGTGGCGGTGGTGATTCCCGACATCCTGGACATCACCGACTTCCTGGTCAACGATGTACCCAGCCAGGCCGATCAGTTGGACCTGAATCCCGGCGAGAGTATTACCCTCACCGTCACGGCTCTGACCCTGGAAGACAGCAACGGCGCAGCTCTGCTGGTGGATGCCGAAGCCGACGCCTGGGAAGCGCCCCTGGTCAAGGAGAGCGACCAGAGCCTGACCATCGCCAACGCCAACCCGACCGCAGTCTTCAGCAGTACGATGGCGGTCAACGAGGGCGAATGGGGCATCCTCAGCGTGTTGGTGGACGATCCCGGCGTCTGGGACAGCCTGGACGTGGCCTGGGATCTGGACAACGACGGCGACTTCGATGACGGCAGCGACGCCCGGGTGCTCTTCGACGCCCGGGCCATCGACGGCCCGGCCACCCGGCCTGTGGCTGTGCGGGTGCGGGACGACGACGGCGGCGAGGTGACCATCAACGGCACGGTGGCAATCGTCAACATTGCTCCGGTGGTGGAGAGCCAGCCCCGCAAGCGCGGCCCCTACAACGAGCCTGTGGTCATCAACTTCGACTTCGTGGATACCTCGTCCGCGGATACCCACACGGCCCAGGTGGACTGGGGCGACGGGACGGTGGAAAACGTGCCGGTGGCGGCCCGCAGCGCCCAGAGCCAGGCCAGCCACACCTACAACAAAGTAGGCGACTACAAGGCGAAGGTCTGTGTGGCCGACGGCAATGGCGGCCAGGGCTGTACCCAAGTCGAGGTCCAGGCGGCCTGCCAGGAGAACGGCCTGCAAGTCCGCTTCGGCGACATCGGCGCTACGACGGTCATTTCCCTGTCCAACAGCAGCGGCTCGACAGCCATCCCGTCGGGGATGCCCTTCACCCTCTACCGGCAGGGCGCGGTGGTGCAAACCATCGCCCTGCCCGCAGAGTTGGCCGTGAGCGCATCCACGACGCTGAACTTCAGTCTGACCGACTACCAGCCCATCACCCAGACCCTGCGTTTGGCCGTAGACGACAACGGCAGCGGCGTGAAGACGACTTCTCTCTGCACCGGAGCGGTCGAGCAAGTGGCGTCGGGCGTGCAGCAACCAACAACTATGCGCTACTACTTCCCGATTATCCACAATAGTACCGCGCAGCGGGAGAAGGAGACAGCCTCGGAGCGGAAGATTCATCTGCCAGCGGTCAACCGCTAGTATCGAGAGGTGCCAACCCGCCCCGGAGCCAGGTAAGTGCGTGGTGCGTGTACCGGTACACGCACCACGCACCCGGTCAGAGTCAATGGGCTGATTGGCGCCGAAACGTGCGAAAGTCGAATGGAAAGTGACAAAGAGAAAGTGATAAAGAGAAAGTGACAAAGAGAAAGAAGCCCGCTATCATCAGCGGGCTTCTTTCTCTTTGTGGTGCGGATTCGGTATCTTCTCAATATCCAGGGGAAAGAGCTGACAGGTGGGCCAGTTGAGAAGTTTGCCAGGCAAGAAAAGTCGATTGGCGCACCTGTCAGCTCTCGTGTTACTCTCGATTATTGAGAAGATACGTACGCACCCCAAAAAATCTGGACAGTTCCCCATGCGACGGGTCGCGCCACGGGGGATGAAAAGTGGACGCAGATTTACGCAGAAACAATTGATCTGCGCAGATTTTATCAGCGTCAATCAATTCAGATCAGCGGCATCAGCGTCCTATTTTCAGGGCAGGACGGAACTTCATTGCCGAACCAAAAATTCGATCATTTCGTCGATACGATCAAAGGTTTGCATACGGCCTTCTGCGATGGCCAGGTTCGCGGTATTTTCTTTGGCCTGCCACTCGGGGGTCCAAAAATAGGCTTGTTCGGTTACAGCGCGCAAGGCATCTTTGGAATGGATAGACGAACGGGCGCGCCGAACCAGACTGACAATTTCCGCATCGGAGAGGGGAACTGCCGGGCGAGGATCAGCTACTGCTGCCGAGCGGCTGGGATCACCCGGTGCGGTGCTGGAATGGAACGGGTCAACGATCTGATCCATCCCGACATTCCCGCCCGGACGTTTGTCACCTCGCCACTCTGCACAATTTTGTTGGCCCCGCTTGGGAGCAGGAGGACGACGTGACACTGGTCACTGTGTACTACGACGGCCCACAAAAAAAATCCACCCAACTGGCCGATTTTGAACTGCCCAGCGCGCCGGGCAACGAGCGCGAGGCAATGGCCCAGATTGCCGAAGCCGTCGCTTCCCTGGAGTTGCCAGCGGACCGTCTGGAAAAGCTCAAGACCGCGGTGGCCGAGGCCACAATGAACGGGATGGAGCACGGCAACCGCTACCGGGCCGACCTGCCTGTGCGGGTCCAGGCCGAGCGCGACGGCCAGCAGCTACGGGTGTACATCACCGACCACGGCGGCGGCGCGGCGATTCCCGACCCGGCCACCCCGGACATCGACCTGAAACTGGCCGGGCTGCAATCGCCCAGAGGCTGGGGGCTTTTCCTCATCAAATCGATGGTGGACGAAATGAACGTTTCCGATGACGGCGAAAAACATACAATCGAACTGGTGATTAATTTGACGTAAATCTGGTGTAAAAGAGGACACGGATGAACACGGATAGAACGGATTTACACGGACTTTCTCTGCGTAATCTGCGTCCAAAATCCTTTTTGGAATCAGAGTAGGAGATTCGTATGGAACACAAAACATTCAGTGCAAACATACGGCCCACAATTCGGCCATCCGCACGGGGCTGAACTTGCCAATGCGTCTGGCCCGGCGGATATTCGGGCGGACGACGTGGACGATCCGCCGATTTTTATACTCGACACGGGCACAAACTGATATTTTGTCACCCGGTCATTTTGTCACCTTGTCAAGTATATCAGCGCCAATCCGTCCTTTCCGCGTCATCAGCGTTCTGTTTTCTGGGGCAAGAACAGGGAAATCCCTACCCCGCAAGCGCCGCCATCATCACATCCGGCACATCGGAGAAAAGCATATCCACGCCCAGCCCGGCCAGACGACGGCCCAATTCCACGTCGTTAACCGTCCAGACGTTGACGAAATGGCCCTGGCTGTGTGCCCAGCGCACATACTCCTCTGTGACCTGTGAATAATGGGGATGCACTGCTTCCGGCGCGATCAGCGGCCCCAGCCAGGCCCGACGCAGGAAGATGGGCAGCTCCTTTGAATAGAGCAGACCCAGGGCAATGGAGGGGTCAGCCCAGCGCACTTTCATCAGGGCGATGGGGTTGAAACTGGAGACGATCACCTGATCGTGCAGCCTGCGCCGTTGCAGCAGCGCGACCAGCAGGTCCACCTCCGGCCCGCCGTCCCAGTCCATATTTTTGATCTCCACATTTACCCGGCAGCGCCCCCCCACCAGATCGAAAACCTCTTCCAGTGTGGGAATCGGCGTTCCTGCAAATTTCTCGTCGAAACGAATACCCGCATCCACATCTTTGAGCTGGGCAAGCGTATGTTCGCGCAGCAGACCGTTGCCGGTGGTGGTGCGTTCCAGGCGGAAGTCGTGCAGGACGACCAGATGGCCGTCTGCGGTGGCCTGGGTGTCCAGTTCAATGCCGGCAGCGCCCATCTCAATGGCCTTCTGAAAGGCGGGCAGGGTATTTTCCGGTGCAACCACTTTGGCCCCCCGGTGGGCGAAAACCTGTGTACGATTGGGCATAGGGTTCTTCTGTTCAGCCTCCAAAAATGCGGGATAACAGTCCCTTTTTCTTTTTGACCGGCGGGGGGGGCGGCGGGAGTTCGATCTCCAACTGCGGCTCCTCTTCGCCGATGCCCAGTTGGGCCTTCAATGCCGGGGTCATCATCTCCGGCGTCCACATGGGTTCCCAGACGATATTCACATCCACCGACGCCGCGCCTTCGGCAGTGATCACCCTTTGCACATTCTCAATAATTTCGGGTCCCATCGGGCAGTGGGGGGTGGTGAGGGTCATCGTCACCCGGGCCTGCTGTTCGGGCAGCACCTCCACGCCATAGACCAGACCCAAATCGACGATATTCTCGAAGATTTCCGGGTCGATCACCTGTTTCAGCGCTTCGTGCAGTCGGTCGGGCTGTAATGCTTCAGTCATTGTAGCTTTCTCGTCTCGATATCAATAGCGGCACGATTGCTCCATTCTACCCGAAAAGCAGATGGGTAGGAAACGGGAGGGAGAATAGGGAATGGCCCAGATTGACTTCCCTGCCTGTCAGGTCTATCATACGGTTGGCAGGACTTTACTGGATCATCCTAGACCGGGCAAAAAGCCTTATGTGTTCTCACTCCATTCGTACGGTGCAGGCCGAACGTTATGTAACTCCCCTGCGTCAGGGCGGCTCTCTGCCCGCTGTCATCGAAGCCGATGACGGCCGGCAATATGTGATGAAATTTGCCGGCGCGGGCCAGGGGCGCAAAGCGCTGATCGCCGAGCTGCTCTCCGGGGAGATTGGCCGGGCCCTGGGCTTGACCGTCCCGGAGATCGTCCTGATCCGTATGGACAGACACTTTGGCCGTTCGGAGCCAGACCCGGAGATTCAGGACCTGCTGCGGGGCAGTGTGGGGCTGAATCTGGGCCTGGCCTATCTGCCCAGTGCGGTGGAGTACAGCCCGCTGCTCAAATTTCCTCTGACCCGGCAAGACGCCGCCCGCATCGTCTGGTTCGACGCGCTGGTGACAAATGTGGACCGCACCCCGCGCAATGTAAATATGCTCATCTGGCAGGAGCAACTCTGGCTGATTGATCACGGCGCATCTCTCTACTTTCATCACAGTTGGCCGGGCTATGCCGAGCGGGCGGCCAATGCCTTCCCAATGAGCCGCCAACATGTGCTGCTCGCCCGGTCGGGCAATCTGGCCGCGGCCGATCAACAGGCCAAAGAGCTTCTGGCCGGGATGGATTGGGCGGGGTTGGTGGCGATTATTCCCGATGAATGGCTGGGGAACGAGGCGATTTTTGCGGATGTGGCGGCCCAGCGCCAGGGCTATGTGGACTATCTGACAGCCCGGCTGGCCGCGTCGTCTGCCTTTGTGCAAGAGGCGGAGAAGGGCCGGACTGGCAATGGCTGATGGAATCGCCACCTACGATTATGCCGTCCTGCGGGTAGTGCCCCGAGTGGAACGGGGTGAGTTTGTCAACGGCGGGGTCATCCTCTTTTGCCGCACAAAGCGTTTTCTGGCTGCCCGGGTGGAGCTGGAACGGGCGCGGCTGATGGCGCTGGCACCCCCCGACTTTGACATCGACGGCGCAGTGGCAGCCCTGGCAACCATTCCCGCCATCTGCGCCGGAGAAGGACCCATCGGCAGCCTGCCCCAGGCCGAGCGCTTTCATTGGATCACCGCGCCCCACAGCACCCTCATTCAGACATCACCTGTCCACTGCGGACGCTGCGCAGACCCCAACGCCGTGCTGAAACATCTGATAGATGTGATGGTGAGAAGGTAGTAGGTAGCATACCCATTCACCATTCACCATTCACCATTCACCATTCACTATTCACTATTCACTATTCACTATTCACTATTCACTATTTTTTCCCCATTCCTTTCTCAGGAGGTTCTTCGATGAATGATCGTCAGCGCTTTCACGCAACAATGGGCTATCAGACCAGGGATCGCTCGCCGATTATGGATTTCGGCTTTTGGGATGAAACCCTGCCTATCTGGCACGAACAGGGCTTGCCCCGTTGGGTGAACCGATTGACCAGTGATGACTTTTTTGGTATGGACTCTGGCATTGAAGCAGGACAACGGGTTGTTGGGGTGAGCAGTGGGCTGATGCCTGGCTTTGAAGAGAAGGTGTTGGAGGACCGGGGCGAGTATGAATTACGCCAGCAGGCCGATGGGGTGCAGGTATTGCGACGCAAATTCCTCAGTTCGATTCCCCTGCCGATGAGCCACAAGTTGACTGACCGGGAGAGCTGGCGCACCCATTTCGTGCCCAAACTGGACCCGGCCCACCCAGCCCGCTGTCCTGCGGATTGGGAGGAACGGGTGAAGGTCTGGTGCGATCCCAAGCGGGAGACCCTGGCTGTGCTGCCCGGCGGCAGTCTCTATGGCTGGCTGCGCAACTGGATGGGGGTGGAAAATCTCTCTCTGGTGGTCTATGACGACCCGGCCTGGTTCGAGGAGATGCTCGAGACCGTCACCGATTGCATCCTCGGCACACTGACCCGTATTCTGGAGACCGGCGGTCAATTCGACGCCTGTGGGATGTGGGAGGATATGGCCTACAACGCGGGTCCCCTGCTCAGCCCTGTCCATTTTAAGCAATATATGGTGCCCCACTACCGGCGCATCACCGATCTGCTCCACCGCTACGGGGTGGATATTGTCTGGGTAGACTGTGACGGCAAGATCGATCTGCTTATCCCCCACTGGCTGGACGCAGGGGTAAACTGTATGTTTCCCCTGGAAGTGGGTACGTGGGGCGGCGACCCGATCAAATTCCGCGCCCAATACGGCAAAGACCTGCTGCTGATGGGCGGCTTTGATAAGCACATCCTGGCCCAGACAAAAGAGAATATCGAGCGGGAGATATACCGGTTGTTGCCCCTGGTGGAGGAAGGCGGCTATGTCGGCTTCTGCGATCACCGGGTGCCGCCGGATGTCCCTCTGGACAACTATCTCTTCTATCTGGACACTGTGCGCGAGGTCTGGGGTCTGGGGATCGATCTCAAGCCCATGGGGGCGCTGGAGAACGCAACGACAAAGAATTGAGGACGTGAGACGTGAAACGTGAGGACGTGAAACGTGAAACGTGAAGACGTGAAGACGTGAAACGTGAAGACGTGAAAGTCTGCGATGACGCCTCACGTTTCACGTTTCAGCGTGAAAGTCTGCGATGACGCCTCACGTTTCACGTTTCAGCGTGAAAGTCTGCGATGACGCCTCACGTTTCACGTTTCAGCGTGAAAGTCTGCGACAACACCTCACGTTTCACGTTTCAGCGTGAAAGTCTGCGACAACACCTCACGTTTCACGTTTCAGCGTGAAAGTCTGCGATGACGCCTCACGTTTCACGTTTCAGCGTGAAAGTCTGCGACAACACCTCACGTTTCACGTTTCAGCGTGAAAGTCTGCGA
>JAHDWH010000032.1:0-7898 GCA_023384455.1 Caldilineaceae bacterium | reverse complement strand
CACGTTTCAGCGTGAAAGTCTGCGACAACACCTCACGTTTCACGTTTCAGCGTGAGAGTCTGCGACGACACCTCACGTTTCACGGAACGTGTAGTCCAATCGACTATTGTCGATAGTAGGAACGATATGTTCGACAGAGAGAGCCTCGTCAGAGACGACGATACGCTCGATTAACAACCGAAGAACTTCCTGTTGGGTAGAGAGATCAGCAGAGTCGAGCGCGGAGTGGATGCGCTGGGTAAAGAGTTCAATCGAAATCTGGAAAGGTGGCTGAACGGGTTCAGCCAGTTGGGTTTCGAGTTGGGCGAGTTCCTGAGCCAAAGGGGTGAGACGTTCCTGAAACTCTGGCAAAGAGATGACGCCGGTCTCGTAAAGGTCAAGCAGGCGGCGACGACGGAGGAGCAGATTGTGCTGGCGGACCTGAAGACGGGAATTCGGGGTGTGCTCCGGGACGGCGCAGAAGGAAAGCCAGGCATCTTGAAGACGCTGGGGCTGGTCGAGCAAAGAGCGCAAAGCCTGCCAGATGAGGGGTTTCACGACGTCGGCGGAGACCACACAGCGATGCGGCGGCACATCTGGCGGTCGGCGACTGCCGCCGTAGGTGCATTGGTAGGTAATGCGCTGGCCTTGGGTGCGCCCCTGGAGGGTGTGACCGCAGGTGGCACAGACCAACAGACCCCGCAAGAGGTAAGGTCGGCGGCTATTGCGAGAGGAAAAGTGGCTGTTCATGTCCAAGCGGTTCTGGGCAGCCTGCCACTGGGATTCGGCCACAAGGGCAGGGACCTTGCTCTCAATCCATTCGGCAAAGGGGCGGGCAAGATAGCGAGGAAAAGCCAAGCGCCCCCGACCCGCCTTACGCATCTGACCGATCTGACTGCTATCTGCGCTCTTGCGCCCGTAATAGGCCTTGCCTGTGTAGGCTGGCTGGCGCAAAAGTCGGGAAATGGCCGTGGAACCCCATTTCTTGCCTTCGGGGCTGGGTGTTCCTTGCCCGTTCAGACGGTGGGCAATCTCTTGCTGAGTCAGCCCGCTATCAGTATACCATGCGAACACTTGTTCCACAATTGCCGCTTCCTCCTCGACCACCAGCCATTGGCTGCGTCGGGTGGTTTTATCGGCCAGATAGCGATAGCCGTAGGGGGCTTGTACAGGCACCGTTTCGCCCTGGCGTAGCCGATGGAGGCGTCCCCGGCGCATCCGGTCCTGAATGACTTCCCGTTCATACTCGGCAATCACGCCCGTAATCCCTTGCCATAGCTTCTCTTGCTCATCCGTGACCAGATTTGGCTGGTTGAGAAAGGTCACTTTCACCTGATGCCGTTCCATTTCATACAGCAACACCTGTTGTACGGCCAGGGTCCGAGCCAGCCGGTCTGGACTCAGGCACAAAATCTCGTCAATCGCCTGTTGGGCCACCTGGTCTCGCAAACGGTCCAGTTCGGGCCGGGCCAACCGACTCCCGCTCACTCCATCATCCAGGTAGCGGTCTTCCTCCCCCAACTCCAGACCTCGCTCTCTGGCATAGGCTTCGATTTGCGCTATCTGGCTTTCAATCGTTCGTTCTTGTTCCTGGCGACGACTCGACACTCTGGCATACATCACGATTCGGCTCATCTTGGCTCTCCTTTCGGGCTCTTTCTTGGCTGATGGCGCTCTGCCATAACCAGTGGTATGCTTGCTGCAATCGCTGTTGGCTATCGTGGCGCACTCTCTCCACCATTTCCAACTGCCTTTTCTCTTCTCGTTTCATTCTGCCCTTCCTTATATATATGTGCCTTTATCCCATATATCCCGGAAGGTTAGCATAGCACTCAGCCCTTCTCTCTGCCTTGAGCCTTTCTTTCAGGTAGTTCTATTCGGTTGGTAAAGTGCCAAACATATCGTAAGTCGTTTGTACTACACGTTTCACGTTTCAGATGGTTGACCGACCGACTAACGCTTGTGCTTATACTCGACACGGGCATAAACTGACATCCGGTCACCCTGTCACCCGGTCAAGTATAGTTCCTCGCTGGTACGCAGTCGCTACCTTACCGTCTCACGTCTCACAATCCGTGCAGCCGGCCAGCGGCCCCCAGCAGTTCGCTGATGTCCGTCTCCTGTCCCGGCGGTGGACCAAAGGGATCGGAGAGACCCGCCGGGTCGGCGCTGAGGGTGCGCAGGGTAGTCAGGACGCAGTGGGGCAGCACCTCCAGATTGTAGCCCCCTTCCAGCGTAGCCACCAGACGCCCACCGCACAACTCAGCGGCCAGGGCCATCAATTCCCCCACCAGCCCGCCAAAGCCGCTGATACTCAGCCGTTCGTTCGCCAGCGGGTCCATCCAGTGGGCGTCGTAGCCCGCCGAGAGCAGAATCAGCGCCGGCCGAAAGCGGCGGGCCACGGGGGCCAGCACCTGGCGAAAGGCGGCCAGATAGCCCGCGTCCCCCACGCCGGGCGGGAAGGGCAGGTTGACGGTGAAGCCTGCGCCTGGCCCTGCGCCCGTCTCGTCCAATGCGCCGCTGCCGGGGTAGAAGGGGTACTGGTGGGTGTTGAAGACCAGCACCGACGGGTCATCCCAGAACATCTCCTGGCTGCCGTTGCCGTGATGCACGTCGAAATCGACGATCAGCACCCGTTCCAGCCCGTAGGTTTTTTGCGCATAGCGAGCAGCGACAGCCACATTGCCAAAGAGACAGAAACCCATCCCCGTGTGGGGGCGGGCGTGATGACCGGGCGGGCGTACCAGGGCAAAGCCGTTTTGCGCCTGACCGGTCAGCACTGCGTCGGTCACGGCCAGCAGCCCGCCCGCGGCCAAGAGACTGGCCTGCCAGGTGGCCTCCACTACATACGTGTCCGGGTCCACTTTTCCCCCGCCCCGGGCCGCCATCTGCTCCAATTGCTCCACATAGCGGGCTGTATGCACGGCTGTAATCGCGTCAAGCGGTGCAGGCCGGCTCTCCACCCGCAGAAGTCTCTCCAAAATGCCGTCGGCTTCCAGCAGATTCCACGTGCCCGCCAGCCGCCCGGCGTGTTCCGGGTGGCGGGGGAAGGTGTGTTGCAGGTTGAAGGGGTCGTAGGTGAGGGCTGTGGTCATAGACTTAATAGCTATCCTCACGCTCTTCCCGCAGAGCGAGCAGCAAACTTTCCAAAGACTCTCCCTTGTCGCGCAAGAGATCGGCAACTCTCTCGGCCAGCTCGTCGATCCGGGAAGGGCGTGGGCTAAAGACAAATACGCCGCCCAAGTCAATGACGGTGAATTTCGTTCCAGCTTTTAGCGCATACTTTTCTCGCATTGGTTTGGGAAAAGTGAGTTGCCCGCGTTGGGCCATTTGTATGGATTCAGATATGACCACTGGCATAGCTCTGTTCCTTTCTATCCGTCTGCCCGATTGTCCGTCTGTCTGATTATCAGAATAGTGTGGGCGATGCTTTCTGTCAACCGCATTTTTCAGAGTGGAGAGCGAATCGCTATACATACGCCTCCATTCCGCGGCAGCGCGATAGGCGTGGGTCTCTGGTGCTGGGGCGGTTGGTTTCATACAGTCAGATATTTCCGGATTAGCAGCGCCAGCCAGACCGCGACCGCCAGCCAAAGGAGGACGATCACCCCCGCCGCATACCAGTTGACCGGCCTGCCCTGGGCCATCAGCGCCGCGGCCCACTCCCGGCTCTCGGCCAGGACAACGGGGGGAATCAGCCGCCGGGCCAGGAGGATGCCCCCGGGGACGAGGAGCAGGTCGTCCAGATAGCCGAGAATCGGGATGGGGTCCGGGATGAGATCGATGGGGCTGAAGGCGTAGGCCACCACAACCCCGGCCAGCAGCCGGGCGTACCAGGGCGTGCGCGGGTCCCGGCAGACCAGGTAGAGGGCGAAGGTTTCGGTTTTCAGTTGGTGGGCCCGGGCTTTCCAGTGGGTGAGCATTGGAGTAGGGCGTTTATTGCATATCTGGCAAAGAATTCGGCGGATGTTCACCCAATGCGTAGAGAACCCGCCGCAGATTGACGAGACCGGGTCTGTTCATCTGCAAGGCTTCCACAGTGGCCCGCCCTGTCGGGGTGGTGCCAATGATGACCGTATAGTCGGGACTCCACCGGAAATGTTCCTGCCATCTCTGCTGTCGGGGATGATAGAGCGGCGCTATTGTCTGCTCGACGGGGTCAAGGGTTTCGCGCTTGGTGTACTTGTGGCTGTTGCAGCCCTGACAAGCCAGCGCCAGATTCTCCAGGGAATTTGTCCCTCCGTGACTGATGGGAACGATATGCTCTACGGAAAAGGAGTGGGTGGCAAAATCCACCTGACAAAGACAATACTCACAACATCCGTGGGCACGTTCGATCACCTGGCGTCGCTGCTGAGTACGGATACGTTGTCTAGGCATACGCTGGCGGTCTGATTCCTAACTGGGTCATGAGGGTTCGCAGGGGTATCGCGCGTAACTCGGCCAGTTCAGCCAGATAGGCAATACGCTGCGCGTTCTGCAGTTCGATTGAGTCTATCACCGCCAAAAGTTCCTGATATTCTTCCGGGGTCAGCGCTTCGGCGCGGCGTCTTGCCGAGAGATACTCCAATCGTGTCTGTAACTCCGCGGGCATCCCCCGGTTGATCTTCTGGAGCAACTCGGCTTCTCTGTGCGGTAAGCTGGGCGCTCGCCGCCGCGCCCGCAAAGCCAGCACCTGATTTGTCAGACGTTCCAAGTCGGGGGTGCTGAGCTGTTCAACGCCGTGCAGTAGCGCATCAAGCGAGACCTGTGATTCTATCTGAATTGTCGCCATAGCACTCCCTCATCTTCAAAGCTCATTCGTTTCTGTCTTCATCGCAGCTTCATTATACCATTGGATTCTGTGTTGCCAACCAGGTGAATCTGGCCTTCTTTGCCCCAACAACAGAGAACGGGCGACTCTTTGACCGGCGTGTCCTTCCCGGCAGGCCAGGTAGAGGGCGAAGGTTTCGGTTTTCAGTTGGCGGGCCCGGGCTTTCCAGTGGGTGGGCATTGGAGTTAGGACATCGTGGCCGAGCCGTCTCAATTCTTCTACCACCGGGAAGGGGAAGTTTTCGTTGGCATAGAATCGGGCCATCTTCACTCCGCCTCGTTTTCCTGAATTTGCTCATCGATTTCGATTCTGTGCGCGCGATAGTGGGTCCAGGCATTGGTCAGGTCCTCGGCCCGCAGAGTTGGATAGGCGCGCAAAATGTCGGCTTCGGAAGAACCCAACTTCCTGCCCTGAAAAATAGAACACAAAAGTGGGTGAGAAGCTGAAAAAAGGCAAAACAAAAGAAAAGGCTCGAAAAACGAGTCGGCAAGGTCAAACGAATATGGGAAATGAGCCTCAAAGGAGAGACTAGGCGGTGACGGGGGTCAAGACCACATCATAACCGAGGGAACGTAAAGTCTTGAGTGCCCGGCGTTGTTCTTGCTCCTTGTTGTGTTTGAGAAAATAATCTCCGCCCAGGTCTTGAAAAGAGGCGGTGGGGTCCTTCAGGAGATGGTAGACGATAGTGAGAATGGAATGGGCGACGGCGACTGCGGCACGCTTGGCACCCCGGCGAGCGCGCAAACGATGGAATTGGGAAGCCAGGTAGGTATCCTTGCTGCGCGAAGCCGCCCAAGCCGCTTCGACCAGAGCGGTGACCAACCAGCGCTGTCCTTTGCGCCGTTTGCCGCTCTTGCGCTTGCCAGCGGATTCATGGTTGCCGGGACAGATGCAGGCCCAGCAGGCGAGTTTGGCAGCCGAAGACCAGTTCTGGACCGAAGGACCGATTTCGGCCAGGATGATCTCAGCCGTACGCACACCGATGCCTGTGACCTCATCCAGACGTTCGATGAGTTTGGCGTGGGGCAGGGTCAACTTGGTGACCTGCTGACTGTTCTACCAGTACAACCCGGCTGGCCCTTTCCACGGCACAATCCATTGGGGGCACGCGGTGAGCCGGGATTTACTCCGCTGGGAGCACTGGCCCCCACCCCTGGCGGACCGGATAAGGACGGCGTATATTCGGGCTGTGCGGTGGACAACGATGGCGTACCCACCCTCGTCTACACCGGCATCCGCCCGGAAGTCCAGATGATCGCCACCAGCGCCGACGGTCTGCTGGACGTGTGGACGCTGGATTCCATCTGATGATTACATTTCAGTGTTGGGGCAGGCTGGAATTGTGTAGGCCGCCCGGTGCTAAAGACGCCCCATCTGATCACGCGCTTTCCCTTTCGGCAAAACCACATTAGAATAGACGGAGTGATCGATTTTCTGGCCCGGATGTACACCGCCGGAAATAACATCTATGAAATCTGTCCGCTTCTATACCCCCCACACCGCAAAGGAGACATACCCCTATGTCCACCCCCATCCGCATCAGCGTCGTTGGCGCAGGCAGCGCCCAATTCTCTCTTGGCCTGGTCAAGGACATCTGTCTTACCGCCTCCCTCTCCGGCAGCCTCATCAGTTTTATGGACATCAACCCGGAGCGGCTGGATATGATTCACAAACTGGGCCAGCGCTACGCCCAGGAGTTGGGCACAGATTTGCGCTTTGAATCCACCACCAGCCTGCGCGACAGTTTGCAGGACGCAGATTTCGTCATCAACACCGCCTCGGCCAGCCCCCACGGCAAACAGGCCGACTCCCGGGAAGTGGCGGCCAAATATGGCTACTATCACGGCGGCGGCATCGGCACTGGCGGCTTTGCCAACCTGGACCTAATGCTGGGCGTGGCCCGCACAATGGAGGATGTCTGCCCGGACGCCTGGCTGATCCAGTCGGGCAACCCGGTCTACGAAGGCTGCACGCTGATGACCCGGGAGACGAGCATCAAAGTCTGCGGCCTCTGCCACGGCCACTACGGCGTCTACAACATCGCCCGTGTGTTGGGGCTGAGCGACGAGAGCAAAATCACCTGGCAGGCACCGGGGCTGAACCACAATATCTGGCTCACCCACTTCTATTACAAAGGCGAGGAAGCCTACCCCCTGCTGGAGGAGTGGATTGCCAACGAGGGCGAAAACTACTGGGCTACCCACATCGCCGAGCGCACCCACGACATTCAGATGAGCCGGGGCACGATTCACCAGTACCGGATGTTTGGCCTGATGCCCATCGGTGACACCCCGAGGCGGGGCGGCTGGTGGTATCATACGGATATCGAGACGAAGATGCACTGGTTCGGCCAGCCCTGGGGTGGCCCCGACACCCATCTGGCCCGGCCACTTTTTGTGCAGAATCTGGAGAAGCGCATCGCCGAGATGACCCGTCTCGCCAACGACCCCAGCGCCAGCCTGGTGGAATCTCTGGGCGGAGAGAAGACCCGGGAGCAGCAGGTGCCGATTATCGACGGGCTGGTCAACGACAACGAAGGCCAGTTTCAGGTCAATGTGCCCAACTACGGCGCGCTCTCTGGTGTCCCCGACGATGTGGTGGTGGAGGTGCCGGCGATTGTCAACAAAAAGGGCATCCAGCCCATCCGGGTGGAACCCCTGCCGGAGAAAATTATGTATACCCAAATTCTGCCCGAATGGCTGGATATGGAGCGGGATCTGCTGGCCTATCACACGGGCGACCGCTCCCTGCTCCTGTGGAGCGCGTTGCAGGCTGGCCAGACCAACTCCTACGATCAGGCGACCGCCGCCTTTGAGGACCTGATGGCGATGGCGGGCAACGAAACGTCCAACAGCCATTACCGTTGGGAGATGGGGCAGGAGATGCTGTTGGAGAAGGTGAAGAAGTAGGGGTGGGATGATGGGATGATGGGGTGTGTCGTCACCCCATCATCCAGGCGAAAGGACAAATCAGAATGGATGACTATCGCGCTCGAATTACGTTGGAACCGGGCAAAAGAAGTGGTAAGCCCTGTGTGCGCGGGATGCGAATTACAGTTTATGATGTGCTCTCCTATCTGGCCGCGGGTATGAGTATCCCGGAGATT
>JAHDWH010000031.1 GCA_023384455.1 Caldilineaceae bacterium | reverse complement strand
CACGAAATGACTCTAGTCCGCAACCTCATCTGGACAGTGCGACGCACCGGATGGACAGTTACGCAAAAATTGTGTGGCGAGAGCGTCGCACTGTCCACGAAATGACTCTAGTCCGCAACCTCATCTGGACAGTGCGACGCACCAAAACGGGACTCGTCCGGTGCGTCGCACTGTCCACGAAATGACTCTAGTCCGCAACCTCATCTGGACAGTGCGACGCACCAAAACGGGAAGTTATTCTTTGACAAGCCCTAAGCAGTTACGAAAGAGTAGTGACACTCGCTTTGGCCCCGTCGTCGACTCCAAAACGTCCTTCCCCATTCCACTCTCCATTTTCCAGGGAATCTGTCATGCCAACAACCGATGACTCCACTGCCAGCCGCCCTGTCACTGAATACAGCCCCACCATCAAAGAGCTGCCGGAGAATTTACGCCCCCGGGAGCGGATGGCCTATGCCGGGGCCAATGCGCTGAGTACGGCGGAGCTGCTGGCGATTATTTTGCGCACGGGGGGCAAAGGCGAAAATGTGATCCGTATGGCCGAGCGGCTGCTCATCCAATACCGGGGCATCACCGGTCTGGCCCTGGCCAGCCACGAGGAGCTTTGCCAGACCCACGGCCTGGGCATGGCCAAGACGACCCAAATCAAAGCGGCCCTGGAGTTGGGCCGCCGTCTGCTGCTGGCCGCGCCCGAGGAGCAGGCCCAGATTCACAGCCCCGCGGATGTGGCGAATCTGTTGATGCTGGAAATGGGTCTGCTGGAGCGGGAGCAGTTGCGCACCGTCCTTCTGGACACGAAGAACCGGGTGCAACGTATCATTACCGTCTATTCGGGAAGTCTGAATACGGCGGTAGTACGGGTGGGCGAAATTTTTCGGGAAGCGATTCGGGCCAACAGTGCGTCGATGATTATCGTGCATAACCATCCCAGCGGCGACCCCACCCCCAGCCCGGAGGATGTGCGGGTGACGGAGAAGATTGTAGAAGCAGGCCAACTGCTCAATATCGACGTGCTGGACCACCTGATTGTCACCCGCAGCCGCTTTGTCAGCCTGAAAGAGCGGGGATTGGGCTTTCGGAAATAGGATCAGATGACCTCTGGCAGAGTGACCGTTCGCATCTTCGCCCTCTACTGCCTGCTGGCAGCCCTCTTTTATGCACCCTTTTTGTTGGGGGTGCGCACCTTTCCGGACGGGGATTTCAGCCACCACTTCCTGCCCTTCAGCCTTTTCCAGCAGAGCGAATGGCTGGCCGGGCGCTGGCTGCCGGTCTGGAATCCCTACACCTACGGCGGCCATCCCTTTCTGGCAGATATCCAGGCGGGCGTCTTCTATCCCGTGGGCGATCTGCTGCTGCTGCTGACCCTGCCCTTCTCCAGCCCGGCAGCCCGGCTCTATTTTTTGCAGATAGAGGCGGCGCTACACATCGCACTGGCTGGTTTCTTCATCCATCTGTTGCTCCTGCGTCTGACCAGAAGTTCGCAGGCCGCCTATGCCGCGGGCGCGTTCTTTGCCCTTTCCGGCTATCTGACCGGTTACCCGCCCCTGCAATTGGCGATTTTGCGCACAGCCATCTGGCTGCCCCTTATCCTCTGGCTGCTCCTGGCGGGGACGGATAGACCGACTCGCTGGCGCTGGTGGGTGGGGGCGTCCCTGGCCTGGGCGACGGCCTTTTTGGCCGGCCATCCCCAGACATTTCTGCACCTGAGTTACGCGGTTATCGGTTGGATGGGCTTTCTGCTGTTCCGAGACTTTACAAGGGGGCGAGGCGGTGCAGATTGGGGGGAGGATTCGGATACTCCTCCACCATCCCATTCGTCCCTCCGCCTCGCTTTTCGCTTTCTTTGCGTTGGGCTGCTTACCCTGGCCTTCTCTGCCGCGCAACTTCTCCCCAGCCTGGAGTTCACCCGACTGAGCGTACGCGCCAGCTTGGAGTACGCCTTTGTCAGCGGCGGTTTCCCCATCCGCGACACCTGGCAGATGCTCTTCCCCGGTCTGCTCACCCAATTTTCTCCCCTTTTCATCGGTCTCCCCGGCCTCTTCCTGGCCCTGCTCGGCCTCTCCCACCTACGCCCCCTTCACAATTCACAATTCGCTATTCACCATTCACTATTTCTGTTTTCCCCCCTCCTCGCCCTCCTGGCCCTGCTCCTCTCCTACGGCGAACACAGCTTTCTCTACCCCCTGTTCTACCGCTACGCACCGGGCTGGAATCTCTTTCGGGGGCAGGAGCGGGCGGCCTATCTGGTGGCTTTTGGCCTGTGTGGGCTGGCCGGCTATGGGATGGCCGCTCTGCCGCAGCTCTCCCCCCGGGCGCGGCGGGTGGCGGGTATACTTCTGGTCGCTGGCGTGGGGGCTGGGGGGCTGATTTTTGGAATCTCCTGGCAAGCAACTGGTCGAAGTCTGGCGGAGCAGGGGGTCTGGTCGGCCCTGGCGCTGGCTGGGCTGGTGGCGTTGGCCGGCGGTTGGCTGCTTTGGCAAAAGGAGTGGGAAGATCGCCAGGGCTGGGCTTTGATCGGGCTGGGGGTAGGCGTTCTCTTTTGGGTCAACGGGGGAACAAATGTGAGCGATTTTGGCCCGGCCCGCAAGACGATTTTGGCCCCGGAGGTGACCGCGGTGCAGGCAGCCGTGGAGAGTGGGCGGGTCTATAACGAATATCGGGTCTATGAGGATTACGGTATGTCGGTAGAGGTGGAAGATGTCTGGGGCAGCAGCCCCCTGCGCCTGGCCCGATTCGCCGCGCTTTTCGACAACTTCCCCCTGGACCGTATGTGGCGGCTATTGGGTGTACAGACGGTTCTCACCTGGCGGCACGGACTTTTTGTGCCATCCGAGCTGCTGGCCGAATTTCCCCAGGCCACGGACACCACCTTTCTACACCGGCTGACCGACACGAATCCCCGGATTTGGCTGGTGCAAGAGGCGCAGATTGTCGATGACACAGCCGCCCTGGCCCTCCTGGCCGATCACAACTTCGATCTGTCCCAGACAGCCCTGCTCCCACCCGAATTCAGCCAATGGGCGTCACTGACCGATACCCCGCCATCTCCGCATCCCACCATCTATTTTTCCCAGATTGCGCCCAACCGCAAACGCATTTCTGTGGTCGACAACCCGGGCGGCCTCCTGCTGATCGCGGAAAACTGGATGCCCGGCTGGCGGGTGGATTCCCCATTTCCAACTCCCCAGTCTCCAATTCCCGTCCTGCGCGCCCATCTGACGCTGCTTGCCTTGCCCATTCCTGCCGGAAACCTGACTTTTGATCTGGTCTATTGGCCGGAGACGCTGACCTGGGGGCTGGTCATCAGCGGTGGATCCCTGGCAATGGTTGTTCTGACGCTCCTCTACCGTCGGCGGCGGGATGTGTAGTGCGGAATTTGCCATTTCCCCGACCCGCATCAATTTCCGCAAAGCGCGCTTTGTATGATATACGAAAGAGATGGACGCAATGGAACTGCCCTGCAAATAGCCTGTAACGCAAGCTGTCAGCTTGCGCCAGCCCGCACGAACAGTGCGGGTTACAAAGGACGGCGTCCGCTTTTCATTGTCCGTAGCGCACAACCGCGCATGAGGAACTGATCTGCAAAAGGGATGAAAAATGGCCCACTTTCCGCTGAGTAAGAGCCGCTGGCTTCTGCTGCTTCTGCTTGTGTCAGCAGCCGCTGTCTCTACGGCTTTCCTGATCAATCTGGGCGCGTTTGCTCACGACGCCGCAGCCGAACATATCCCCCGGGGATTGCTCTTTTCGAACGCAATAGACGAGGGCAACCTTTTGCCTGTCTGGGTGCAATCCCTGCACCTGGGGCTGGGCAGCCCTCTCTTTACATTTCAACCCCCTTTGCCCTACTACGCAATGGACCTGCTCGCCCGGTTGGGGTTGGCCCATCCACTGGGCTGGCGGGTGTTGATTGGCGGCGGGCTATTGGCGGCTTTTCTGGGCGCGTACGCGCTGCTTCATTGGGTCACAGGGAGGCGTTGGGCAGCCCTGGCCGGGGCCACCGCCTATCTCTACGCGCCCTATGTGCTGCGCAACGCGCTGGAACGGGGATCCAACGAAACCTTTGGAATGTTTCTCTACCCGTGGGTGCTGTGGGGTCTGCTGCGGCTGGCCCAATCCCCGACCGGCAAACGCTTTGTCGTCGCCAGCCTGCTGTGGGCGGCCAGTATCGGAATGCACGTGCTGGCCCCGCTGATGCTGGCCCCCGTAGCGTTGCTGGTGGCTTTGGTCGCGGGTTGGCGTTGGCGCACACCCGCACCGCTGTTGGCCCTGCTGGCGGGCGGTCTGCTGATGAGCTTTCTCTGGCTGCCGCTGATCAGCGAACAGAGTTATGTGCATATCGATCGGGATTTCAGCGATACGAGTGCCATACCCCTGGACAATCCGATTCCTGTGGAGCGGCTGCTGGCCTTGCCGGCTGTCTATGACACGCAAACCGGCAACAACAATCTGGGGGATCGGGTGGGTCTGCTGCACACCCTACTCCTGGGGTTGGGGTTGCCAGCTACGCTCTACGCATTGCGCCAACGGCGTTGGCGGCTGGCCGTACTTCTGGGTCTGGCAACCGCTGTCGGGCTGATGCTCTTTTGGCTCTTTACAGAATACTCGAACCTCATCTGGCAACTGTTCGATCCGATTTTGCATCGGGTACAATACCGCACCCGGTTGATGGGGGTGCAGGCCCTGGCCGCGTCGATGGCCGTGGGCGGGGTTGTCGCTCTGCTTGCGGCCCGCTGGCAGAGAAGCGCCAGCCTTTTGATCAGCGGCCTGCTGTTGCTTGCGGCCCTGCCCTCCCTCTATGTAAATCTGCAACACCGCTTTGGTGACTTTGAAAACAGCCTGACTTGGGAAGATGTACGGGCCATCGAGTGGCGGGCGTCGGGCAGCGCCCTGACAGCTTTCGGCGAATTTTTGCCCCGCTGGCGCGACGATCCCTTTGACGAAGCAGTGATGGCCGAATTGGGTCAGGACTTTGATCCGGCACAGCGCCCTCTGGCCCACCCACCGGCAGGGGTGCAGCTTCTCTCTGCCCAGGTCGGCAGCAGTAGCTGGGCGCTGGCGCTGGAGAGCGCACAGCCGGAGACGATTACCCTCTATCTGCTCTACTATCCCCACTGGAAAGCCTTTTTGGACGGGCAGCCGGTAACGATCCGTCCGCAGGCTGGGACGGGTTACGCGCAGTTGGATATTGGCGCGGGTCGCCATAATCTGAACCTGCGCTACAGCCGCAATAGATGGCAGTGGTGGGGATTGGCGCTGAGCGGGGTGATTGCCCTGAGTCTGGCGGTCATTGGAATCCGGGACAGGGGTAAAACGTCCTCCCCCCGACCCAAAGAAGCCGAAGGGGAAGCCTTGCCGTCGGTCTGGCTGTTGGTTGGGCTGGCCCTCTTTCTGGGGCTGAAGTGGGTTGTACTCGATCCGTCCACTACGCTTTTCCGCTGTCAGTCCACAGCGCAGGTTGTCTGCGGGGCGGATGTGACGGTGGACGTAGCCTTCGCCGGGGGGCCTTCGCTGGTCGGTTATCGTGTGCCCACCTATCAGGCCCAGCCCGGCGGGAGTCTGCGTCTCTCCCTCTTCTGGCGAGGGGAGGCCGATAGCCTTCAGAGGCTCAAGAGTTTTGTACACATTCGCAACAATCAGCCGGAGCAGGCGGTAAATCCCCGCACCGGCAGCGACATCTGGGCACAGGAGGATCATGTGACACCGGGCGGACTGCCTTTTGGAGAATTCTTGCCTGGAAAGCTATATCGGGACGAATTTCGTGTTAGGCTGCCCGCAGATATGCCGGCGGGAGAATACTTTCTGGAAGTCGGCTGGTTCAATTCTGAAACTGGCGAACAGCTCGATCCCTTGGACGAATCCATTACACCGCCTATGCGCGAGTTGTGGCGTTCTGTCCTTTTGCCTTCAATTACTGTGGAGTAGAGATTTTCGCCTTACCCTCTACGGTAAAAAAAACGACATTAGATGCCTTGCCCTCTGATCTCCTGAACAAGAGCCGCTGGATTCTGCTATTGGCGCTCGTGTCATCGTGGCCGTAGCAACTGCACTGACTTTCAATTTGGGCGCGTATGCCCACGCTGCCGCGGGGAATGTGTGCCGTCGCGGCGGCGTCTTCTCTGGCGCAGTCTCTGACAGTTTGTAACTGCTCACCCCCTCCCAACCTCCCCCACTGTGGGGGAGGAATCGCTCCACCTCCCTCCCTGGAATGGAGTGGGGCAGGGTGGGGTGGCTGAACAGGTACGACGGTTTGGTCTATCCACGTTGGGTGCAGTTTCTGTACGTAAGGCTGGGCAGCCCGCTTTTTACCTTTCAGCCGCCCTTGTCCTATTACGGCATAGACCTGCTGGCGCGTCTGGGATTGGCCCACCCATCGGGCTGGCGCATGTCGATTGGCGGGGGATTGCTGACGGTCTTTCTGGACACATTCCGTCTGGTTCGTCTGGTGACCGGTTGGTGTTGGGCTGGCCTGGCGGCCAACAGCCTCGCCCATCCCTGCCCCTGACAATCCAGACGCCTCGCATCGGCGTCTATGATGGCAGCGACCACCAATTCGTGCCGGTCATCGCTGATGATACGGCGCACAACCACACACCTATCAGGCCGAGGTCGCGATTCGATGATACGGGAAATTGCTGTCAAGACACAACGCGTGTGGCGTCGGATGGAAGGTTGGCGCGGCTTTCGGCTGACGACGCCGTGGCTTGCCTTCGCCCTGTTGCTCCTATGGGGCTGGCGGGTAGGCAACCTGGCGCACAATCTGCCTGCCTACGATGATGTCCTGGAAGTTCTCTGGATCACCGACTGGTATGACGGGGCGGTGCGTGGCGCACATTCTGCTTCTTTCTATCCATTGATCTTCTACCCGACGGGCTGGCACGTTGCTACTTATGCAGGCGGCCCAACGCTCTTGTTGGTGTTGCTGCCATTGAATTGGCTGGGTGGCCCTGCGTTTGCTTATAATGTTGCGACGCTGTTTACGCTGGCGCTCTCATTTGCCGGGATGCAAGCTGTGGTGCGCAGTCAAGTCGGCGTGCTTCCGGCGACCGTTGCGGCGCTGCTCTATACCTTTTGGGCCTTTCACTGGTTCCGCATCGCCGGTCATATGAATGTACTGATTGCGACCAGCCTGCTGGCGTGGCTGTTGTGGAGTCTGGAACGGTCGGTCGCGCCGACGCGACACCCCGTGGCCTGGTTGGCGCTGGCCGGCCTATTGTGGGCGCTGATGATTCTCAGTTCCTGGTATTTTTTGTGGATGGGTGCCATGCTGTTGGGCGGGTGGTGGCTGGCGCGACAGGCACCCCTTTTCAAAGCGGATAGAGGCAAATTCTTTTCCGCCGTGTCCATACACAGGCTGCTGATCCCGGCTGTAGTCGCCTTGCTGCTCTGTATCCCGTTTCTTCTCTTCTTCGTGCATGAGAGCAACGCGGCGGAGGCAGCCTACTACGACATTACACATGTTGCATTGTGGGATGCCAGTCTGAATAGTTTTCCGATACCCAACGTTGCCCATCCGTGGTTGGGCGGTCTGGCCCGCACCCTCTACCGGGGGCCAACGAACGAGCCAGGCCAGGCCAACTTTGGATTTTTGGCTTTCCTGATGGCGGCGCTGGCGGTCCGGCCTGCGTTGCGTGACCGACGCTGGTGGCCGGCCCTGATGCTCGCCGGTATCGGACTGGCTCTGAGCCTGGGGCTGACCCTGAAATGGAACGGCCAGGTTATCCAGTGGGAGGCGTTACGCGGCCTGGATACATTTCTCTGGCGGTTTGGGTATCTGCTCAAACCTGATTTTTTCGCTGCGCCGCACCCATCATCGCCATTCGACACGGCGGTGCCATTGCCGGGGCTGTTGCTCAGCAGCCTCGTGCCGTTCTGGGAGCGAGCGCGGGTCTTTGCACGCTATGCGTTGCTGGCGAGCGTTGGGCTGTATATGCTGACAGCATTGAGTCTGGCGCGGGTGCGTTATGGTTGGGCGCGGGGGCTGTTGGCCGTGCTGTTGGTCATCGAGTTGCTTCCACCGCCTTCGGATAGCGTACCGTTTCCACCTGCCGAACACCCCGCTTTTGCCTGGTTGCATCAACACGGCACTCCTGGGCAGGGCATCGTGGATTTAGATGCGTGGCAGCCAGACCGGCTCTACTTGCCTAACCGCGGGCAGACGCTGCTGGCGACGGAGTACCATCAGCAGCCGACTGTGGCAGGGGCTGGCAGTATTCTGCCCGCGCACGTAGCATTTCTGGATCAATGGTTAGCCACACATCCGCATCCTTTCACCGACTTATCATTCGCTCCGTTGTGGCGCTATATGGGTGTGCGCTATATTGTTTTTCATGTTTCGGGCGGTTATGCACAGGTACTGTGGCGCGAGGCCGCACAGAATCCCGATTTGCAGAATCGCGGCTGCTTCGATCCGCCGCCGGGACGCAGCCCATGGCCCTATCCGATCTGCGTCCTGGAGGTGACACCCTGGCCAACTCCCAGCTTCAACGTCCTGACAAGGGATGGGTGGTCGGGTGCGGAGGAATGGGGCCGTTGGATAGAAGGAACGTCTGGCAGTGGTGTCTGGATGGCGGCGCGACGCGTGTCGTATCGCCTCAAAATCGAAGCTTTCCCGGTTTGCGATACCAATCATCCCCAGCGAGTAGAGGTGGAGGTCAACGGGGCAGCGGTGGCGACTCACATGTGGGATGACTGTGAGTCGTGGTTGGCGGAGATCGTTCTGCCTGCGCAACAAATCACCATTGGCTGGAACGAATTGACGATCCGATCAGCTTATGCCGCACGGCCGGTGGATATCACCGATGGAAGTAACAGCGACACCCGCTGGCTGTCGGTAGGTCTGACCAGACTGGAAGTCGCGCCGATTCTTGACCCTTCTTCGGATTGATACCCTCATCCACTGTCAGTGAAAAACTTTCATTTCCGGTAACTACCCACTTATACAATTGTCGACAAGGATACTAAAATGTCAGGTCAACTACGGCTGTCTGCGGCCAAGTACAGATGGCTGACGGGAGCAAATGGCCGTTGGTTTCTGCTGTTAGTCTTGGTGTCGGCGGCGGCTGTCGCCACGGCGATCACCATCAATCTGGGCGCGTATGCCCACGATGCTGCGTCCGCACACGTGCCCCGTGGCTTTATCTTCTCCGCTGCCATCTCTGATGGATTCCTACAACCCCGCTGGGTGCAATTTCTCCATGTAGGCTTGGGCAGTCCACTCTTTACTTTCCAGCCTCCGCTTCCCTACTACGGGATGGACATTCTGGCTCGGCTGGGCCTGGCCCATCCGTTGGGTTGGCGGGCGCTGATCGGCGGCGGTCTGCTGGCCGCTTTTCTGGGTACATTCTGCCTGGTTCGCCTGGCAACAGATCGATCCTGGCCTGCTCTGGCTGCCGCCGCCGCCTATCTTTACGCTCCCTATATGTTACACAATGCGCTGGTGCGGGGATCCAACGAAGTCTTTGGCATGTTTCTCTACCCCTGGGTGCTGTGGGGTCTGCTGTGGTTGGCCCAATCACCGAGTGGAAGGCGCTTTGTGGTCGCTACGCTGATTTGGGCTGCCACTATCGGAATGCACGTACTGGCTCCCCTGATGCTGGCGCCGATAGCATTGTTGGCGGCGTTCATCGCTGGTTGGCGCTGGCGCACACCCGCGCCGTTATTGGTATTGTTGGTGGGTGGCCTGTTG
Organism: Caldilineaceae bacterium; assembly: GCA_023384455.1. GTDB lineage: Bacteria > Chloroflexota > Anaerolineae > Caldilineales > Caldilineaceae > JACQGT01. The sequence continues at coordinate 28,823 of JAHDWH010000031.1, read as the reverse complement.
ATGAGTCCCGTCTGGCTGCCTATCCTGGAGGAACAGAATTACGTTCAGATCGAGCGTGATTTTGACGACCCGTCCGCGATTCCTTTGGATAACCCGATTCCCCTGGACCGTCTGTTGGCCCCACCAACGGTCTACGATATCCAGCGCGATAATAACAGTATGGGCGACCGTATCGGACTTCTGCGCACTCTTCTGCTGCTCCTCGGCCTGCCCGGTACTCTCGTGGCCTTCCGACAACGTCGCCAGGCTTTAGGTGTGATGCTTGGACTGGCGACAGCGTTTGGATTGGTATTCCTGTGGCTTCTCACAGCTTCTTCTGATCCGATCTGGCAACTGTTTGATCCATTATTGCATAGAGTACAATATCGGATGCGCTTGATGGGGATACAGGCCCTTGTGGTATCCATTGGGATCGGCGGATTGGTTGCTCTAGTTGAAGCGCGCTGGCAGAAATCGCTTAGTCTGGCTCTGACTCTGTTATTCCTGCTGCTTGCGCTCCCTGCGCTCTACGTGAATCTACAACATCGTATTGGCAGTTTTGACGGGGTAATCACGTTTGATTACGTGCGGGCCATCGAATGGCAGACATCGGGTGCCGGTTTGACATCCTACGGGGAATTTCTTCCCCTCTGGCGGAGACAGACCTTTGACGACGCGTTCCTGGCAGAACTGGGCCAGGACTTCGACCCGGAGGCGCGCCCCCTGGCTCACCCCCCGGCAGGGGTACGCGTACTGGACGCCCACGTCACATCCAGTTCCTGGGCGCTGGATTTGGAGAGCGCGCAACCTGCAACCGTCACGCTCTACCTGCTCTACTATCCCCGCTGGCAGGCGCTTCTGGACGGCGCGCCGGTTGCAATTCGTCCAGAGGCAGAGACGGGATATGTACAACTGGACCTGCCCGCAGGCAGCCACAATCTGATCCTCCATTATAGACGCAGTACATTGCAGTGGATAGGCGCTGGGATCAGTCTATTGATTGCTCTGAGCCTGCTCGTTCTGGCGATCCGGGGGAAAGGGCCAGGCGAGAATGTTGCCGCGGTTGAATCTGCCGCCAAAGGGGTGCGGGAAGCCGCGCCGCCGGTCTGGTTGCTGGTGGGACTGGCCCTCTTTTTGGGGAGCAAATCGGCGGTGATCGACCCGTATACTACGATTTTTCGCTGCCAATCCATCGCGGAACGTGTCTGCGGCGCAGATGTGACGGTTGACGTAGTTTTTGCTGGCGGCCCCAGTCTGGTTGGCTACACTGTGCCCAGCTACCAGGTCCAGCCCGGCGCGCATGTGCGCGTAGATCTCTTTTGGAAAGGGCAGACCGGCAGCGACCCAATGCTCAAAAGTTTTGTCCATATCCGCAACAGCAACCCGGACCAACTGGTCAATCCCCGCACCGGCAGCGACATCTGGGCGCAAGAGGATCACTTTGCGCCCGGAGGTCTGTTTTTGCGCGATTTCTTGCCTGGGCGACTCTATCAGGACGAATTCCGCGTGGCATTGCCCACCGATATGCTGCCGGGAGAATACTTTCTGGAAGTCGGCTGGTTCAATCCCGTAACCGGTGAACAACTCGACCCGTTGGATGAATCCATCACACCGCCTATGCGCGAGCTGTGGCACTCTGTCTTGTTGCCCTCAATTACTGTGAAATAGAGACTGGAATCCTATGACCCATCTTTCATCGCCCCCCCGACAAATATCTCCGGCCCCCAACTCACTTCATCAGAATCGACGACTGGCTGTGGCTGTCTTCTTCCTAGCCCTGGCCATCTACACCCTGACGTACGTGGGCGGCTTTAAGAGTAACGACGAGCGGGCGCTCTTTGCCGGGATGGACAGCTTTGTCAAACGGGGCAGCTTTACTGTTAACCAGATTTTCTGGGACTATACAAATGTGGCGATGATCACCGGCCAGGGGGAGATGGTGCCCAACTACGAGCCGGGGCAGATGGTGCTGGCGATTCCCTTCTATCTGTGGGGGCGGGCTTTGGGCGCGGCCGTGCAGGGGTCTTTCTTCTTCAATCTCCTCGTCACTGCGGCGTCAGTGGCGCTGGTCTATCTCTGCTTTGTGGAGTTTGGCTACCGCAGAAAAGTCGCGCTGCTGGGCAGCGCAGTCTATGCCTTGGCCAGCCTGGCCTGGCCCTACAGCCGCACTTTCTTTCGGGAACCCCTGACGGTGCTCGCCTATCTCTTGGCCGTCTATGGGCTGTTGCGTTACCGCCAGCCAGAGCCGCGCCGGTGGGGCTGGCTGGCCCTGACCGGGGCAATGTTAGGGCTGGCCCTGGTGACAAAGCAGATCAGTGTGGCGCTGATTCCCTCGCTGCTGGTACTGCTCTTTGCCTATGAATACAAACGGCCAGCCGACCCGGGTTCTGGACTGATCCGCCAACGGTTAATCGCTGTCCTGGCCGTCCTGCTGCCCCTGGCCCTGATTCTGCTTCTGGAACGGGTCTATCACGAGGCCACCCTGGGCGGCGTGGAGCTTTTCTCCCGCAATATCGTGGACTACACCACCAATCCCCAGCTCTCTCTCTCCACACCCTTCCGGATGCTGCGGGGCTTTCTCGGCCTCTCCATCAGCCCTTACAAAGGACTGTTCTGGTATGCCCCGGCCCTGCTGTTGGGGATTGTGGGCGCGCTGCCCTTTTTGCGCCGCTACCGCTGGGAAGGGGTGGCGTTCATTCTGCTCATTGGCGGCCACTTTCTGGGCTACAGCCGCTACAACTTCTGGTCCGGCGGCGTGGCCTGGGGTTCCCGCTATATGCTTCCGGTGATCCCCTTTCTGGTCCTGCTGGCCGGACCCGTCTTTGTCTGGCTGCTGGAGAGCTTGCCCTCCCACACCTCACGTCTTACCTTTCACGCTTTGCGTACTCTTGTCTGGTTGCTCATCGCCTTCAGCGTCTTCCTCCAATTTCTGGGTGTTGTCCTGGACTTGCGGGCCTACGAAGTGCAATTCCTGTTGGACGGTTCCCAAATCTATGGCGGCATCGGCGAAACTATCGACACGCTCTATCTTCACCCCGCCTATTCGCCGGTCCTGGGCCATTGGAAATTGCTGCTTGCGGGAAGCCAGCCCCTGGATTTTGCCTGGGTACAGCTGCGGGAGATGGGTGGCACGGCGCTGGTTCCTCAGGGGCTGCTGCTGTCGTTAATCTTCCTGGCGGTCGCAGCGGGCGGGTCGCTCTGGCTTTGGCAGCGCCCCCAGCAGAGCGTTCGCCTGGGGCTTGGGCTATCCCTGCTCTTTGTGATAACCGGCTCGACACTCCTGGGCATCTACCGCCAGGGCGATGGCCGTTTTGATCCCTACACTGTGGATCGCTTCTTGCAGCCGATGATTGAGCGATTGGAGAGCGTTCCCTGTGGCTGGCAGGGCTGCGACGAAGTGGTTATTGTGCCAGACCCGACGCTGACCGACTACTTTCTCAATTATATGACCGCCCCGCTCGTCTGGTATGCAGTGGAGCCCGAACCGCTGGAAAGCGAACTGCTCGACCAACTCAGCCGTCGCTATAGCCGCATTTGGCTGATCCGGGATCGCAATGCAGCCACCGACGACAGCGAAAATCGCCGGGGCACTGAGCGATATCTGACGGAATTGGCCTATAAAATGGATGAGGAACGGGTGGAAGATTGGGCCAGGCTGCTGCGCTTTTCGGCGGCGGGCATAGCCCAAGTAGACGGGCAAAGAGCGCACATTCTGGGGGATATGCGTCTCAACCGGGTCGTACTGGGCGTGGAGCAACAAACCCCACTCATCGCTGGCCAGACTTCAGAACCCACGGCCACAGAGCCAGTGCGCGCTAAAGCTGGCGACACCCTGCAAATCGGGCTGGAATGGCAAGCCCAACAGACGCCCGCGGGCAACTATACGGTCTTCACCCAATTGCTGAATCCTGACGGCCAGGTGGTGGCCCAACGGGATCGCTGGCCGGGTGACGGTCTCTATCCGACCGCGGCGTTGCAGCCGGGCGAACCTATCACCGACAATCTGGCCCTGGCCCTGCCCTCCGACCTGCCGCCGGGCAGCTACCGGCTGATCAGCGGCCTCTACCGGGGGGATGTGGAGGGCTTGCCCCGGCTCTCCGGCCCAGAGGGGGATTTCGTCCTGCTGGCCGAGGTTGTGATTGAGGGGGATTGAGGGGAGTGACTCAAATATGCCGAATCTCCGCAATGCCAAGATCGGGTCGATGACCACTTGGCCTGGCAGAAGACGAGTGGGCGAACAAGCCGGCAACCTATGGTATAATGTTTCCATAGAGTTTGCCCAAGTATGCGAATCGTTTGATAGGCCCGTTGTACGCTCCGAGTCTGCCCGGAGCGGCGTGTGCGCTGACGATGGAGATCGTTGGTATGACCGGGGTAGGCATAACAGACCCAGCGGGTTACATTCATCCTCTGTAGATCCAAGCTGTGTGACAATAGTAGTTAGCAAACTATGAGTCCACTGCAAAAAGGTCAGATTCTCCCGCCAAGACGCAGAGACACCGAGAAATTCAGGAGTGACATCTGTGTTTATCCGTGTGAATCTGTGTCCATCCGTGGCTGAAAATGCTTTTTGCAGTTGAGTCAAACTATGAGAAAAAGATGCCATACGATATATCGGAAGACAAGCGTGAATGGTACCGTCAAGTGTCTGCACGTTCCAGACGCCGAAAGACCGCTGCCATCAAAGGCCATCTGGCACACAACCCAAATAAGCTGAATGTACCTTCGCTGAGACCAGCAGACTTGATGCCACAGCAAAAAGGGCATGGCGCACGAGCGCTTTCGCTTTTCTCGGGTGGTGGTGGGCTTGATTTGGGCTTCGAACGTGCCGGTTACACGCACGTTGCCAGCTTTGACATTCTGGACATATGTCAAGCTACATTGAGGCGCAACCGGCCAGAGTGGGAAGTTCAATCTGGTGAGTGTGGAGATGTAACTCTGGTGGATTGGGACGCATATCGTGGAAAAGTTGATCTTCTGCATGGAGGCCCCCCTTGTCAGCCCTTTTCTATTGCGGGAAAACAGAGAGGGCACAAAGACGACAGGGATATGTGGCCGGCATTTATAGATGCTATACTCACGCTGAAGCCTGAAGCCTTTGTCGCTGAAAATGTACCGGGATTGCTCGATGTAAAATTTCATCGATATATAAATGACGTGATTCTCTCGCCACTAGCGCCCTACTATCATATCATCAAATTTAAGGCTGTCGCGTCCGATTATGGCGTGCCACAGATACGAAAGCGAGTCTTCTTTGTCGGTTTCCGGTCGTCCACGGCTGCGAACAATTACAAAATCCCAGAGCCAACCCACCTACCTGACCATACCCTCTTTTCAACTGGAAAATCCACAATGGGTGCGCGCGAGGCTCTTGGATTGGATGATGTGGGTTTTGATTGTTTTGCTCCTACGCTGCGTTCAGGTTTTACGGGTCCTCGCAAGTCAACCAGTATTCTCAATAGCAAGGCAAGCCAGGCTGTTTGGGAACAGTTGAAAATATGGCCTAACGGAGTACAAACTTCCCGGGAACGGGCTCTCCGGTTTCCGCCGGAAAATGGTCACTTCCGGCTTTCCGTACAGGATTGCGCTGTGTTGCAAGGTTTCCCGGAAGATTGGATTTTTGAGGGAGCAGCCTATCAAATTCTTGGGCAGATTGGAAATTCCGTTTGTCCACCAATGGGATATTCGGTTGCGAAGTCCGTTGCCAGGGCATTAGGAGTATAAATGGCTGCTCAGGACGATCTGCGAGAACGCGAGATGTGTCGACTCATCGGTCTGCGAAGAGGTGAAGGTCGGTCAAATGTGGATGCGTTCTTAGACTTTGAGATATCCGGGGAGACCTATTCATCCCCCGTGGAACTTAAGTCCACAACCACACACAGCGTTTCAACGGCCCGGGATGTAGGGCCGTCACACATTGAAAAATGGAGATCGCGAATATGGGTATTTGGATTTTACGATTCGACTGGAATTACCCTCCAAAGGATACTGACTTTGGGTCCAAGCCAAATGGAGCCATGGATTAGAAAAATCGAACGCTATATTGCGCCGGACTTTGCCATTGGAGAACGAGCCGCTAATCGGCTGGATATGCAAGACCTCCACATCATTTGTGGTGAGAAGCCCCAGTACGATCTGGACGATGCTATTTCCCTGCACAAACGACAGTGGACCAAAGATCAATATCTTGCCGAAATGGACATTCCAAATGCTTACACACCTGAAAAATTTCTGCAAATACTCAAATTACGTGCGCTCTACCTCAATCAACGTGGCTCTACATTGAACAACCCCCACATACCCGGCTCGTTCTTTTCAAGTTTCTTAGCTGACGTGATTGACGCAGCAAACACGTCAGCCACAGAAATCGCACTGTTGACGCAAACCAGAATTCGCCAAATTACGCTGAACGATGAGAATTTGCGACGAACGAAGTAATCGTTTTTCTGACCCCAAACTGTATGTTCCAGACTTCCTTTCAAACCATCGAACATCTACTTCTCTCCCCCTCCCGTCCCCTGCGGCGGACGGCGGTTGGGCTGCTGTTGGCTGGCGGTGCGGCGACAATCGCCCTGCTCGTCGGCATCTTTGGCCCGGTGGTGGCTCTGGCCCTGGCCGCTGCCATTGTGGGGGGTACGGCCATTCTACTGGACACCCATTGGGGCTTTGTGGCCTTGACAGGGGTTGCCTTCGCTCTGCCTTTTGCCAGCCTGCCCTTTAGCATCGGCTTCAAACCCACTTTTCTGGATGTAGCTCTGGTCGCGCTCTTTTTCGTCTGGCTGCTCAAGCTGGTGACAGCCCAGGAGCGGGAGTTTCTCGGCTCGTCCATCGGTCTGCTTGTCGGTCTGTTTATGTTGCTGGCCCTCTTCAGTTTTCTCTTTGGCCTGACCCACAGCCCGCCCACATTTTTCACTGTGCGCCGCTTCGCCGAGATTTTGCTGGGCATTGGCCTCTATTTTGCGGTGATCAATACTGTGCGTACCCAGGCCGAGCTGGAATGGGTGGCCCGCTGGGTGCTGCTGGGGAGTTGGCTCTGCGCGGCGGTTGCGGTTGCTTTCTATCTACTGCCAGAGAACGCAACCGTCTGGGTGCTGGACAGGCTGGCCCGCTTCGACTATCCGGGCGGCTTTGGCGCACTGCGCTGGATCGAAGACGACCCCAACGGCACTATGCGCGCCATCGGCACAGCGGTTGACCCCAATGTGCTGGGCGGAATGATGATTCTGGCTGCCGGGGCAATGGCGCCCCAACTCTTCGCCCGCCATCCGCTTTTTCCCCGCTGGCTGCTCTTTGCAATGTTGGCAACGGCTGTGCTTGCCCTCTATTGGACCTACAGCCGTACCGCGCTCTTTGGGCTGGCCGCTGCCCTCGCGCTGCCTGCCCTGCTTAAGTACAGGCGGCTGATTCCCCTGGCTCTAGCCGGTCTGCTCCTGCTCTTTGTGCTCCCCTATACCCAGGAGTATGTGGCACGGCTGCTGGAAGGATTGGCCGGTCAGGATCAGGCCACACAGATGCGCTTCGGCGAATATCAGGACGCGCTGATCCTCGTCAGCCGTTACCCCATCTTCGGTGTCGGCTTTACAGGCGTGCCCGATATCGATCTCTATCTCGGCGTGAGTATGCTCTATCTGATCATTGCAGAGAATATGGGCGTTGTCGGTCTGCTCGTCTTTCTGGCCGCGATGATCGGCTTTTTTGTGATGGTGCTGCGCACCTGGCGCTATGGCTTTGCCCTCGAACGGGAAGCTCTGCTGCTGGGATTTGGCGGGGCTGTGCTGGGCGCACTGGTCAGCGGCTTTGCCGATCACTACTGGTTTAATATGACCTATCCCCATATGTCCGTTCTCTTCTGGCTCTATCTGGGCATGGCTGCCGCGACTGTACTTATCCAGAAGAACAGTCTGGGGTTGAAGGAATAGGTATGGAGCAGACCATTCAGGGTGGAGTTGGCTGGGATTTGGCACGCCTGACCGGAGATATTACCAGCGCTGACACCGGCGCACTCGAACAAATGCTTCAGCGCTTTTTGGCGGTAGGACGCTACCGGGTCATTTTGGACCTCTCTGGCGTCACATACATTGGCAGCGCCGGGTTGAGCATACTCATCCGCTACACCGCTCTCTTTCGCAATTGGGAGCGGGGAGACCTCTATCTGGCTGCGTTGTCGCCCCCTCTGAAAAATCTTTTGCAGGTTGCCGGACTGCTCAGCGAAGAACGCTCCCATTTTTCCATCTTTCCCACAGTAAACGCGGCCCAGGAATCGGCCCAGAAACGGCTATCCCAATGAACAGAAACAATGGCGGGGCTAACCAAACGATTGTGGAGATCAACGAAACGGGCACAATTCGCCTGGAACCCATCCCTGCACCGGGAAAGGGCATTGCGCCTGGACAGCTTACTCCAGGCCGTCGCCCGGAGTGGCTGCGGGTGCGGGCCGCCGACAGCCCCAAATACCGGGAGCTAAAAGGGTTGTTTCGTGGCAAAAGCCTGCACACAGTCTGCGAAGAGGCTATGTGCCCCAACATTGGCGAATGTTGGGGACGGGGAACCGCCACCTTTCTGCTGATGGGCGATACCTGCACCCGTAGCTGCGGCTTCTGCAAAATCAAGACAGGCCGCCCCGGTCTGTTGGACCCGGAAGAACCCCGCAAAGTGGGCGAAAGCGTACACGCGATGAACCTGCACCACGCGGTCCTCACCAGCGTGAACCGGGACGAACAGGGCGACGGGGGCGCGTGGGTCTTTGCCGAAAGCATCCATTGGATCCGCCGTCTGCAACCAGGCTGCACAGTTGAGGTGTTGATCCCCGATTTCAAAGGCGACTGGGCGGCTCTGCAAGTGGTGATGGAGGCCAAACCGGAAATCCTTAACCACAACACCGAGACGGTTCCCCGACTCTACCGCACAGTTCGCCCCCAGGCTCAATATCCTCGTTCTCTGGAACTCCTGCAACGGGCCAAAGAGATGGACCCGCTGGCTCTGACCAAATCCGGTGTGATGGTGGGGCTGGGCGAGGGTTGGGACGAATTGTTGCAGGTGATGGACGATCTGGTCAGCCATCAGGTGGATATCCTGACCATCGGTCAATACCTGCAACCCAGTCGTTTTCATCTGCCCATTCGGGCTTACTACACACCAGAGCAATTCGACCGGCTGAAGGAGGAGGGACTCAACCGGGGTTTTCGCTGGGTGGAGAGCGGCCCCCTGGTGCGCAGCAGCTATCACGCCGACGGTCAGGCCCATTTGAGCCAGCGCGGGGATGTTCAAATATAGGACTGCGCAGAGTATATGTGGGGCTATGGGAACATCGGGAAGATTGTGCTCGCGGTGTGCTACAATCTCATTGCAGGCATTCGTTCTGGATAGGACAATAAGCGGTATGGATGGGCCCATACAACCGACATTTAGTGATCTGTTTTGTGGTGTTGGAGGACTCTCATTGGGCTTTCAATCTGCCGGATTTGTTTGCGTACAGGCAATCGACCACGACGAAGCGGCAGCGGCCACCTATAGAGCTAACTTCAGCCATCCAATGCGCGTTGAAGAGATTACAGAGAAGACGACGCTTGTCTCCACTGACGTAATCCTAGGCGGTCCGCCCTGTCAGGGCTTTTCCTCCGCAGGCTTGCGACGCGAAAATGATCGGCGCAACACACTTGTGCGGGTCTTCTCCGAACAGGTTGCGCAACAGCGCCCCAGTGCTTTCGTATTTGAGAATGTGGAGGGATTTCTAACGGCCAGCGCTGGTGACCGGGTTTTTGATTTGTTGGAACCTCTCATTGAAGCCGGTTATCAAATTCACCTGCGAAAAATCAACGCTGCCAATTACGGCATTCCTCAGCATCGCAAACGAGTGATAGCGGTGGGTGGACTGGGCTGGGTGCCAACTTTCCCGGACGCGACACATACAGCCTATGGCGCTCCCGGTGCTATGACGCCCGTGCGTCACCTCCCGTTTTGCCCGCCGATTGCCTCTGCGCTGGACTCACTTCCCGAACCGGGTACGATTCCCCCAGGCAACCCGTCCGGTCACTGGACTCGTCAGTTATCAGAAATCGATCTTCAGCGCATCCAGAAACTACGACCAGGCCAAAGTATGAAGGACTTACCAGAACACCTTTGGCACGAAAGCTACCGGCGACGAGCCTATCGACGGGTGCGTGATGGCACGCCCACAGAGCGACGAGGAGGCGCACCCTTTGGATTGCGTCGCCTGAGAGGAGATCAGCCATCAAAGACAATCACAAGCGGGGCAATGACTGAGTTCGTACACCCTGCGGACGATCGCTTTCTTACCCTGCGAGAATGTGCCAGAATCCAAACGTTTCCCGATGATTTCACATTTCATGGCTCAGGGGGACAAATCGCCACACAGATAGGCAATGCAGTACCGCCGCGTCTAGGTGAAATTTTTGCCCGTTCATTATTGGCTGATCTCCAGTGTCATCCAATGGGCAGATCAGTCGATCAACACGGGGGCTTACTCTCGTTCCTGCCCACAACAGGCTCGGGCATGAGTCCCGCGCTGAAAGCAGTTTGCGAAAGAATTGATGTATCTTTCATCTCGGCAACAAAAGACGCCCTGTCGATGGAGCAACTCTTCCTATGGCGCTGACCCAATCTCAGAAAAGTCTGATCGCGCAAGCGAGACTATCCGGCGCGGGAAAGTTGAGTGTAGGACTTGACAACGAAGCCTGTGCGTATTTAGCCGCGGCGATCGTGCGGGATTTGGGGTTGATGGCTAAGTTTCCACACCTTCCATCCGAATTCCCTGAATTCTTTGCAGAGAAGGATGCACGGAATTTGCGCCTCCAGGGAATCGACTTTCAAACGCTGATTGAACATTTGTTTGTAGTAGAACCAGATGCCGACACCTATTTTGTCTCTTTGGCGACACTGCTAAAGGCCAGACTCAAATACGCTCGCATCCTGGAATATCAGCCATTGGCCACAATGGATCAGGTAGGGCCGCGCGCTTTGTTGCAGTTTGGACAAATGAGCGCAGAGGCTTTGGCCGGCTTTCTCCTGTGGCGGAAGTGGCTGTTCGACATTGACAATCGGGCTGGTCAGGAAACTGGCTATCTTTTTGAGCCGATTGTCGCCAGTGCAATTGGCGGGGTATCATTCAGCGCAGGGAAAAGCCCGATTCGGCGTCGCTCCGATCCAGACAAAGGCAGACAGGTCGATTGTATTCGAGAGAACGTCGCATATGAGATAAAACTGCGCGTGACAATTGCGGCTTCCGGTCAAGGCCGTTGGGGTGAAGAACTGGATTTTCCTCTGGACTGTAAGGCAAGCGGCTTTACGCCCGTGCTCGTTGTTTTTGACCCTACGCCGAATACGAAGCTGGCTGAACTCACCGGAGCCTTCGAATCTGCCAACGGCAACACATTCATTGGAGAGGCAGCCTGGGAGCATTTGGAAGAAGCGGCTGGAGACGCGATGGGAATCTTCATTGAGAAGTATGTCAGAGCGCCCATTGCCCAGATGCTGGTCGCCCAGCCCATTGAACTGCCTGATATCGCTTTTCATATGGCGGAAGATAGATTTGAAGTGACAGTTGGAGAGGAAAGAACGGTCTATGCAAGGACAAGAGAAGATGAAATCTAATTGTTCTATTCCCCCACAGATTTATGTCCCCATCGCTGCCTGAGAATTTCGCTGTCGGGCTATGGCGTCTGATCCCAGCCTGTCCACTATTACCATTCCCTTTTGTTCTATCCCAACCACAGGAGACCTCAATGAATGATGACCCACGCGAAGAACAACTCTCCGCCGCCATCGCCGCCCTGCCTCGCTACCCCCTCGGCTGGCTGCAAACACCCCTGGAAGCCGCACCCCGGCTGAGCGCGGCCTTGGGCGGCCCGCCCATTTTCATCAAGCGGGACGACCTGACCGGCCTCTCTTTTGGCGGGAACAAAACCCGGATGCTGGAATTCAGCATTGCCGACGCCCAGGCCAAAGGCGCAGATACAATCGTCTACGGCGCGGCGGTACAGAGCAATTATTGTAGGCAGTTGGCCGGGGCCTGCGCCAAAGCGGGCTACGAATGTCACCTGCTTATGCGCCCGGAGCGGGAGATGGACAAGACCCAGATCACCGGCAACGGGCTGGTGCAACGGCTGCTGGGCGCGCACGTCACCGTCCTGCCCGACAACGACCGGCCCAGTCAACAGGCCGCCATTCAGGCCAAAGCCGCGGAATTGCGGGCCGCGGGCAAGCAAGTCTACATCCCCCGCCAGCCGGATACGGTGGATTTGGAGGCCCTGGCCTATGCCGTCTCCGCGCTGGAAGTGGTGCAGCAGGCCCGGGCCCAGGGCATCGAACCCAAGTGGCTCTACGTGGCCGCGGCGGACACCACCCAGGCCGGGCTGGTGCTGGGGCTGAAGGCGATTGGTAGTGGCCTGAAAGTGCGGGGGATCAACCCCTCCTTCAACAACGGCAACGAAGAACGGATGGCGGTGATGGCGAACCAGGCCGCGGAACGGCTGGATTTGGACGTGAGTTTCACGGCTGCCGACTTCGACAACGACGACTCCTACGTGGGCGAGCGCTACGGCGTCCCCACAGCGGAAGGGCTGGCCGCGGTTGCGGCGGTGGCCCAGAACGAGGGCATTCTGCTGGACCCGGTTTACACGGGCAAGGCGATGAGCGGGCTGATCGACCACATCCGCAGCGGCAAAATCGGCCCGGACGAGCCGGTGATCTTCCTGCACACCGGCGGCGCGCCCGCGCTCTTTGGCTATGCGGAGGAGATGATAGCCGCACTCGCAGGGTAGACAAAAGCGCAAAGGCGAATTGTCGGGAAGATGTGTGAAACGTGAAACGTGAGAGTATTCGGACCTTCTCACGTTTCACGCTTCACGTTTCCCAGGCGGAAAATCATTCGGAGGGGAAAAGAAGTGATGCTACGTGACGAATTGGTAGCCTATCTGGACAACTATCTGCGGATTGGGGCGATAGCCGACTACGGACCCCAGGGCTTGCAGGTGGAGGGAAGGTCCGAGATACGCAAAATTGTGGCGACGGTGGATAGCCACCAGCCCTGTGTGGAGGCGGCGCTGACACGGGGCGCGGACCTGATGCTCGTCCATCACGGCCTCTTTTGGGGAGACGAAAAGCGCCTCGCGGGCAGTTTCGGCAAGCTGGTGCGCACGTTTATCCAGAACGATCTGAGTCTCTACGCCGCCCACTTGGCCCTGGACGCCCACCCGGAGGTGGGCAACAACGCGGAGCTGGCCCGGCTGTTGGGGTTGACAGTGACTGACTGGTGGGGCAACGCCAAAGGCACGCCCATCGCCGCGCTGGCTGAATATCCAGAGCCGATTTCGATGGACGAATTGACGGCCCGCTACGCAAGCGCGGTCGGTTCGGTCAAACTGGCCCTGGCCCACGGCCCCACGGCCATCCGCCGGGTGGGGATTCTCAGCGGCTTTGGCGCGACAAGCATCCAACAGGCCGCAGAGCTGGGCTGTGACGCCTTCGTTACCGGGGAGACGAGCCACGCCCAATACTACGAGGCGCTCAACGCGGGGCTGAATGTGCTCTACGGCGGCCACTACGGCACGGAGACCGTCGGCGTCCAGGCCCTGGGCCATCATCTGGCCGAGAAGTTCGGGCTGGAGTTCGAGTTTGTGGATCTGCCGACGGGGTTGTAGCTGTTCCGATGAGGATGCTGTTTTCTACGGTTGACCTTTCGTTGTTACGGGGGTAAAATGTGCTTTAGGAAAGGTGATACTTCGTTGAGGGTAGCCAAATGACAGCAAAAAAGATAGACGAACAGATCGAATGGGCAGGGAATGACGACGATTGGTTGAACGACAGTGAGGAAGAAATGCTGGCCGAGGATGCTCTTTGGGAAGATATGTTTGCTCGCAACGCAGGGATGTTCAACGCGTTTGATAAAGAGGCTGAAATTGAAATTGAGCTGGGCTTGACCCAGCCAATGTTCGATGGCGACGGATTGTTCCTATTGGAGACACAATGACTCTCGACGAGATTGTACAGGATATTCACGCGTTGGAAGAAGATATGGGCACATACGAACGCAAATACGGCGTCTTATCCGAGACGTTTTATACCGCCTATGCAGAGGGCCAAGAACCGCCTGAAACCGCTTGGGTTGCCGATTGGAATGATTGGGCTGCTGTCCATGAAATCTGGGTTGATCGTCGTCTGCGCTATCAATCCGCGATTGAAACGCTACAAAAGCAAAGCGGATTGATTGAACTCATTCGGAGAGCAGCCCACCGTGAATCCATTCCAGTCCCTGCGTAACTACGAAGAATTCGTTTACACATTGACGCAACGCTTCGCTTCGATTGTATCTTCAACGCTTGTGGTTGCACGCGATTGCAAGTGTGAGTGGGAAGCTTCTATTTCGCAATGGGTATCGCTTGTCTATACGCGAACGTCTCGTTTTTGAAGATGGCTCCTTACGAATCGTTCGCTATAGCTACGAAGTTTGGCACGACCAGAACCAACTCTATTGGTACGATCCCCAACCCCACCCGCATATCCCCGAATTAGCCTCCACGCACCCCCATCACAAACACGTCCCACCGGACATCAAACACAACCGTATCCCTGCACCGGGGCTTTCCTTTACTGCACCGAATCTCGCATTTTTGATTCGAGAAGTTGAAGGGATGGCCCGCTGACCTTTGGCCGAGCGGTTACGGCCGCTGCGCCCCCACCGCCTCCACATACACAGCATAAATGGACTGGCTGGCTGCGATAAAGAGCCGGTTCTTCTTCACCCCCCCAAAGCAGAGATTCGCCACCGGCTCCGGCAGGTGAATCTTGCCGATCAGCACCCCGTCCGGCGCGATGATATGTACCCCGTCCGACCCTTCCCCGGCCCAGCCCGCGCTGGTCCAGATATTGCCGTCGGTGTCGCAGCGGAAACCGTCCGATGACGCTGCTCCCATATCGTAAAAGACCCGCCCATTCGCCAACCGCTCCCCGTCCACCACATCCCAGACGTAAATCTGCTTGGGGTGGCCGGGCTTGTGGGATGCGCCCGTGTCGCTGACGTAGAGTTTGCTGTAGTCCGGCGAGAAGCAGAGACCGTTGGGCTTCTCCAAGCTGTCGGTGACGACCGTCGCTTCCCCCGTTTCCGGGTTCAGCCGGTAGACGCTGGTGGGCAGTTCCATCTCCGCTATGTGCCCCTCGTAGTTGAGCAGAATCCCGTAGCCGGGGTCGGTGAACCAGACAGAGCCGTCCGGGTGGACCACCACATCGTTGGGCGCGTTGAGCGGCTTGCCCTCAAAACTCTCCATCAGCACCGAAATCGTGCCGTCGTGCTCCGTGCGGGTGACGCGCCGACTGTCGTGCTCGCAGGTGATCAGCCGCCCCTGCAAGTCCCGGGTGTTGCCGTTGCTGTTGTTAGACGGCTTGCGGAAGACACTCGTCCCGCCCGTCTCCTCGTCCCAGCGCAGCATCCGGTTGTTGGGGATGTCGCTCCAGATCAGACAGCGCTGGTCGCCGAACCAGACTGGCCCCTCGGCCCAGCGGCAGCCGGTGAAGATGCGTTCAATCACACAATTGCCGATGACGTGGCGGGCAAAGCGGGGGTCGATTACCTCAATCGCCGGGTCCGGGTAGCGGGTTACATCGGTTGTCCAGTTGCGGTCCATTCGTCGGTTCATAGGAAGCTCGCTTTCTGAGGATTGGAAGAAATTTTACCACTGAGCCACTGAGGACACTGAGTTTCACAGAGGAGAAGAAAGGGCAGAAGAAAGAGTCTCAAAATATCTTCGCCTGACCCACTGAGGGTACTGAGAAGGAGGAGATTCTTGTCTCTTTTCAGTGAACCTCAGTGCTCTCAGTGCCTCAGTGGTGGATTTTGAGAACTACTCCCGTCGATACACCTTCAAATAGCCCCCTGGATAGGCCACGCCCCGGCCTGCCAACGCCAGGGCCAGGATTGTGACCAGATAGGGCAGGGCCAGGAAGACTTCATCAGCCACCCCGCCCTACCCCTCCTCATTCTAGGGAGGGAACCGGAGCGACTTCTTCCCCAAGCCGGGGGAGGTTGGGAGCTCGTCCACAGATTTATGGGGCGGTGGGTGCGCCGGTGGCGGCCCGGCTGGAATAGTTGTTCAGCACTGGCAGATAATTGGCCGGCGCTTCCAGTACCAGCGGCTCTGGCGGTGTGACCTTTTGTAACTCTTGCTGAAAGGCAAAATAGGACCAGACGATACGGCTGATCTCCTTCATCGCCGCGTTGCTCGTCTCCCAATCCATCCAGCCCCGGCGGTAGAGATAGACGCTCAATACATACGGCCCGGTCGGCCCCCAAATCAGCGCCAGATCGCTGTGGGCGTCGTTGACAAAGCCGTGTTTGTGGACAATCCAGGCGTCGTCGGGCCGGGGCAGGCCCGCCCAGAGGAGTTCGGTAAACTCGTCGTGGCTGAGATAGAAGAGGATTGTCCTGCACTCCTCCGGCGTCAGATCCCCGGCATAGACAGTCAGCAACTTTCCTTCGCCCTGGGTGCAGCGATAAATTTCCCCTAACAGCCGGCCCATATCCGCGGGGGTGGATTGGAGGTGGGTGTCCGGCTCTGTGTTCCAGTCCGTGCGCTGGTTGGCCGGGGTGGGAATCTGGGCGATGGCGCTTTTGTCGTCGTAGCCGGTCTGGATAAAGCTGTTGACATAGCCCAGCCCCCGCATAAACTCCGTCACCCGCCGCCCGCCGGTGAAGATGTCGCCGCCCCCCACCCGGCGCAGTACGCCGTTGGCCGCCACATTGTTGCTCTCGCCCAGCGCGTAGTCGATGAGTTGGCCGATCTCCACATCTTCCACCCCCTCCATGCGGCTGAAAAGGGTCGTGACAATCGCCACTTTCATTGTGGACATCCCGGAAAAGGCCACGTCCACATCCACCGTGCCTTCCTCGCCGGTCGCCAAATCCTGCACATAAATCGCCGCAAAGCCAGGAAAGTCGGAGGTGAAGGTGTTGAGCACCGCTGCCAGATCGTCCAACGTGGGCGGGCCGGCCGGTGTCTCGTCCAGAATCAGGTGCGCTTCTCTCCTTTCACCGCTGCCCAGGGCATCCAGAACGGGCTGCACACTATCTTCCACCAACAGTTCCTGGCCTGGTGCGCCAACGCTCCACTGCCATTCGTCTCGTACGGCTCCGACGAAACCGGTGGAGGCGTCCGGCGCGTTACTCTCCTGCGCCCAGTCCCAGCGGGGCGGGATGGCTCGTGCCGGTTGGGGCGAGTGGTTGTTCTCATCCGCCACCGCTTGCAGCCAGACGGTCAGCTTCCCGACGTTGACCGTGGCATAGACGGGCACATCCCGGCGCTTCTGTGGCAGACCGAGGAGATTGCGGATGGCGATGTCCATAAAATCCGGCCCGTCCAGATAGCGGGTGGCCTCGGCGATCATCCGCTCCACATCCACCCGATAGTCCACATCCTGGGGGCGCAGGATAAAGCGCTGGTCGCCGAAATAGACGGCCACCGGCTCGGTATTGCGGCTGTCCAGCAGGCTGGCAGCCTCGGCCATATCTTTGACCCGGCCCATCTCCACCCCGCCCAAATGTACACCCGGCGGAATCGGCGCAGCAGACGCTTTGTAGCGGGTGTAGAGGGGGAAGACGGAGAGAAGGAGTATGAGGGTGAGGACGAATTTTGTGAAGCTATTCATTCGGTTGGGGGGAAGGATCGCAATCCGCCAGGACAATGACGTCGATTTCTGTCACCTTTTGTAGCCGCTTGTCATTGGTTATGAATACTTCGCAGCCCGCCTCCAAACAACTGCTGATCTGTATTACATCAGCCGTTCGCAAGCTGTGGCGGGCGCGTAAGGCAGCAGCTAATAGCAAGACCGAATTCGACACATCAATTACCTCAACCGATGTCGAATTCAGGAAGAACGCAATGTAGTGATTGTAAAGCGCTTGTTGCTGGGTACGAATCGGCATTACCAAGACTTCGGCCAGGGTAATACCCGATGTATAGAGCCGTATACTATCGGGAGCAGTGACTGACTGAACGAATAGATCGGAGACGATTGAATACCAATCTGGACTTCGCTCGAAATAATAGATGAAAGGCGAAGAATCCAGTCCGATACGCGAACGACCAGCTATTCTGTCCAGGAGGGTTCCCATGAGTTTCTCTCTTCCTCGATATATGCGTCTACGTCAATACTGGACCACATATCCGCACCCAGACCGGCAAAGTCGGTGATTTTCACTTTGTTTGGTCCGAGTGTGCGGGCTATTTCCTGTAAACGTTTGCCCAATTCAAGAGCGCTTTCCTGTTCTGCTGGCATATTTACATCTACAGTAGAGGATGCTTGTGGCGCGGAAGCTTCGACATCGGGAATCAGAACGAACACTTTTGTCCGTTCTGGCAAATCCCAGAAGGAATCCAAGCGGATAGCACCCTTTTCAACCACAGCCTCCAATGCAACTACACCCATTTCAAGCCTCCTTCACATAGAAACCTACACGCGCCAATAAACCCCGCCCGCCCGCTCCATCAACCGGTAATCCACCAGCAGGCGGCGCAGGGTGGCGTGATCCTCGTGGACCTGATTGATCACTGCATTGACTTCGGCCTCCGGGTAGCGGCGCTCGGTCTCAAACAGTTCCACCAGCCAATTCAGCACGACCTGCAATTTGGCAGCTTTGACGGGGATGGACTGGATTTTGCCCTCCCGCACAAAGGCGTACAGCGTCTTCTCGTCGTCGCTCAAATCCTCTGTCGGCCCGGCGAAAAACTCCCGCTTCAATGCCTGAATGCCCGCCACATCAAAAGCGTAGAGCGAATTCTGATTGGTCGATTCATTGACCACCAGCCCGGCCCGGCGCAATGCGCGCAGGTGATGGCGGGCATCCCCCGTGCGCATCCCCGTAGCCTCGGCCACTTCGGTCACACTGCGCGGGGCCAAGCTGAGCAGCCCCAGCACCCGCAGCCGGTCTTCGTCCAGCAGCACGCGCAACAGGTCGGAGCCGTTAAGTATGCGGTCTGTCATCATCCCATCACCCCCTCATCTCTCCTACTCCCACTCAATCGTCGCCGGTGGCTTGCTGGAAATATCATATACCACCCGGTTCACCCCGTCTACCTCATTCACAATGCGGTTGCTGATCCGGGCCAGCAGGTCATAGGGCAGCCGCGCCCAATCTGCGGTCATAAAATCGTCGGTGGTGACGGCGCGCAGGGCGATGGTATTGGCGTAGGTGCGCCCGTCGCCCATCACCCCCACACTCTTCACCGGCAGCAGCACGCAGAAAACCTGGCTGGTCTCCCGGTAGAAACCCGCGGCCCGCAGCTCGTCCAGAAAGATGCGGTCGGCCTTGCGCAGAATCTCCAGCTTCTCCCAACTCACCTCGCCCAGCAGACGGATGGCAAGGCCGGGGCCGGGGAAGGGATGCCGCCAGACGATCTCCTCCGGCAGCCCCAGTTCCTCGCCCACATTGCGCACTTCGTCCTTAAAAAGCAACCGCAGGGGTTCGATGAGTTGAAAGGTCATATCCGCAGGCAGGCCACCCACGTTGTGATGGGTTTTGATCGTGCGGGCGTTTTTCGTGTCGTCGTTGCTGGCCGACTCGATCACATCCGGGTAGAGGGTGCCCTGGGCCAGGAAGGCCGGGCTGTCGATACCCCATTCCACGGCCAGTCGGGCTGCCTCCGCCTCGAAAGTGCGCACGAAGCGCGCCCCGATCAGCTTGCGCTTCTGCTCCGGGTCAGCCACCCCGGCCAGATCGCTCAGGAACTCCTCTTTGGCGTCCACGGCAATCAGCCGCATCCCCTGATGCTTCTCGAAGGTATCCACCACCTGCTCCGGCTCCCCGGCCCGCAGCAGGCCGTGATCCACGAAAATGCAGGTCAGCCGGTCGCCGATGGCCCGGTGGACGAGGGCCGCGGCCACCGCGCTGTCCACCCCGCCGCTCAGCCCGCAGACGACGTGACCGTCCGGCCCCACCTGGGCCCGGATGCGGTCCACCGTTTCCAGAATAAAATTGCCCGCGGTCCAATCGGCAGCGCAGCCGCAGATGCCCTTCACGAAATTGGAAATTATCTGAGACCCCAGGGGCGTATGTACCACCTCCGGGTGGAACTGAATGGCGTAGATGCGCCGTTTCTCATCGGCAAAGGCGGCCAGGGGCGAGTTGTCGCTGTGGGCGATGGGTTGGAAGCCCGTGGGCAGCCGGTCCACCCGGTCGCCGTGGCTCATCCAGACCTGCTGGCGGCTGGGCAGGTTGGCAAATAGGGGGCTGGGCGCAGTGACTTCGATCTGGGCCGCGCCGTATTCCCGCGCCTGACTGGGGGTCACGTGACCGCCGCCGTAGTGGGCCAGCAGTTGCAACCCATAGCAGACGCCCAGCACAGGCACGCCACTCTCCCAGACAATCTCCGGCAGGGTGGGCGCGTCGGGGTCGTAGACGCTGTTTGGCCCGCCGGAGAGGATAATCCCCGCCAGATTCATCCGGGGCAGACGCTCGGCAGCCTGCTCCCAGGAGATGAGTTCGGCGTAGACATTTGCCTCCCGCACCCGGCGGCAGATCAGTTGGCTGTATTGGCTGCCGTAGTCGAGCACGGCGATTGTCTGGTGTTGCATACTTTTTTCCCAAAATTGAAGGACACGGATTTGCACGGATGGAACAGATTCCCACGGATCAGAGAGCAAGAATAGTGTACCATCAGACAGGTATCAGCACACAACGAGCCGCTCTTTGCGTCGTTCTGCCTGACCCGCTATAGTGTAAGAAATCTATGTCGATCCTTCGTATCCGTGCAAATTCGTATACTTTTTGTGGAGACCCTATTGAAATTGCATCTGCTCGTTCTGATTCCTGCCTATAACGAAGCCGCCGCCATCCAGCGGGTGGTGACGGAAAGTCTGTCCCATCTGCCTGTGCTGGTGGTAGACGACGGTTCGCAGGACGAAACTGCGTCCCTGGCCGAGGCGGCGGGCGCGGTTGTGCTGGTGCAGAACCCCAATCAGGGCAAAGGCGCGGCTCTGCGCCGGGGCTTTGTCTGGGCATTGGAGAATGGATACGACGGGGTGATTGCTCTGGACGGGGATGGTCAGCACGACCCGGCGGAGATTCCCGCCTTTGCCGCGCTTTTTGAAAGGACGCAGCCTGACCTGATTATCGGCCACCGCTCCTTCGACAAAATGCCCTTCTGGCGCTGGTTGGGCAACAATTTAGGCTTTCGCATCTTCTCCTGGGCAATGGACACGCGGATTCTGGACAACCAATCGGGCTATCGGCTGACCAGTCGGCGGCTGATGGAGCGGCTGTTGGCGGGGAAGGAGAGCGGCTATGAATTTGAGATGGAGGAGATTGTAAGTTGCGTCGAAGCCGGTTACAATCTGGCCTGGACGCCCATTCGCACGATCTATGCAGGGGAGGCCAGCCACATCCGGCCCATCCATCACATCGTCAATTTTGTGCGGGTGGCCTGGCAGACAAAAATGCGGCTGATGAAACGAGACTGGAAGTGATCCAACTCGTACAACCGATTCCTTTCAACAGGACGAACCCCTATGCAAACCTTTGACCCCATCCTGTACGTCTTTGAAGCCGAGTTTACCAGCACCGCAGCCTACACCGATTCCATCCGGGATGTGACCCTCACCGTCACATTCGCCGGGCCAGAGAATGAGAAAACCGTTGTTCCTGCCTTTTGGGATGGCGGGCGGAGCTGGCGGGTGCGTTTTTCGCCCCAAACCCCAGGGGCGTGGCATTTCGTCACCCATTCCACGGACGGGTCGAACGACGGGCTGCACGGGCAGGTCGGTAGCTTTGACGCGCCGCCCTACACCGGCGATCTCCCTCTTCTGTGTCACGGCAGCATTCGGGCAGGGCAAAGCGGCACGCATCTGGTCCACACCGACGGCACGCCCTTCTTCTGGCTGGCCGACACCGCCTGGAATGGGGTGCTCAGAGCCAAAGCTGCCGATTGGGAGGTCTACCTGGCCGAGCGCAGACGCCAGGGCTTTACCGCCATCCAGACAGTCATTACCCAATGGCGCGCCTTCCCCCAGGACGCAGCCGGGGAACTGGCTTTTACCGGCACAGAAAACATTCGCATCAACCCAGCCTTTTACCAGCGCATCGACGACAAACTGGCCGCCATCGCGCGCCACGGGCTGCTGCCCTCGCCGGTGCTGGTCTGGGCCTGCACACCCCACGACCCCGGCCACTATCTCTCCGCAGCCGATTGCGCACACCTGGCCCAATACGAAGTGGCCCGTTACGCGGCCTATCGCCCCATCTGGATTCTGGGCGGCGATGGGGAATATCGGGGCGAACAGGCGCAGAAGTGGATTGAGACCGGGCGGGCCGTCTTTGGCGAGAGCGGCGAGCAGCCGGTGACGATGCACCCCCGGGGCATCAATTGGCCGGGCGAGGATCTGCGCAACGAAAAGTGGCTGACCTTCCACAGCTACCAGAGCGGCCACGGCGACGGGGACGAGCACCTGCGCTGGCTTCAGTCCGGCCCGCCCGCGGCCAACTGGAACATCAGCCCGGTCAAACCTGTGATCAATCAGGAACCCAACTACGAGGACCATCTGGCCTACCACTCCCGCCAGCCCTTCAGCGCCCAGCAAGTGCGGCGGGCACTCTACTGGAGTCTGCTGCTCTCGCCCACCGCAGGCGTCACCTACGGTCATCACGGCATCTGGCCCTGGATGGAGGAAGCGGGCGTACCCGCAGATCACCCCAACAGCGGGGTTGCCCCCACCTGGCAAGAGGCTTTACAGAGCGAAGGTGCAACGGGCGTTGTCCATTTGGCCTCTTTCTTTGCTGAAATAGATTGGCCTGCCCTGCGCCCGGCCCAGCACCTGTTGGCGGAGCAGCCCGGCGATGCACAGCCCAACCGCTTCATCGCCGCGGCCCAGAGCGAAGCTGGTGTAGTGGTCGTCTACACACCTGACGGTACTCCGTTGCATTTGACCCGCACGCTCAAGCGTGCCCGTTGGTACAATCCACGCACGGGCCTGTGGAGCGAGGCGGGCGCAGGTACACTTTTCACTCCACCCACTGGCGACGATTGGCTCTTGCGTGGGGAGTAGAATTCGTGTATTGACAAATCGCCCGGAAAATGACACCATTTGGGGTAGGAAGTGATTGGGCCGTCGCGCGGAATTCCCCAATCCCTCAACATCTCGAGTGCTGTTTCCCCCAAACAAGGAATCGAAATCTGATGAAAGCATTAATGTATCGTGGCCCGTGGGAAATGCCCGTGGAAGATGTGGCGGACCCGATGCCGGGGCCGGGCAAAGTATTGATTGACGTGAAAGCCGTCGGCATCTGCGGCTCGGACGTTCACGGCTATACGGGCAGCACAGGCAGGCGCACGCCGGGTGTTGTGATGGGCCACGAGTTTGCCGGGGTCATCTCTGGCCTGGGCGAAGGGGTGCGCGAGTGGGGTGTGGGCGACGAGGTGGTGGTCATCCCCTTCTACTCCGTGGCGACCGGCCCGGACCCCTACCCCATCAACCGCTCCCCCCACCGGCGCATGACCGGGATGGACGAGCACGGTGCCTATGCCCAACAGGTTGTAGTGCGTACCTCCCAGCTTTTCCGCAAGCCGAAAGAGCTCAGTTGGCAGCGGGCCGCGCTCTGCGAACCCGTGGCCGTGACGCTGCACGCGGCGGCTATCACCCCCATCGACCCTATGCAGACAGTGGCAATTATCGGCGCGGGTCCTATCGGGCTGATGGCGATGCTTTGGGCGCGGGTGAAGGGCGCGGGCAAAATTTTTGTCACTGACCGTTCAGCCCATCGGCTGGAATTGGCCGAGGAATTGGGCGCGGATGTGGTGATTAATGTGGGCGAACAGGACGCGGTGCAGGTGATCCGGGAGATGACCGGCGGCGGCGTGGATGTGGCTTTCGAGGCCGTGGGCATCACCCCCACCGCACAGCAGGCCGTGGACGCCACCCGCAACGGCGGCCAGATTACGTGGATTGGCAACAGCGCCAAGACGATTACGATTGATATGCAGGCGATTGTGACACGGGAATTGACCGTGCGCGGCACCTATGGCTTCGATGAGAAGGACTTTGCCGCGGCTATCGCAGCAATGGCGGGTGGGCGGCTCAATGTGGAACCGCTGATCGAGCGGGTCGCCAGCCTGGACGAGGGATCGGAGATTTTCCGTCAACTGGCGAAGGGCGAGAGTGATCTGGTGAAGGTGGTGTTGGAGCCGTAGGGCAATAGGAATAGGCAAGTGATGTATGCTTCAGATTCTCTATGAACATCCGATGGAGTGGATTGATGACGGCCCACGAACGTTGAAGGCAACGGTCGATTTAGAGGCCACGCTTTCCGTTTCCCCAGATTCGGCCAGACGCCGGGCAAACGGCTATCTGGGCCGTTATGTAGCAATGTCGATTCAGGCAGATGATCCGGTTTTGGTCTGGGGAAAACGATTGGTATGGCGAATGCAGATGCACCTGTCGCTTCGTGGGTTGGGGCGGGTTGCTACCGTAGGCACTGTCGATGTCGATGCGCAGACCCGTGATGTAATTCCATTGTCGGCCAATCAGATTGCCAGTCTTCAAGAGCGCGCCAATGCCATTGCTCTCCGTTTCTCACCAACCGCAAAAGCAGCAGTCTGATTGTCTGGCTGCTTGCGCGTCAATTTTGCAGTTATTATGCTCACATAGACGAAAGGCAAAGACAATTTATGCAACACATTCTCAACGAAATCAAGAAACTCGACTTCCCCGCGCCCCTGCCGGAAACAGTGCTGGCCGTGCATCAGACCTTCGACACCCCCCGGGTCCACGACATCCACGCCGAAGTGGGCAAGCAGTTGCGCGAGAGCGGCATTATGGCAAAGATGAAACCCGGCGACACTGTGGCCGTAGGCGCGGGCAGCCGGGGTATTGCCAACCTCGCCAAAATCGTGCGGGCGACGGTAGATCACCTGAAGGCAGCCGGGATGGTGCCCCACATTATGCCGGCGATGGGCAGCCACGGCGGTGCGACGGTGGAAGGCCAATTGGAGATTCTGGCTGGCTACGGCATCACCACCGCATCAATGGGCGTGGAGGTGCGGGCCACAATGGAAGTGGTGGAGATCGGGCGTATCCCCGATGGCCCCGCCCTCTGCCAGGGCAAAGATTCGGTGGACGCGGACCACTCGATTCTGGTCAGCCGTATCAAACCCCACACGGATTTCCGCAGCCATCTGGAGAGCGGCCCGTCGAAGATGTGTGTGATCGGTCTGGGCAAGCAGGCCGGCGCGGCGATGATGCACGCGGGGGGCGGACGCAACTTCCAGCGCTATCTGCAACCGGCAGCCCGGGTCTACGAAACCAACACCAACTTCCGCGGGGCCATCTGTCCGATTGAAAACGCCTACGAAGACACAGGCCTGATTGTGGGCCTGAATGCGTCCGAAGTGGGCACGCAAAAGGAAGCCGACTATCTGGAAACGGCCAAAGCCTATCTGGCCCGCATCCCCTTTGACGAAGTGGATATTCTGGTTGTGCGCGAACTGGGCAAGAATATCTCCGGTACGGGGATGGACACAAATGTGATCAGCCGTCTGTGGATTCCCCGCCAGCCCGAAGGCTTTGGCAATGTGGATGTGGCGATTATCACCGTCCTCGACCTGACCGAAGAGACCCACGGCAATATCAGCGGCCTGGGGCTGGCCAATGTGACTACAGCCCGGGTCTACGAAAAGATCGACTGGGTGGCGACCTACACCAATGCCATCACCAGCGGCATCTTCAGCGCCCAGCGTTCCCACATCCCCCTGGTCATGCCCAGCGACCAGACCGCGCTCTACACATCCGTGCGCATCTGTGCCGAGCCGCCCGCCGAGGCCCGCTTTGTCTTCATCCGCGACACCCTCAGCCTGGAAGACTTCTACGTCAGCCCCAGTATGCGGGCGATTGTGGAGGCCCATCCCCGGCTGTCGATTGTGGCGGAACTTCCCCTGAGCTTTGAGGACGGCGAGATGACCAGCCCGTGGGTGATGGAGCAGGAACGGGTCTACGCATAGGCTACAACTGGGGCAAGACGGAAATGTTGGAACAAACAGGCAGTACTTCGATTAGCGGTCATGACCGCATCTTCAAGGAATTTTTTCATCGGTTCTTGCCCCAGTTTATGCGTCTATTCTTTCCCCGCGAGGCGCGCCGTCTGAAACTCGACGAAGTGCGCTTTCTGGATAAAGAATTGATCATCAACCTGCCGGAGCAAATCCTGCGTATCACCGATATTGTGGCAGAGGTTGAGACGCGGAAAGGCGAGCGGGAAACAATTCTGATCCACATTGAGATTGAGGCCAACCCACAGCAGAATTTTCCCCGTCGGATGTTCGAGTATTATGCGTTGTTGCGAGTGCTGCGCCAACAGCCAGTTTTTCCCATTGCGCTGGTTCTACGCCCGGGAGTCGGCGGGCTGCAATGGGTAAAGTATACAGAAATGTTGCTTGGGCGGAAACTACTGACATTTCGATATGGACAAGTAGGAATCCGCGATTTGGAAGGAGAAGAGTATATGACCTACAAAGAACCTGTCGCGAACGCATTGGCCGCTCTGATGGACGTCCAGGACGAGCGTCGCCCAATTCTTAAGCTTTCCGCTCTGAACGATGTTATGGCAAGTGAATTGACAGAAGGCGACAAGCTCTTTCTTCTGAAGTTGATTGATTACTACTTGCCTACAGCAGTGATGGTCGACGCCGGCGGGAATGTGATGGAAGAGCTGCAAGATGTTGAATTAACAAAATGGGAACGACTGGAGTTGGAAGCGATGCAACGGGGGGTGGATAAAGGACTTGGCATAGGCCGCACCGAAGGATTACAGGAAGGACGACAAGAAGGGCGACAAGAAGGGCGACAAGAAGGGCGACAAGAAGGGCGACAAGAAGGGCGACAGGAAGGAGAACTTTTGGGTAAGCGCGATCTTCTCCTCCGCCTGCTGTCCCACCGCTTTGGCACACTGCCCCAGGCAATTGTGGAACGCATCGGGCTGATCACAGATCACACTTTGCTGGATTCAATTGTCGAGCAGGCGTTGACCGCACAGTCTGTGACCGATTTGACCCTCTCCGCGCCAACCGTCGGTATGCCCAATGGCAAAGAAGGCGAATCCCGGTGAACACCACCGCGCCTGCTCCCATTACGCTCTACGGAACGCCCATCTGCCCAGGACTCCCGCCCGTGCGCGGGCTGCTGGCCCAGGCGAAAATTCCCTACGACTATATCGACATCAGCCGTGACTCCGGGGCCGCGGCGAAGGTGCGCGCCCTCAACGGCGGCAACGAAAGCGTGCCCACTCTCGTCTTTCCCGACGGCAGCAGTCTGACCGAACCGACTGTAGGCCAGCTCAAAAGCAAACTGGAAAGTCTGGGCTATCGGATCGGCCCTCTGGCTTGGTTGATTGGCAACGCCTGGCAGATTGTGATAGGGGGCGTGATCCTTTACGCCCTCCTGCATTTTCTGGAAATCATTTAACTCTCAGCCTACAGGAGCAGATTGACAATGACAGAATCTCTTGCCCTCCACGGCGGCACACCTGTCCGCACAGCAGCCTGGCCCCGCTGGCCCCAGTGGGACGAAAACGAACGCACGGGCCTGCTCGCTGTCCTGGAGCGGGGCGAGTGGGGCGGCTACGACAGCGCCGTGCGGGAGTTCGAGGCTGCTTTCGCCGCCCGCCACGCCGCGGCCCACTGCGTCACAACCGTCAACGGCACAACGACCCTGGAAACGGCCCTGCGCGCCCGGGGCGTCGGCCCCGGCGACGAAGTGATCGTCCCGCCCTACACATTTGTCGCCACCGCTTCTGCCGTGCGCATCGTCGGCGCTACCCCCGTCTTTGCCGATGTGGAGTTGGATACCTGGAATCTCTCCATCCCCGCGGTAGAAGCGGCCATCACTGAGCGCACCAAAGCCGTCATTCCCGTCCACTTCGGCGGCCTGCCCGTTGATTTGGATGCGCTGCTACCCCTGGCTGCCCGCCACGGACTGGCGGTCATCGAAGATGCAGCCCACGCCCACGGCAGCAGTTGGAGGGGGAAGCCAATCGGGGCCCAGGGCACTGTCGGCTCTTTCAGCTTCCAGGCCAGCAAAAACCTGACCGCGGGGGAAGGGGGCGCGCTGCTGACAAACGACCCGGTTTTGGCCGAAAAGATGTGGAGCATTGCCAACTGTGGGCGCAGCAGCAATGGGATGTGGTACGAGCATCCGAATCTGGGCACGAATCTGCGGCTGAGCGGCTGGCAGGCGGCCATCCTTTCCGCGGGGCTGGCCCGGCTGGACGAACAGTTGCAGCGGCGCATGTCCAATGCCCGCCGTCTGCACAGCTTTCTGGAAGAGATCGACGGGCTGACCCCCCAGCGCTGGGACGAGCGGGCCGACGCCCACGCCCATCACATTTTTCTGATGCGCTACGACGCCGACCTCTTCGCCGGGCTGCCCAGAGAAAAAGTGATCGCCGCCCTGCGCGCCGAGGGCATCCCCGCCTCCGCCGTCTATCCCTACCCGCTCTACCAGCAGCCGCCCCTGGTAGAACCCCACAGCCGGGTGACGCCCAGCCCCAATGCGGAATTGCTCTGCCAGCAGACCGTCGCCCTCGGCCAGAACCTGCTCCTGGCCGATCCGGAAGAGATGGACGACGTGGCGAATGCGATTCTGAAAATACGGGAGAATGTGGAGAGTTTGATGGGGTGACGGGAGGAAGGGAGGAAGGGATGACAGTCAGACGGAATACTCCGTACCAGCCAGGAACTGACGCACAAGCGTTAGTCGGTCGGCCAACCAACTGAAACGTGAAACGTGAGGTGCCGTCACGTGATCTCACGTTTCACGTCTTCACGTTTCACGTCTTCACGTTTCACGTCTTCACG
>JAHDWH010000030.1 GCA_023384455.1 Caldilineaceae bacterium | reverse complement strand
AATCTGTAGGTGCGGTTTGTAACCGCACTTCTTCGGGTGAAAGTGCGGTTACAAATCGCACCTACGTTTTATCATCTCGTTGATCAGTACAGTTCCCCATGCGACGGGTCGCGCCACGGGGGATGAAAAGTGGACGCAGATTTACGCAGAAACAATTGATCTGCGCAGATTTTATCAGCGTCAATCAATTCAGATCAGCGGCATCAGCGTCCTATTTTCAGGGCAGATTTGCACAGATTTTATCAGCATCAATCATCTGTTTCAGCGCTATCTGCGTCCTGTTTTTACGCCTGCCATTGAGCGGGCAAGAGTGTGTCGCTGTATCCAAAGTGGCTGCTGAGCCATTCGGCCTGCTGCACCCCGTCCCGATAGGAGGAGTGCGCGGTTTGATAGGCAGTGACTGGCCCGGCCAACCCATCGGCCAGGGGTTGCAGGACGGCGGGTGAAAAGAAGTCCCGGTCGTTGCCCGTCACCAGCAGGGTTTTGCAGCCAACCCGGTCGGCAAAGTGCAGCGGGTTGAAGTAGCCCAGCGTGTGGGCCAGGGCTGCGGCCCGGTCGGGATAGGCGCGGGTGTAGTCGTTGATTTCTTCCAACGGGTAGGCGCTGGTCTGGGGCGCAAGAGTGGCCCCGTTGTAGAGCAGGCCCGGTGAACAGTGCAGCGCGCTGGCCTGGGGGCGCAGGGCCGCAGTGATCAGCGCCAGATCGTTGCCGGTCAGGGCGATGTGCTGCGTGTCCACCTCCGGGCGGCTGAGCAGAAAGTCCATCCCCCGCAGACAGTCGGCCACAATGCCCCGGTAGATATACGTGGCCGGGTCGTCGATGCCGTCGGTGAGCAGGCCGGGATAGGCCGCGGCGTAGGGCTGATCGCTCAGCCGCTGTCCCCGGTGGCGCAGGGTCAGCACCGCATAGCGCTGGCGCAGTTCATAGGCGGGCACGTGGACGACGCTGCCGTAGCCGGGCGTTTGGTAGACGGCGGGAAAGGGGCCGTCGCCCACGGGCACACTGAACCAGGCGTAGAGACGGTAGGGGCCAATGCTTGTGAAGCGAGCCGCGTAGACCGTCGAATACTCATTCGATTGCAGGGGCAGGCGGGTCAGCTCAGCCGCCACAGGCAGTCCCGCCAACTCGCTATCCACCTTCGCCCAGTATGTGTCAAAATCGGCTGGCCGCACTGAAGACAGACTCATTGTACTTTCTCCCGCTGTTGAGTGGAATCAGGTATCTGCTCAGGCCCACTTGGCTTCGATACGCCCTCCGCAGACTCCGGGCTACTCAGCCGGCGCTGGCCTGAGCAGATACAGAATCAGATTGATGTGGGCATCCCGGCGATCTGTAGTCCCAGATGCTCCCGGAAGAAGGCGTCGATCACCGCGCCGTGACCGTAGCCGTTGGAGTCGTGGCCGTAGCCGTCGTAGGCGTAGAGCTTCTTCTGCGCCGAGCCAATCCGCTCGTAGACGGCGTAGCCGGTCTCGGCTGGGCAGACGTCGTCCTGGATGCCGATGTGGACGATAATCGGACAACGGATGCGCTCGACAAAATTGTGGATGTCGAAGTAGGCCAGTGTCTCCCGCACCTGGGGTTCCCGCGCCGGGTAGAGGCGCAGATACTCGACGATCTCCTCGTAGGGGGTGGTGTGGGTAAGCACTGCGGCGTCCATCATCCCGGCCAGATAGGGTGCGCCGGCCGCGGCTGCGGCGATCTGCGGGCGCATCGCCGCGGCCAGCAGTGTGAGCGCGCCGCCCTGGCTGCCGCCGGTGACGCCGATGCGCTGGCTGTCCACTTCCGGCTGAGCGTCGAGAAAGTCGATGACCCGCAGGGCGTCCACATAAAAGCCCCGATAGCCGTAGGTGTTGCGGTCCAGAATGTTGTGGACGAGCAGGCCGGGGTAGCCCGGGTTGTATCGGGTATTGCTGCGCAGTTTGCCCCGGGGCGCGGCCCCGAAGGCGGCGTAGCCCTGGGCAGCCAGATTCTTGGGCAAAGTCGGCTCGCTGACATAGCCGGGGTAGACGACAATTGTGGGCAGGGGTCCACTGCGCTGGCGAGGCAGACAATACCAGCCGGCGATACGCACCCCGTCCAGACTGTCGTAGTGGACCTCAAAGACCTCCACATCGGGCGTTGAACGCAACGGAACGGGCGTCAACGTTGCGTTCAGGGGTATCGCCGCGGCCTGGGCTTCGATCGCCGCCCAGAAGTCGTCAAAGTCAACCGGTTTCGTGACGGATGTGCCGTAGCTTGCGGGGTTGGGACGTGGCATAAAATTTTACCCTTCTGTGATAAGAAGCCGCCGAATCTCTTGAACAACCACAAACAAATCGGAACTATCAGCAGATATTACGTTCGTTTCTGCGTCGCTATGTTTGCGATGGGGGAAATTTGAAAGATGTGGGAAGTGAGGCGTCCTGTCGTAGCGAAAAATCAGAGACCCGTCCGCGGCCTGGTAGTGATAGGCGTACTTGTATCTTTCGATCTGCTGCTCCACAGCGACAAGCTCCCGGAAATGCAGCACTGAGCCATCAACAAAATAGATCTGCCCGCTCAGAAATCCGGTGTCTGGGCTACGCTTGTCATAGTTTATCTGGCGCGCATACGCTATATCGAGACCGATTAGAAAATCATCTATCGATTGGAAGTAGTCGTCGATTGTTATGACAACTGGGCGCGTTGTAGTGTTTGGTATTTGGTTTGCAATCTGCGCAGCGTTTCAATCTCACCTGACCACTCGATATAATCGAGACTTTCATCGATCTTACCTGTATCGAGCAGCGTCTCGAATTCAGCGCTCATCATTTCATATTGTCGCTCGAAATCGACCAGCTTCTGTTCTGTGCGTTCAATGCCTAGCCCGATCAGACGCAGTTCGGTCTGAATTGCCGATTCCAATAAGGGCCTTAACGTTGTGACTGATTCGGAAAAGATTGTAATCTGCTGCATAGCCCTGCCTCATCTAAAGGTCATTGACGCCGACACTATCTACTGGACTCAGTGTAGCACGAAACCATCTCAATAGGCCACGTCACTCACTTGCCCGCAGCACCGCCACCAGCCGCTCCAGCACAACCGTCTCCTCGCCGTCTTCCAGGGTCATCGGGTTGAGATAGAGGCTCTCATCCGCGCCTTTGGCTACGGTAATCGCCGGCGTCCCGTCGAGCAGTGCCTGGACGACTTCGTCTCGGCTCATACCGGCTTTGGCTGCGTCGATGTGTACCTGGGCACGGGGCATTGGCTGGCCCGCTTCGTTGGGAAAAGAGCGGTGGGCGGAGACGCCGGGCAGCCGGTTCAGTTCACCGCACCAGCCGCCGACGATCTCTTCTGTCTGAGAGAGCCGTCCCTCGTGATCCATCGCCAGATAGCAGCGCACTGCGGCCAGCACCCCGCACAGTTCTTCCTTACCCACTTTCATCGGGCGACCGATGCTGTGGTTGGGCGGGCCATTGAGACGCATCGCTTCAATCAGCGCCCGCTTGCCCAGCACCAGACCGGAAGATTGGGGACCCCGTAAATCCTTGCCCCCGCTGAAGATGGCCGCGGTTGCGCCCAGCTTTGTGAAATGCCAGAGATTCTCCACTGGGGGAACCTGAGCCGCGGCATCCACAATCACCGGCACGCCGTGGGGTTTGGCGATGGCGACGACCTGCTCGATAGGGATATCGCCGTGGCCGGTCATGCCACCCTGAAACCAGATAATCGCCGCGGTGCGCTCGTTGATGGCCGCTTCCAACTGCCAGGGCGCGGTGCTGGTGGCGTAGCCGATCTCCACCAGTTTCACCCCCACCTGGCGCACCGCGTGGTCGTAGCCGTTGCGGTGGGACTTGTGGACAATTACCTCGTCCTTCAATCCCGTTGTGTCGGGCAGTTGATGGATGGCGGCTATATTTTTGCCGGTGACGCAGGCGGCGATGGCAATGGCAATCCCCGCGGCCGCGCCGGAGCTGACATAACAGGCGTCGTTGTGGGTCAGTTCGGCGATTTTGTCGCCCACTTTCGTCTGCAATTCATCCAGATCGATAAAGACTTTGGAGGCGTCCACCATTGCCTGCACCACCTCCGGCGGCATCAGCGAGCCGCCCAGACGGGTGAGAGTGGCGGAGGCGTTGATGAGGGGGCGGATGCCCAGTTCTTCGTAGATGGTCATTGAGGGATTCCTGAAAAGATGATGGGATGATGGGATGAAGGGGTGACAGGATGAAGGGGTGACAGGATGAAGGGGTGACAGGGTGACAGGGTGACAAGGTGAGTTCACCCTGTCACCCTGTCACCTTGCCACCTGCGCCCGTTTCTTGGCTTCGACACGAAAACAGTCGTATTGGTTCTCGCGCATATAGCGACCGGCCAGGGCAATGGCTTCGACTTCGGTCAGCAGGCCATCGGTCACTTCGGCTTGGAGGGCCCGGGTGAGCCAGCGTCGGGTTTGGGATGCGTAGGCCAGGGCCGCGCCGGGCCAGGAGGTGTCGCCGCCGAAGATGAACAGTTTGTTGCTGGGGACGGCGTGGATGCACCGGCGTAAAAAATTGCCTGTGCTGAAAGGGTCGATGCTCCAAGCCCAGCAAAAATCCACGTAGACGTTCGGGTAATGTTTGGCCAGAGCCACCATTTCGTCGCCGTAGGGATAGCCGATGTGCATCAGCACAAAGCGGGCGTCGAGATATTTCGCCAGCAGGGGGCAGAGATGGCCCGGCTTGATGTAGTCCACAGGCATCCGACTGTGGCCGGCGTAGTAGCCCGTGTGGATTTTGAAGGGCAGGTCGTGCGCAATTGCCAGTTCCACGCCCCGGGCCAGTGACCAATCGCCCAGACAGAGCCGGTCATCCACAGAAAGGCTGCCGGGATCGCGCAGATAGGCGTCCAACACCGGCGCGGCTTCGGCGTCGCTGCGCTCCCGCCAGCGCAGCGTTCGGTTATAGGCGTGCTGGCTTTTGACGGCAATGGCGACCGCCGCGTTCTGGGCAAAGACGGCCTCCATTGCCTGGCGCAGGGTAGCCAGATCCCGGATGGTCACGCCGGTCTCCTGTGTGATGGCGGCTATGTCCGGCTGACCGTTGACAAAGTTGACCCAGGAAATATCGTAAAAGAAGAAGTCTGGACCGGAGGGATCGACCGCGCAGGCGCGCACAAAATCGTCGGTCTGGATGTGGTCCAGATTGGCCCGCTCGCGCAGGATATGCAGCCGTTGGCCGGGCTGACGCAAGGCGGCGTGCCGGGGCAGGGCCGCTTCCAGCCCGTCAGCGCTGATCTCCTCCATCCCATACAACTCCCGGGCGATAATGCGAACCGCTTCCCCATAGCCCGTGTGACGCACAGCCTGCCAGGCCCGCTCTACACCGGTAAAGCAGGCGCGGATGTCCGGGTCTGCGGCGTTCAGCAGACGGTCCACTGTGGCCTGCCCCGCGCCAGCCACGACCAGATCGGCGGAGACATAATTGCCAAAGAGATTTTGCAGCAGGTCCGGGCCGTTGTCCACATATTCATCTTCCTTGCGCAGATGCTCGTGGGTATCGCAAAGAGGCGTTGTCTGGATGAAATCGGCGAGAGCGCTGGGCATAGGGGAGGTCTCCGAGGGTGTGTGGGCGGGACAAACGAATATCGACGGGGTAAGGCGTGAAACGTAAAACGTGAGATCGCTCGAATCTTCTCACGTTTCACGTTTCACGTTTCGCCTATGCGCTAGGCTTCACAGCGTTGAGCAAAGTCTTAGGCCGGCCGATCCTGGGCCAGCACTGCGTTGACCCGCTCTTCGATGATCGGAGCGTGGGCTTCGTAAGTCTCTTCGCCTTCCCAGATCAGGTCGATCTCATTGCGGAAGACGTCGTTGGCCTCGGTAAAGCGGGTATTCTTGGGCATGGGGAAGGGTTCGATGCCAGCGGTCAACAGTTGATCGGTCACGCCGAAGAAATGGTTGACTTCGTTCACCTTCGCATCGGTCCAGGCCGATTTGTGGCCGTTGGGCTGGAGGTTGCCATCCAACACCATCGACACGCCCGCCTCGCCGGAGCTGAAAATCTTCATCAGGTCCCAGGCTTCTTCGGGATGGGCCGACTTGGAACTCATCATATGCATATTGCCCGAGTAGCAAGTGCCCTGGCGGCCCTGGGGACCGACAGGCAGCAGCGCAGCATCAATCTCGAACTTGCCATCGATCGTAGCCAAATACCAAGCCACATTACCAACGATGTCGGCATGTGTTGCGCTGAGACCAGCAGGGAATAGGCCGCCGTCAATCGCATCTGCCTTGCGCGGGGCCACTTTATCGTCCAACAGCCCCAAATACCAGGAAGCGATCTCCCGGTGCAAGTCCGTATTGTAAGTCAGGGCGGTGCCGTCGGCGTTCATCACCCAACTATCGTTGGAGTCAGGCGCACCGAAGGAGCGGGAGGTGTTGCTGTAGTAGTGGAAGGAGTTCATACCGCCGAAGCCCAGGCCAAAGACGCCGTTATCCGGATCGGCGGCGGCGCGGGCCAGTTCTTCCCAATCGTTCATCGTCCAGCCGTCCTGGGGTTCGGGTAGGCCCTTCTCAGCCAGCATTGTCTTGTTGTAAATCACAGCGATATTGCCGCCGGGGTGGACGACGCCGGGGATGCTGAAGTTTTTGCCGTCCAACTGGTTGCCAGCGATGACGCTGGGGTAGTTGTCGTCCCAGTCTGCCGGGGCATCAGCGGCCAGCATATCGTCGATCTCTGCGTAAATGCCCTTCAGGAAGTTAATGAAGAGCCAGCGGTGATGGCCGTAGAGCAGGTCGGGCAGGGTATTCGAGATGTAGCCTGTCTGGGTTTTCGTCTCGATTTCGCCGTAGATAACCTCTTCCAGCACCACTTCCACACCGGTATCGGCCTGGTAGCGTGCGCCCAGCACACCGGGCATAGCAGCCTGGGAACCGGGAGCCACCTGCACGCGAATGCTTACGTCTGTCGCAGC
Organism: Caldilineaceae bacterium; assembly: GCA_023384455.1. Lineage (GTDB taxonomy): Bacteria > Chloroflexota > Anaerolineae > Caldilineales > Caldilineaceae > JACQGT01. Next base: position 31,811 of record JAHDWH010000030.1, on the reverse strand, counting down.
CGGGGCTGCCGAGGATTCGGTTGTGCTGGGGGCCTGGGCCGCGCCCCCAGTCGCAGGGGCTGCTGGGGGGGCGCAGGCGGCGAGAATCTGCGCGCCGGCTGCGCCGACGCCGACGGTTGCCAGCCCTTTCAAAAAGGAGCGGCGGGTAATCTGCTTACGTTGCATTTGAGTTTTCTCCCTCGTCACTGAGTTTGGATACGGTTTGGGTGATAGGCGTGTTGTTGGTATAGGCGGTTCTCCTTTCTGGGGGGGTGGGGGTAGTAGGGACTGGGGATCGGACTCTTTTTCCAGTCCCCAGTCCCCAGTCCCTATTCCCCTATCCCTTAATCCCCGACATCACAATTCCTTGCACAAAATAACGCTGCCCCAGGAAAAAGAGGGCGATAGTGGGAATCATCGAAAGTACGCAGGCGGCCATCAGCAGATGTTGCAGCGGTTCGCCGCCTACCTCCGGTGAATTGTTGAAGAATTGCAGTCCGACCGAAACCGTGAATTTGCTCGGCGTATTCAGATAGATGAGCGGGCCGATAAAATCACTCCATGAGCCGATGAGGGTGATGATGCCCAACGTCGCCAGGATGGGTTTGCACAGGGGCAGCAGAATCGACCAGAAGATGCGGAAATAGTTTGCGCCGTCGATCAGCGCGGCTTCGTCCAAATCCCGGGGCAGGGAGAGGAAGAACTGGCGCATCAGAAAGATGGCAAAGGCTCCCCCTCCAAACCAGGCCGGAACCCACAATGGCTTGAGTGTATTGATCCAGCCCAGTTTATAGAAAAGCACAAACTGGGGAATCAGTGTCACTTCGGCAGGCAACATCATTGTAGCCAGGGTAATCATAAAGAGAGCGTCCCGCCCCCGGTAGTCGAAGCGGGCGAAGGAGTAGGCCACCACCGAGGCGGTGATGAGTGTGCCCAGGGTCGTCAGCGTCACGACGATTGTCGAGTTCATCACCCACATTGTCACGGGAATGCGGGGGATAAAGAGGACTTTGTTGTAGTTGTCCCACTGGAAGACATCGGGAATAATCACCGGCGGGAACGAGGCCATCTCGGCTGGTGTCTTAAAGGAACTCATCAGCGTCCAAAAGAGTGGGAAGCCAAACATCACACACAGGGCCAGCACGATTATATAAAGCGCGAGCTTGCCGGGTGTCATACGCAAAGAAAGGGGCTGTTCTGCGGTCATTTGGGCCATTGGGTCTCTCCTATGCACCTTCGTAGTGAACCCAGCGCCGGGACGTGACGACCTGGAAGGATGTAAAGACGATCAGAATGGCGGCCAATACCCAGGCCAGCGCGCTGCCATAGCCCATCTTAAAGTAGAGGAAGGCCTGGTTGTAGATATGCAGGGCGAAAAACCAGGTGGCGTAGGAGGGGCCGCCCTGGGTGGCTACCCAAGCCGTCGTAAAAACTTTCAGCGCGCCGATCACCGCCAGCACCAGGTTGAAGAAGATTGTCGGGGTGAGCAGGGGCAGGGTGACGTGGCGGAATTTGGCCCAGACCCCGCCGCCATCAATCGAGGCCGCGTCGTAGAGTTCCTGGGGCACGCCCTGCAACCCGGCCAGGAAAATGAGCATTGTATTGCCCCCCACTGCCGCCCAGATGTTAATCATTGTCACCGAATAGAGGGCCGTATCCCGGGAGGTAAACCAGGCCGGGGGATTCTGCACGCCCATATCCCGCAGAAAGGCGTTGACCGGGCCGAGGGTGGGCTGGAGCAGATAGGTCCAGACGACGGCCAGGGCCACTGCGGGGATCAGATGGGGCACGAAGAAGACGGTACGGTAGATGTTCGTGCCGACCAGCTTCTGGTTGAGCATCACCGCCAGGAGGAGCGCGCCCACAATTGCCACTGGCACATACAGAGCTGCAAAAGTGAAGGTACGCCCTAAGGACGACCAAAAGAGATTGTCAGCGGTAAAGGCTCGGGTATAGTTGGCCAAACCCACCCATTTAGGCGCGTTGGTGATGCCATATTCTGTGAAGCCAAAATAGAGGGACGCGACAATCGGTCCGCCCCAGAAGACGATTAGCCCGATAATCCAGGGCAGGGAAAAGGCGTAGCCCCAGAGCGCCTTATTTGTCTGTACCTGTGAACGTGCGCCCACGGCCCGTGAAATCCAGGGGAGTTTGCTTCCAATAGGCACGTTTTGTTGGTTTTGAGCAACAGCCATTGTTCCTCCTTCTCCGTAGGTGCGGTTTGCAATCGCACGATTCTGATAATCCACGGATGTGCGGTTGCAAACCGCACGATTCTGATAATCCACGGATGTGCGGTTGCAAACCGCACCTACTAAAAGGGCAGAGTCCAATAAGCGGGCGGCGCATCCTGCCAACGGGGCACGCTCATTCCGCCCGGATCGTAGACGATCTCGCCCGCCCGTAACGTCATCGCACATTCCAGCTTGCGGTCACCGGTAATCTTCGCCTTGCCACAGTCCACAAAGCCAAATTCACCGGTCAGCATCCGCAGGACAGCCACGTCCGCGCCCGCGCCCACGCTCAGATGGCCCAACTCCGGGTGGCCGATCTCCTGGGCCGGGGTCAGCGTCGAGCGGTAGATGACTTCGGCCAGGGGCATCCCGATGTTGAGAATTTTGTTCATCGTCGTCAGCATATCCACCACCACCCCGTGGACGTTGCGGATGTGCAGGTCGGTGCTGATGGAATCCGGGCCAAAGCCGTTCTGCATCGCCGGGACCGCATTGCGGAACCAGAAGCTGCCTGCGCCGTGGCCCAAATCGAAAATAATGCCCCGCTCGCGTGCTGCGAACAGAAAATCATTCGGCTTGCCCGCCTCGTCCACAATCGGGAATTGTTGGGCGAAGACGTGGGTGTGGATGTCGCCGGGCTGCATCTTCTCCAGAATCAGCTCCGGATAGGTGCGTTCGGGCCGGGGCCAGAAATCCACCATCAGGGGTTTGCCGCACAGTTTGCTGGCGGCTACGCCCTGATCCACCGCGGCCCAGGGGGTATGCACAGCATCAAAAGGCTCTCTGGCCCAGTAGTGGGCCGTCTTGACGCCGACACAGATGTCGGGATAGGCCAGGACAGTGCCCGCGCAGAGTTCCGGGTCGAAGTTGGCCGGGTCCTGCTCAAAGTCCCCGATCATCCCCTGATCCACGATATTGACGAAGGCGAAGATGCGGGTTTTGGAGAGGTCGATGACTGTGCGTTTGAAATGGAGAAAGTGGCGTGCGCCGGCTGTGCCCGTATCCACAAAAGTCGTCACGCCGGAGCGAAAGGAGTGGGAGTCGGCCATCACCGACAGCCCTTCCGGCTCGCGAGTGTGGTAGACGTGGACGTGAATGTCGATCAGGCCGGGCGTGACATACAGGCCGGAGACATCGACGGTCTTGTCTGCGCGAGCGGGGTCAATATCAGCCTCCAATGCAGCAATTTTACCGTCGCGGATGGCCACGTCCATCCGGCCATCGATGCCATTCTTGGCACAGATGGTATGGCCGCCTTTGAGAAGTAAATTGTAGCGGGGGGCATCGCTCATCTCTGCTATCCTTCGCGTTGAATGGTCGGAATCGTTGTTTGCAGCCGGTTATTAGGATTACTTTTGCAGTGCCTTTTGGTAGAGAGCCGTGCCGTAGAATTCGTAAGAAGCGGCTTTGTCGGGCACATCGACGACGTGGACGGTGAAGCGGGCAGGCACGCCGTTTTCCGGGCAATTCTCCCGAAAGAAGTTACCGTAGGCCCGGCGGTAAGCCGTATACAACCGCTCTTGCTCCTTCGCATACCCTTGCGGGTCTACCAATGGATGAGGGCTTTTGGGCTGACAGCCGAACGCGTGTATCTCTGTGAAGTCGACTTGGGCAATGCTATCACAGATACCCGCATCCTGCAACCACTTTTCCCAGCAGCGAAAAACCAGGGGGATTTCCACATCCGGGTCCATAAAAGTCACCGTATCCAGCCCCAGCACGCTGGCAGCCGAATAGCCACCGGTCAACCCGGCAAAGTGGATTTTGAGATCGCCGTCGGGCTGTTCTTCCGTCACCAGGGCGGAGAGGACGGGGGCATCGCCCGAATAATAGTAGGTAATCTTGCCACGTTTCTTAACATTGAAAGCCATTGGAAATTCCTTGCAGTTGAGGGGTTACTCAATAACAGCGATATTCGAAGTAGGCGTTGGTCTAATTTTCGGAAGTATACGATCCTTTGCTAAATAGTGCAATGTCGATTTTTGCACGTCGATTTCGTCATCTTTTTGTGTAACTTGGCTGTCTGTAGGGTGCAGATGACGCTAAAATTGACGCAAACAGAAATCCGCACTATACTTTATTGGCTTAGAAACGTTGCTGACGGCTGTCCCCCCACAGCAGCAGATTCGTTTCGTTTCATTTTTCCCTTTCCCCGATTTTCTGTTGAGCCAACAGGCTCGGAACGTAGTTTCTCGCAGTTCCCAAACTTCACAGTATTTGCAGATATGAATCTGTAGATACAACACAAAGGAGATTTGCAATGACGCAAAAGAACGGTTTGACCCGACGCACCTTCCTCAGAAACAGTGCCTTTCTGAGCGCTGGTGCATTTCTGGCTGCCTGTGCCCCGGCTGCACCAGCCGCCCCCGCCGCGCCTGCTGCCGAGGCCCCCGCTGCTGCCGCAACGGCTGCTCCCGCCGCTGAAGCCGCTGCCCCTGTCGCCGTAGACCCGACGATGAATCCTCTGGGCTTGGTGTCCGGTGAACCCCTGGAAGGCATCTTCTTTGAGGGTGGCTTTGGCCGGGGCTATCTGGACAACGCCGCCGACATCTACCGCCGTATCCATCCCGAAAACCCAATGACGGTGGAAGGCATTCAGCGGGTGGGCGATCAGTTGCGCCCCCGCTTCATCGGCGGCAATCCGCCCGATGTGATCGACAACAGCGGTGCCGGAAATCTGGACCAGGCCGCGTTGGTGGCTGATGGCGAATTGATGGACCTGGCCCCGCTCTTCAACGCCCCCTCCCTGGACACCCCCGGCAAGACCTTCGGCGAAACCCTCTTCCCCGGTTCTCAGGAGAGCGGCAAGTATGGCGGCGTGCAGTATTCCCTGCAACTGGCCTATACCATTTCTGGTATCTGGCACAGCCAAAGCCTCTTTGCCGAGAAGGGCTGGACATATCCCAAGACCTGGGACGATATGCTGGCCTTCTGCGAGATGGTCAAGACCACAACGGACATGGCCCCCTGGACCTATCAGGGCAAGTATCCCCAATATATGGTCTTTGGCGTCATCATGCCGTTGATCTACAAAAACGGTGGCATGCAACTGATCATCGATCTGGACAATCTGGTAGACGGCGCCTGGAACAATCCCGCTGTGGTCAAATCCCTGGAGCAGGTGCAGGCATTGCATACCAACGGCTACATTATGCAGGGGACCGAAGGATTGACCCACACCGAGTCCCAGGCCGAGTGGCTGAACGGCAAGGCCGTCTTCCTGCCCTGTGGCACCTGGCTGGAAAACGAGATGCGCTCGATGACCCCCGACAACTTCGATATGGTTGTTGAAGCGGTCCCCGGCGGGCAGGACGAGAGTACGGCTGACTCGATTCTGGCCTGGTCTGGCGAAAACTTCATTGTTCCGTCCAACGGCAAGAACCCCATCGGCGGTATGGAATATCTGCGCTGCCTGATGTCTGTGGAAAATGCCAAGTGGTTTGCCCAGAACGTCAGCGCGATTATGCCTGTCATGGGTGGCACCGAAGGTGTGGAACTCAGCCCCGCGGTGGTCTCTGCCTCTGCAATTGCTGAAGCTTCCGGCGCGTCTACCTTCGACTACTCCTGGAAGAACTGGTACACGCCGATGGCTGATGAGACCCGGGACCGCACGGGCGACCTGCTGACCGGGCGCATTACCCCCGAAGAGTGGATCGAAGCTGTGCAGAAAAAGTCCGACGAAGTGAAGGCCGACTCGAACATTCCCAAGTACGAGCGGGCTGGCTAAGACAACGTACAATCGTTCTCCGTCGGCCTCGATTGCCGTAGGGGGAATGGTTGGCGTTTGACCACTCGTGGCTGTATCTTCGGCGAAGATACCTTGGAAACTGGCCTGCGTTCCGCTTGCGGGCGCAGGCCAGTTTCTATCTGCGCCAGCTTGAACTACTCAGGGTGCGCCGCACTCGCCAGGGGTGTGGCAAGTGCGTCGCACCCTGGGCTTGAGCAGTTCCGCTCGCTTCCATCTACGGAGGTACAACGGAGGAACCCATGTACCGCAACAAATACCGGCTGATTGTCCCCTTTCTCATCCCCTCGATTCTGCTCTATATCACTTTCGTTCTCTACCCCTACGGGCGGGCGATGTATATCAGCCTGACCCAATGGCGCGGCCTCTCCAAGCCACCCGTATTTATCGGCCTGGAGAATTTCTCCAAAATGTTGGGCGACAGTAACTTCTGGAATGCCCTGGGCAATAACGCCTTCTATATTGTCTCCCTGCCCATCTTCACCATCGGCCTTGCCCTCTTTTTCGCCTTTGTCCTGACTCAGGGCGCGCGCTTTGCCCGACTCTACCGCATCACCTTCTTCTTCCCCCAGGTGATGTCGATGGTGGCTATCGGCGTGTTGTGGAGCTTCATCTATCATCCCACCATCGGCTTTCTCAATTCCTTCCTGAAGCTGATTGGCATGTCGAACCCACCTGTCTGGTTGGGCAACCCCGACTACGTGCTGACCGCGCTTTCCGGTGTGGCCGTCTGGCAGGCGGTCGGCTTCTTTATGGTCCTCTTTATCGCGGCGATGGAGTCGATCCCGGCCACCTACTACGAAGCGGCAATGATCGACGGCGCGTCCCAGTGGCACATTTTCTGGAACATCACCATTCCCCTGATTTGGGGCACGATCCAGACCGCGCTGATCTTCATTATGATTGAAGCCACCAGTATGTTTACCATCACCCAGACGATGACGGAAGGCGGCCCCAGCCGGGGATCGGAGGTTCTCTCCACCTACCTCTACCACGAAGCCTTCATCAACAGCAATTTTGGCTACGGCACAGCCATCGCCGTGGCCCTCTTCTTCCTGACTCTCTTCATCTCCGTCATTCTCACCCGCCTTCTGCGCCGCGAAAGCCTGGAGTTCTAGCCATGACAATCAACTCTGCGGAACTGCCCACACCCAAAATGAGTACCCCAGTGGCTGGCAAGCCTACCGGTTTCAGCCTCTCCCGGATGCTGCTGAACATCGTCCTGGCCTTCTGGGCTGCGCTGGTCGTCTTCCCGATGCTCTGGCTGCTCTACACATCCTTCAAGACGGACAAAGAGATTTTCTTCAGCCCCTGGTCCCTGCCAGAGGCTCTGCAATGGGACAACTACGTGCGGGGCTGGGTGGATGCTCACATCGGCGACTACTTTCTCAACAGTTTTATCGTCGTGCTGCCCTCTCTGGTGCTGATCCTCGGTCTGTCGGCGATGACGGCCTATGTGCTGGCCCGCTTCCCCTTCCCCGGCAACCGGATTATCTTCTACGGCTTTATGGCCGGGATGCTCTTCCCGGTCTTTCTGGCCCTGATTCCCCTCTTCTTTCTGGTCAAAGATTTGGGAATGCTCAACAGCTTTCCGGGGCTGATTCTCGTCTACACCGCCTACTCCCTGCCCTTCAGCGTCTTCTTTCTCACCGGCTTCTTCAAGACCCTCCCTTCCGAGCTGCACGAAGCGGCTATCATCGACGGCGCCAACCAGTTTCAGGTCTTCTTCCGGGTGATGCTGCCTTTGGCCCAGCCGGGGCTGCTCAGTATCGGCATCTTCAACTTTCTGGGCATGTGGAATCAATACCTCCTGCCCCTGGTCTTGATGAGCGATGCCAAAAACTACGTGCTCACCCAGGGGCTGGCCTATATGCTGCACCAGCAGTATTACCAAAACGACTGGAGCGCGCTCTTTGCCGCGGTCAGTATGATTATGATCCCGACCCTCCTCGTCTATTCCATCTTCCAAAGCCAGATTCAGAAGGGCATCACCGTCGGTGCTTTGAAAGGATAGCCATCTTCTATGCGTATCGGTATCGCCAACTTCAGCCACGAATCCAACACCTTCGCCGCGGACCCCACTCCCCTGGACGCCTTCCGCGTCTACCGGGGCCAGGCGGTCATCGACCATTACACCCACACCTTCCACGAAATGGCGGGCTACATCGCCGGCGCGGAGGAGTACGACTTCGAGTTGGCCTCCCTCTTTTCCGCCAACGCCACGCCAGCCGGGCCGCTGACTGTGGAAGCCTACGAGACTCTTGTCGGCGAACTGCTCGACTCCATCCGCGCCGCCATGCCCCTGGACGGGCTGCTCCTGGCCCTGCACGGCGCGATGGTGGCGGAAGAATACGCCCAGGCCGACGGCGAAACCGTGCGCCGGGTGCGGGAACTGGTGGGGCCGGAGTTCCCGCTGGTTGTCACCCACGACTATCACGGCAATGTGCCACCCCAACTGGTGGCCCACGCCGACGGGCTGATCATCTACAAGACCTGCCCCCACATCGACCAGAAAGAACGGGGCATAGAGGCTGCCGAACTGGTGGCCCGCACTGTCCGCAAAGGTGTGCGACCGGTTTCGGCGATTGTCAAGCCGCCGGTCATCTTCAACATCGCCTTCCACAATACCAGCAGCGGCCCGATGAAACCCCTGATGGATGCGGCCATCGCCCTGGAAAAAGAGCCGGGCATCCTCTCCGTCAGCATTGCGGCTGGCTACCAATACGCGGATGTGCCCTGGATGGGGCCGTCGATTGTCGTCATCGCAGACGGCGACGAAGCACTGGCCCAGCGGGAGGCCGAGCGCCTGGGCGAGATGATGTGGGCGGTGCGGGATCAGCTGGTCCCCCGCATCCCCAGTGCCGCTGAGGCTGTGTCCACAGCGATGGAGAGCAGCGCATTCCCGGTTTCGCTCTTTGAATTGGGCGACAATGTGGGGGGCGGCAGCGCAGGCGACGCCACGATTATTCTGGAGGAACTGCTGCGCCAGAAGGCCGACGGCTGGGTGGTGAGCCTCTACGACCCGGAATCGGTGCAGCAGTGTGTGGTCGCGGGCATCGGTGGGGCAGTGGAGTTGCGCACCGGCGGCAAACTGGACAACCAGCACGGGCCGACTCTCGCCATCAGCGGGCGGGTGCGCACCATCCACGACGGCACATATGAGGAGACCGAGCGGCGGCACGGGGGCGCGCGCTTCGGCGATCAGGGGTTGTCTGTGGTGGTGGAGGTCAACCGCACAGCGTCGGGCAAAGGTGGGTTGCTCATCCTCAACAGCAAGCGGGTGGCGCCGATGAGCATCCATCAGATCACCTGTATGGGCATCCAGCCCCAGCAGCAGAAGATTCTGGTCGCCAAAGGTGCGGTCGCGCCGAGAGCGGCGTATGAGCCGGTCAGCGCCCGCATCATCGAAGTGGACACAGCCGGAGCCACCTCCATCAGCCGCCCGGCAGAGGAGTTTGTGCGGGCGCGCAAGGGTTTGTACGAATGGAGCAGGGTGTGAAGCGCGAGAAGTGAAACGTGAGAAAATTCGAGTGATCTCACGTTTCACGTTTCACTCCTCTTATCCGTCAGTTGTTCGTCGCCTGCATATGCTCGACGGACGCGGCCACCAGTTGGCGCAGCACATCCATATCCACATCGGAGAGTTGTTTGATGTAGAGGCAGGACTTGCCTGTGCTATGCTTGCCCAGCTTCGCCAGCAGCCCGTCGTACTCGTCGAATCCGGACATAATGTAGAGGGTCAGGTTCTGCTTGCGGGGGGAGAAACCCACCAGCATCCAGTTGGCCTCCCGACCGTTGGCGTATTTGTAATGGTAATCGCCAAAGCCCACAATCGACGTGCCCCACATTGTGGCGGGTTCACCGGTTACCTCCTCCATCAATTCCAGCAGGGCAAAACAGTCGTCCCGCCGCTTCTCGTCCACCGAATGGAGAAAAGCCTCTACGCTGGCGTTGTTCTGCTGGGTTTTTAGTTCGGCCATCCAGGATTTCCCTTTCCGCTTTATTCCCTTAGGCGGGTACAGATTCGAGGGTAGTTGGCGCGTTTACCTTTTGGCCGCGATAGGGGGGTATAGACGAGCATCGGCAGTCGATAGTCGTATTCAATGTCCAGGTAGCCTTGCAGAATCACCCAATCGACCCGGTTTGAAATCTCCGCCAGCGTCAGGCTGCGATAGTAGCCGTAGACCGGAGAACTGTCCAAGCCCAATCGCAGCACATCCTGCGCCCGGGAACCTTTGAGAATTTTGCCCAGCAAACCCCGCCCGCCGCTCATAATCAGATCGTCGGCGCCCCGCAAAATCCCGGCGATCTCCTCGGCAGGCATTGTTTTGATGCCGCCGTCGTCGAGTTCGTAGGGAACGCGCCGAACTTTACGTGCCATTTTGACTTACCTCCTGAAAAAGTGGATTGATCCCCAGGGTTCAATAGGATTTCGTGTGGTTGAGACGCAGAGAAAAGATCAGCGTCGGTTGAGTAGGCGGGGGCTGTTTCCCGCCGTATCGAAACCAGCGGGTTAACACACGAAATCCATTTGAGTCATCCCCCCGTAGACCGCAATCGTTGCGGTCTGTTGATTTCTGATAAAGTCCTGATACCACACAACTGAAAAGGCTCTGTTGCCTGAGAATCCTCTGAGAGTCACCGGGTACACTGATGCCAGAGCAATCGGCTCTGATAAATCAGTGTGAAACACTGATTCACGAAAGGACAATCCCCCGATGATGCGACGACTCTTTCTCCAGGCAGTTCTGGTGTGTGCGTTGACGGCCCTGGCGGCCATCCCCGCTTCCGCAGGTCTCGTCCCCGATCCGCTGGGTGGGACAGGTAGCCAACTTACCGCTGTGCCAGGGGCGGCCCCTGGCAGCGTAGCCCACATCAACGCCGAGGCAGAGGCCCACGACAGGCTGACACTTCCAAGCGATCCGAATGCCTTACAGCCCGCCGAATTTGCGCCCCGCTCTTGGGGGTTGGATGGCGGCGCGGATGACGACCAATTGATTGGATGGGATGAGGAAGACGTTCATCCTTAACCTACTGCAGGCCGGGATGGGCAGGTGAATAGACCTGCCCATCCATCTCACACGCCCACTTCCTCCTCCAACAGCCTGGCAAAGCCTATGGACTCCGCCAGGGCATCCGCCGCGCGACGCTCGGCTTCGCCCAAGCTGGATGTCAGCCGGTCCGCCACTTCCTGGGCGGCCTTTTGGGTATAGCTTTCGGCCGCGGGGTGGCGCAGAACCGCCAGGGCCAGAAGCAGCCCTTTGGGAAAGCCCGACGTCTGTGTACTCTCCTCTTCGGTCAGCAGAACCGCCAGCTCCACCCCGGCGTTGAGCGCCGGGGCCAGGGTTTGAATCTCCACCCCCAGCCGGGCGGCTTCCAGCCAGAGCCGCCGCGCGCTGGCCCGGTCTCCCGTCTCCTTCTCAATTCCTGCCAACACAATCTGGCTGTAGACCCGTCCCCGCTGATCGCCGATGGCCCGCCGCAGCGCGAGAGCCTTTTGCAGGCTGACTCGCGCCCCTTCCAAATCCCGCAACTGAATCAGAATCTCGCCCAGATTGGTCAGGCCCACCGCCTCCAGGCGACGGCTGCCGATATTTTCGGCCACAGCAATGGCTTCCTCGTAATAGCGTCGGGCCGATTGCCACGCATGCTGCACATGCTCGGTGGTGCCCAGATTGATCAGCCCCCGGGCCAGTTCGGAGAGATTGCCATTGGAGCGGGCAATGGCGATGGCCTCCCGGTAGAAGGCGCAGGCCTCGGCGTAGGTTGGGTCTGGGGTGACCGCGGCCGACAGGTTGCCCAGATTGTTGAGCACCGAAGCCCGGCCCGCGGGCTGGTCCACCTGCTGGTAGTGGGTCAGGGCCTCCTCGAACCAGGGGCGGGCCAGATCGTACTCCCCGGCCATATAGTAGTTCAGCCCCAGCCCGTTGAGGGCAAACCCCACCTCGCCGGGTCGATTGACCGCCCGCACCGGGGGCAACGCCTCCTCCAGCAGCCGCCGGGCCTCGGCCAGACGGTTAACCCGATGATAGAAATAGGCCAGATGAATACCCAGAGCGGCCAGCGTCAGCCGGGCCTCCTCGCTGTCCGGGGCAGCCCGCAGGCCGGCCATCCCAGCCTCCAGCATATGAGCGCCCTCCTGATACCAGCCCCGCACATTGTAGAAGTGAAAGAGTCCCGGCCCATAGGTATCCAGCAGCGCCGGGCTGGCCTGGGCCGCGGCAAAGTTCCAGCCCGCCCGCACATTTTCCGTATCCAGCATCACCGCGGCCAAGGCTTCTGGCTGCCGCTGACCGCTCAGCCCGGCCAGATGGGAGCGCAGCCAATAGGCATACCAGCGGGAATGGCTCTCCTGAACGGCCCGCTGTAACTCTGCTCTTTTCGCCAGCCGTTCGCCAGCAAACTGGCGCAGCAATGGGTGAATCTCGAAGCGGCCCGCGGCGGCCCGACGCAGCAGGGAGCGATCCACCAGCCCGCTGAGGAGGGGCAGGGGGACGCCGGCGACCTCCTGGGCGGCCTGACGGGAAAAGCTCTGGGGAAAGACGGCCAGCCGGATGAGGGCCAACTGCTCCTCGGCGGAGAGAAGTTGCCAGGAGTAGTCGAAGACGGCCCGGATGCTGCGATGGCGGGGCGGCAGATTGCGCAGATTCGAGGCCAGAAAGTCGCTGGTGCGCTCGATCTCCCCCCCGATCTCGGCGGGGGAGATATGGCGGGCCCACGCCGCGGCCAGGGTCAGGGCCAGGGGCATCCCGTCCACCATCCGACAGATGCGGGCCACATCCTCCCGATTCTCGTCGTCGAGGACAAAACCGGGGTCCACCCGGCGGGCGCAGGCGCAGAAAAGCTGGACCGCGCTGTACTCTGCGTAGTCCTCGACATCCTCCTCGACGTCCTCCCCGGCTGGGGGCGGCGCGTCCAGACCGGTCACTGGCAGCAGCCACTCCTCGGCCAGATTCAGCCGCTCCCGGCTGGTGACGAGCAGACGCAGACCCTGCGCGGCATTCAGCAGGGAGGGGAGCAGTTCGGCGCAGGCCATATGCGGCTCGAAGTTGTCCAGCACCAGCAGCGTCTCCTGCTCGGCCAGCGCGGCGCGCACCTGTTGCCAGGCCGGCGCGCCCGTGTCGAACTGGAGTTGCAGGGCCGAGGCGATACTCTGGACCAGATGGGTCTCGGCTTCTTCCCGGCCGGAGGAGAGGGCATCGGCCAGGGGGACAAAGACGCAGCCATCGGCGAAGCGCTCGTTGAGCTGCCAGGCCGCGTGCATGGCCAGATGGGTCTTGCCGTTGCCGCCCGGCCCCACGAGGGTCAGCAAGCGACACTCGCTCTGGGTTAGCTGCTGGTCGATATCCGCCGCCATCTTCTCTCGCCCGACCGGGCGCGCAGGCGGGGGTGACGGCGCAGGCCGCACATCGCGGGGAGGGCTGGCCGGGCGCAGTGGCGGCTGTTCGGTCAGCGCTGGCGGTGGCCGCCAGCTTCCATCCCGCAATTGCTGGTAGAGTGCGAGGGTCTCCTGGGAAGGCTCCACCCCCAGCTCCGCCGCCAGCGCGGCCCGGCAGAGTTCAAACTGGGCCAGGGCCGCGCTGCGCTGGCCCCGGGCCGCCAGCAGACGCATCATCTGGCTGTGGGCCTCCTCCTGCCAGGGTTCCAGGAGCAACTGCTGGCTGATGATGGCGTGGGCCGTGTCAAAATGGGCCACCCCACCGGAAAGCAGACCCTGGGCGTAGTGGTGGAGCGCGGCCATCACCCGCCCGTGCAGCCATTCCCGTTTGGTCAGCAACCAGTGGTCGAAGATGTCGCTGTCGTCCAGGCTGAAACTTTCCAGTAGCCGCCCCCGGTAGAGGCTGCTCACCTGCTCCATTTTGGCTGGGTCGGGGATCTGGCCTGGCTCTGGCAGAAGGGCGAGCACCTGCTGGCCGTCGATGTCGGCTGGCGCGGCCCGGTTCCAGCGGATCTCCTGACGGGAGACCAGCAGAAAGGGTGTCTGCGCGTTCTGGTCGTCCAGGGTCTGGCGCAGATTGAAAAGGGCCTGGCTCAGGTTGCGCCGGGCCGACGATTCGGGCCAGTCGGGCCAGAGCAGCCCGATGAGGCTGGCGCGGCTGTGGCCGCGCGCCTGTTCCACGGCCAGAAAGGCCAGCAGCCCCCGCACTTTGTTCGATTCAAAGCCTGTCAGGGGCGCACCCCGCCGAAATGCGGCGAAATGGCCCAGCAAGGTCAGACGCAGCCTTTCATCCATCGGCCTGGCCTCCTGATAATCTCCTGATAGTCGTTTGCTATCCTGTCGCCACGTCAATGTGCAGTCATTTTCCCACAAGGAGGACGAGATGCAAACCATCAAATCTGTTCTGGTTCCGGCGTTTCCACGCAGTCTGCTGCTGGCTCTGCTCTTGCTGGCGATGGCCCTGCTGCCTGTCGCGGCCGCGGACGGCGATCTGGACCCCACCTTTGACAGCGACGGCTCTGTGACCACAGCCATCGGCTCTGCCGGGGATGTGGCCTATGCGGTCGCCATTCAGGACGACGGCAAGATTGTAGTGGGCGGCACGTATGTGAATGGGACCCCCAACGACGATCTCTTTCTGGCCCGCTACAACAGCGACGGCTCCCTCGACACCACTTTCGACAGCGACGGCATCGTTACCGTGTCCGTGGCTGTTGGTGACGACGAAGGGCTGGATGTAGCCCTGCAAAGCGACGGCAAGATTCTGCTGGCGGGCTTGGGCAAAGCCGCGGCTGGCAAGAATCACTTCATCCTCTTTCGCTACAACAGCGACGGCAGCCTGGACACATCCTTCGATTCGGACGGGATGGCCGCGGCCCGTATTATCGACACCAACTACGGCCGCGGGCGAGCAGCGGCCGTGCAGAGCGACGGCAAAATTGTGATGGCCGGCGACGCCTTTGACGGCTTCGACGCCCGTTTTGCCGCGGCCCGCTTCAACAGCGACGGCAGTCTGGACACTGGTTTCGACACGGACGGCCAAACGGCCATCGAAATCGACGCCGATGATGACTACGCCTACGATCTCGCCATTCAGACCGACGGAAAAATCGTACTGGCAGGCAAGAGCAACAACGGCAGCAACGACGACATCGCGCTGCTCCGTCTGAACAGCGACGGCAGCGTGGACACATCCTTCGACAGCGACGGCATTGTGATCACTGCTATCGGAGCGGGCCACGACGAAGCCCAGGCTGTTGCCATTCAGAGTGACGGCAAAATCGTGGTGGTAGGCTCTTCCCACAACGGCAGCGACGATGACTTTGCGGTGGTGCGCTACAACAGCGACGGCAGCCTGGATACCAGCTTTGATAGCGACGGTATTGTGATCACAGCTATCGGCACGAACATCGACCAGGCCCACGATGTGCATATTCAGGCTGACGGCAAAATTCTGGTCGCCGGGCTGAGCAAATCCGGCGACAACGATATGGCGGTGGTGCGCTACAACAGCGACGGCTCTCTGGACACTACCTTTGGGGGCGGCGACGGCATTGTGCTGGTGGACCCCAGCGGTGGCTTCAACGATATGGCCTACGGGCTGGCCGTGCAGAGCGACGGCAAGATCGTCCTGGCCGGTGAGAGCCGCACCCCCGCAGATGTGGCGGTCGTGCGTCTGGACAACACCGACGCACCCGCGCCCGGTCCGATGCTGGACATTGCCGAGGAGATTCCCGGACTGGAGGGCGAAGCAGTAGATGTACCCATCGACTTTACCCCCAACGACCACGAAATCCAGGCCATCGCCTTCACCGTCCACTTTGACCCGGACTGCCTGCTCTTCGACCCCACCGACGGCGACAGCGACGGCGTGCCCGACGCCATCGCCTTCCGGGAGAGCGGCAGCCTGTGGGATCAGGCGGTGAATACGGACAACGCGGCCGCAGGCAGTCTGCGCTTTGTCATCGGCCACCGGGGCGACGGCCTGATCGCCGAGGGCGTCCCCGTCACCATCACCTTCACCGGCGACTGCGTGGGCGAAACAGACCTGACCTTCAGCAGCGACTCCTACGGCAATTCCGTGGGCGAGAGCGTGCCGGGCACAAACGAGGGGGGCAGCGTCCTGCTCTACGCCCAGCCCGTGGCCGTGGATGATGCGGTCACAATTGATGAAGATACCACAGACGTGACCGTCGATGTGGTTGCCAACGACAGCGACCCCAACGGCGGCAGCCTGACCCTGGACGAGGCGGGACCGGCGGCCCACGGCGCGCTGGCTTTCACTCCCACCACGGGCACAATCAACTATGGACTGTTCGAGTATTGGCAGACGCTGGCCGCGGGGGAGAGCGAGACCGTCGAGATTCCCTATACCATCTCCAACGACGCGGGCGGAAGCGCCAGCGCCACCCTGCGGGTTACTGTCAACGGCGTCAATGACGCACCGGTTGCTGAGGACGACCTGGCAACCACCGGGCCGGGCAGCAGTACGCTTATCGATGTGCTGGCGAACGACAGCGACGTAGACGCCAGCGATGTACTGGTCATCAGCGATCCCGGCAGCCCCAGCCACGGCAGCGCGGCCGTGGAGAGCGGCCAACTGCGCTACACCCCTGCGGACGGCTTCTACGGCGTCGACAGCTTCGACTACACCGTCGGCGACGGCCACACTACAGCCACCGCCACGCTGACGGTTATTGTCGGCGTCCGCGGCGACTGCAACCAGGACGGGGTAGTGGACGCCGGCGACCTGCCCGCCTGTGTGCTGGAAATCTTTGACGGGGACGACAACGACGACTGGCTGGACACCCCAACAGCCGGTCTCATCGGCAACCCCATCGGCTGCGATTCCAACCAGGACACCCGCATCTCCGCCGCGGACCTCTCGTGCAAAGTGCGGCTGCTGCTGGAAGAGGCCGCTGTCTCCTGCGCCGACATCAGCCGGGCCGGGGCTGGGGCTGCCGAGCTGAGCCTGCCCCAGGCAATGGGTGTGGCTGCCGACGGCGTGGCTGCCATTCCGCTCCACTACCGCTCCCAGGGCAACCGGGCCACCGCCCTGGCCGTCAGCCTGCGCTACGACCCGGCCCAGGCCAGCTTTGATAGCCAGGATCGCAACGGCGACAACATCCCCGACGGTCTGGCGCTGCATCTGCCTGCCACCTTCCAGGCCCTGGGCTTCACCTGGGGTGAGCGGATCAATCTGGTCCTCTTCTCGCCATCTATGGATGTCCTGCCCGACGGCGTGCTGGCGACGCTCCATCTGGCGGGCGCGGCGGGCACGACGGTGGCCGTGGAGTTCAACCCGGCTATCCCGGCCAGCCTGGGGGATGTGAGCGGCGCAAGCCTGCCGCTCCTGCTCAGTGGCGGCACACCGGTCGGGCCGGTGCAGCAGCGCATCTTCCTGCCCGCGCTGGTTCGATAGACAGGAACGGAATCGGGCTATGAGCCGTCTGCGCTCTCTCTCATTGCTCCTGCTGCTGGCCCTGGCGGGGATCGTTCCCACCGCTCTGGCGGCTGGGGATGGCAAGCCGACGCTTGTCATCCCCAGCCGCAGCGTGCGCGGGGACGAGACGGCGCAGGTGGAGGTTCTCTTTGCGGGCAGCGGTCACGCCATCAACGCGGTGACCTTTGCCGTGGAGTACGATGCCGCGCTTCTCACGCCCCAACTTGCCCAGGCTGCCTTCTCCCTGCCTGCTGGTTTTTCGGGCAGCGCCAAAGCGTCCCCCTACGCGCCCAACAAAATCGATGTTGCGATCTTCACCCTTTCCAGCCACAGCCTGCCCGACGGCCCGGTGTTGGCCCTGCCTTTTCAGCCCCTCTGCCCGGAGAACGCCGAGTGGCTGGAAACGGATGTCATCTTCTCTGTCCGTCCCCGGGCCACCTTCGGTAATGTGCAGGGGGTAGACATCCCGGGCGAAACAATGGACGGCCATCTCTCCATCTGGTGCAGACCGGACCCGCTGCCCACGCCCACCCCGACCCCCACGCCCTCCCCTACGCCCGCCCTGGCCCTGTTCGAACTGGACGCACAGCCGGCCCCGGATGAGGAGGTTCCGGCAGGGGAAGTGATCGGGTACAGTCTCGCGGTCGAGGCCAGGGGCGGACAGCCATTGACCGGCGTGGAGGTGGGCGTCGATACCCCGCCGGGTATGACGGTGGAGGCGCTGTCCTTCAACCTCCAGCGGCCCGGTCGGACCGCGGATCTTCGCCTGCACTGGACGTTAGATGCGCTCCTTCCCGGCGAGAAGCTGCGGGTGGAGATGGCTCTGCGCCCGGACCCAGCCCTGCGCGGTCCATTGACGGTCACCGCGACCCTGACCAGCGACCAGACAGGGACACTACAGACTCAGCGGGTGGTGCAGGTGGGGTCGGGTCCGGGAGGGACAGACGGTGGCCAGCGGACGCTCTTCTTGCCAGTGATAAGCCAGGCTGCCGGGGCTGGGGGCGTGTCCCCGGCCCGGTTGCCCGATCTGACGATCGAAGCCATCGAAGTAGTGGAGGGACATCCTGTAGTGGTGGTGGCAAACCGGGGCGACAGTCCTGTAGTCAATGGTTTCTGGGTGGACCTTTACGTCGATCCCCAGTCACCGCCTGTGGGGGTCAACCAGCTTTGGCACGAGCTTTCCACCCAGGGCGCGGCCTGGGGTGTGGATACGCCGCTGCTACCCCTGCTGCCCGGCGCAAGCCTGCGGCTGGGGCTGGACAGCCCGGCCTTTTCTGCGCTCCATTCCCACCTCGAAGGGGATCTGACGGGACTTGCCCTGTATGCGCAAGGGGATTCCTGGAACCCGGCCACCACCTACGGCGCGGTGGCGGAGAGGGATGAGGCGCCGGGCGGGGTCTACAATAACATTGCGGGGCCGGAAGTTTCCCACGGGCCGAGACGCGGTGAGTCGGCAATATCACCCGAGTCGATCCCCGCAGGCGACGCTCTGTTTCCGCCGCCGCCCGTGCGACCGGTTGGCGGCTGAAAGCGTGAGATCGGGTGGAGAAAAGCTTCCACGCTGACGTCGTTCTGTTGGGTTTCAGTTACACCTACCGCCGCGTCGGTCCTCCACAGGGCGCGCTTTGACCCGTCACCCCCGCGCCGGTGGCTTTGCGGGTGGGGCAGGGAGTGGGTGCTGCCGTCGGCGCGGGTGTGGGTGTGACCCGGCTGTTGCCACCCCGAATCTGGGGACGGACCACAGGGATTGTCACTGGCTGACCCCAGCGGGCAAAGGCAGCGGCCGGCGCCCCCCCCGCAGCGCTGAACTGTCCGCCCACATAGAGAGAACCATCCCCCACTGTCAGCACCTTTACCACTGCCCCACTGCTCAGGCCGCCGTCCAGCGCTTCCCACCGTTGCCACATCTCGTCCCAGTGGGCCAGGGAAGGGGTTTGAGCTGCCCCCGCCGCGGTAAAGTCGCCCCCTGCGTAGATACCATCCGGTCCAGCTGCCAAGGCGTAGACGTACGGCGTGTAGGCGTTGCTTACGCTGTCACCCAGGGCCTGCCAGCCTTTCTGGAAGTCGTAGGCCGCCACGCTGCGGGCTGCCACACCCCCCGCCCGGTCAAAGAGGCCGCCCACATAGAGCGCTTTCTCGGTCAGGGCCAGGGCGTAGACCTCCCCGCTGAAGTCGCCGTAACTGCCTTTGCGGGTGACGCCCACGCTGTTGCCCGTGCCCACTGTGTAGCGATCATCGGTCTGGCTGTCCCACAGGAGCAGCCCGTTGACCTTCACCTGCTCATCGCCCTCCTTCACAGTAGCAAAAGAGCCGCCCAGCACCAGATTGCGCCCGTCCCAGGCCAGGGCGCGCACACCGGAATAGGGTTCAATGCCTTTGCCCAGCCCGGACCAGCGCTTACCGTCCCAGCGGGCGATGTATTGGGCATCCGCGTCCCCCGCCCCGGTGAAATCACCGCCCACAAAGAGCGTGCCATCCCCGGCCACGGCCAGGGCGTAGACGTAGCCGTTGACGCCGCTGGCGAGCGCGCTCCAGCGCGCCGTCACGCTGTCGTACTGGGCGATGTAGCTGGCCCCCTGCCCCCCGGCTTCGGTGAAACCACCGCCCACGTAGACTTTTGTGCCATACGTCGCCAGGGCATAGACCGACCCATTCACTCCCTGGCCCAGCCCGGCCCAACGGTTGCCGTTCCAGACCGCGATATTCTGGACCGGCTGACCGCCCACACTGTCAAAGTAGCCCCCGGCGTAGACCAGCCCTGCCGGGTCCACCGTCACAGCCTCGACGCGGCCGCTGGTCGTCCCGTAGCCCATGCCCTGGCCCAGGGCTTCCCAGGCCGCGCCTGTCCAGCGGATGAGATTGCGGCTGTAGATTTTGCCGCCGCCGGTGAAGGAGCCAGCCGCGTAGACGCCCCCGTTGCCGTCAGACAGGAGGACCAGCACCCCGTCGTAGCTGTCCCGCATCCCGTCGCCCACGCCAGCCCAGGCCCACCCGTCCCAGAGGGCCAGACCGGCCACTTTTTTGCCGCCGATACTCGTCATCCCGCCGCCTGCGTAGAGGGAATCGCCCACGACGGCCAGGGCGTTGATATAGGCATAGGCGGAATCTGTGCCCAGGCCACTGCCCACAGGTCGCCAGCGCTGTCCATCCCACTGGGCGATGGACGCGGCCACCTCGCCCCCCGCTTTCCCGAATTGCCCCCCGGCAAAGAGAATGCCGCTGTCGTCAACAGCCAGGGCGCGCACTTCGCCTTTGCCGTAGGTTTTTTCCAGACCGCTGCCCAGGGGCGTCCATTCCTGGCCATCCCAGCGGGCGATGCTGTTGACCGGCAGCGGTTGGTCATTGCCTGCGTGGCTGAAGTCGCCCCCGGCGTAGAGGCTGCCGTCTGGCCCGCCGGCCAGGGCGTAGACGCTGCCGTAGCCATAGCTGTCCATCGCCGTCCCGCTGTAGTCGGCGTTGCCCAGACCGCTGCCCAGCGCGGAAAGTTTGCGCCCATCCCAGCGGGCAATGTCGAGGGTTGCCAAATTATCCAGGCTGGTGAAGTCACCGCCGATGTAGAGAGCGTCATCGACAACGGCCAGGGCGCGCACGACGCCTTTGTAGGTCCCCTGCAGTGCGCCCGGCCCCTGGCCCAGCCCGGACCACTTTTTGCCATCCCAGACGGCCAGGCTGTTGACCGCCACATCCCCGGCCTGGGTGAATTCGCCGCCCGCGTAGAGTGCGCCTTTGTAGACAGCCAGGGCGTAGACGTAGCCGTTGACGCCGCTGCCCAGGGCGTGCCAGCGGCGGCCATCCCAACGGGCCACATTGTTGGCGGGCAGCAGCCCTGCGGCGGTGAAGTTGCCCGCGGCGTAGAGATTTTCGCCGTCGCTGGCCAGGGCGCGCACAGAGCCGTACTCCACAGTGGGCAGACCGAAGCGGTCATCCCAGACATCGCCTTCGGCTGTGGGAGGGGCAGACAGAGCGACGCCACTGCTCATCAGCAAAAGAGCAATTCCCACAACAAACCAGATTGTTGAATGGAGGGTACGCATCTGTTGTTTCTCTGCCTTCTCTGCAAGGGTGATAAATCTGACTGGACAGGGGTAGTAGAGCCACGCTCTGCAACCGATAGATAAACGACAAAATATGCCCGGAGCGTTGCGGCGGCCTCCGGTTCGCTAGTCCGCAGTCACCAGTCCAGAGTCCCCGTACCGCTCTGGGGCCATTGCGGTCTACTGAGTATAGCACAAAACCCCGTTTAACCAGGCCAGATGCGCTAGAACTTTTGACGTATGCACAAAACAGATCCGCCAGAGGGTTCTTTGGCGGATCTGTTCATTCACCTGTCATAGATTGATTAGGGGACCTTTTCCCCGCAACCGGAAATGGGTCTATCCGCCGACTACCGACTCAGCAGCGGCAGATAGACTGGCCCTGGCATTGCTGCAACCGGCGCGACCGGAAGCGCAGAATTGCCTTCTGGCGCGTTGGCCGGTGAGACAATCGGCTGGGTCCGGGGTGTCTTGTTGGCCGATAGATGGCTCACATCCCTGACACCGGCGCTACGCTGGGTATTCACAACGACAGACAGCCGATACTGACTGGTCTGATAACCAAAGACTTCGATCTGATAGTCCCCTGACTGGGGAGCGAGGAGCGTAACCTCGTCCAGGGCCAGTCCGTCGTTGTTGCTCACCCAACTACGATTGCCGTCGGGCTGCCAGACGTAGAGGTCCGCGTCGCCGCTGAGGGTCTCCACGCTCACCTGCAAAGACTGCCCCGCGGCCACAGTTCGCCGGTAGACTCGTACCTGGCCGGCAAGTACCGAATCAGAGGCCGGGTTGTAGTCGATGCGGGTTTTGATGGTAGCTTCGGAGATGTTGCCCGCGCCGTCGCCCACCCAGGCCTGGATATAACGAACGCCGCCCCGGCTGGTCAGCGTGAGAGTGTAGGGCGACTGATAATCGATCCACCCCGTAGTCTGCACCGCCACCCATTGCCGGGCCGCTGGATTAAACTCCCGCTCCACCAGATACATGGAAGTCACAGTTGATCCACCCGTATCGCTTGCCAGCAGAGTAACCACAACCTGGGGTTGGGTCGTCTCCGCATCTCCGCCATTCGCCAGCAGTGCGGTGACGGTCGGCGGTTCTTCATCCCCCGCGGGAGGCAGCAGCACAATCTCCCGCTCCACTGCGTTGTTGCCCTCCACATTCTCGGCAATCTGATTGTCCGGATCGATGACGGCCCGGATGGACGCAGTATCGGTGATCCCTGTGGTCTCCCACTCCACAAAGACCGCTTCCACCGTGTCCGGTCCCGGCGCAATGGGAGAGGTCAACACCCGCTTCAATTCCTGCCATGAGCCATCCGCCTGCTTCTGAAGAAAGGCAACCGTCGCTTGCAGGGTCGTCTTCCCGCCCTGGCGATGAACATTCAGCCCCAGGAGGACCGTATCGCCCTGGCGAATGGTGGGGGGAGAGGTCCAGAGGTCATCGGCGAAGGCGAAGAAATCGTCACCGGCTGGGGTCAGGGCGGAATAGGCCGCAGGCAGAGTGTGGGAAATGGCCGATCCCGGATTCTGGACAGTCACATCGTAGGTACCCGGGGCCAGACCCACCGGCACAACGCCCCGCATCTGTGTGCTGTTGACCCACGTCAGGTTGGACAGCGGCGCGGAACCCACAGTAACTTGCGCCCCGGCTTTGAGGTTGGCCCCGTAGATGGTCACGTCGTTGGGCACGTCGTTGTAGCCCTGGCTGGGTACGATGCGCTGGCCGACCGCGCCGGTGTCCAGCACCTCGTAGCCATCGGGCAGGAAGCCGCAGCCGCCGTCCGGGTTGCAGACCTGGACGGTATGCTTGCCCACAGCCAACCCTGCCGGAGCCAGGGCCAGCAACTCACTGGCGTTGACCCAACTGACGTTGGAGAGCGCAACCGCGCCCAGAAAGACCGTTGGCGTCGCTACAAAGCCCGATCCCCGAATCGTCACGAACTGGGCCGTATTGTCCGGGCCGCTGGACGGCTCGATGGCAGTGACCGTCGGCGGCTGCACCGAAGGTGTGGTGGCTGTGGCTGTTGGCGTCGCACTGGGAGTGGAAGTGGAAGATGGCGTTGCAGTTGGCGTGACCGTCGGCGACGCCAGCGCCAGCACTGTGATCGTCACCGGGTATCCTGGCGCAAAGCGATCCGTAGCGCTGGCTGCATAGTCAGAGTTGACAAATTCGCCATCGATTTCAGCAAAACCGGTAACCGTCACAGCAAAAGTAAGAGTAATACCCTCACCCGCCGCCAGGTTTTGACCAGACCAGCGAACTTGTCCGTCAGTCAATTCCCCTCCGCTCTCCGCATAGGCATAGCTGCTACTCACAGGCAGCGTATCTGTGATGGTCACGCCATCGATTTGGCTGTCCGTGCGGTTGTAAACGGAGATGGTGTAGGTGAGCAGTTGACCGGACGTTACCGGGTCCGGCCATGCGCTCTTGGCGATTTCAAGCCCATCGGTGACATTGGCCTGCATCGCCGGTGTTGGGCTTGCGGCAAGCGTCCATAGCGTGCCCACAAGCCAAAGTAGAGGAATAATAACGACAAAGAGTATGCGAACGTGCTTTCGATGGCTCACCGCATAACCCTCCCTGTGAATGACTGAATAGATTTGGACCTTCCCTCAGAATTTGAATTCTCTCCAACAGGGTCATCGCTTCACTGAAATTGTGTGATGCATAATACTCATCCTCTCAACTGAGGCAATTCTTACCGAAGCACTGATGGAAGATAGAGGGAACTATCTTTCGGCGTCGGCGTGGGAAGCGGCCCCCCGGAACGAGTCGCGTGGGCGAAGTAGATATGGGGCGTCTGCTGCCGATCGTCCTCCCAGATGACGTATGGTAGGCCAGCCCTATCAACCGCGATTGCCGGCCTGTCTGCACTAAAGCTTACGACTGGTGTGCTTCCTCCCCACACGCCGCCAGCCGGACGATAGGCAAAACGAATGCCCGCGTTGGTGGTGCCACTGGCGCTCCATACGGCGTAGGCGTTGCCGAGATAGTCCATTGCGATTCTGGGATCCTCGGTGTATTCGCCGCTGCTTATTTTTTCACTACTCCCCCAGATCCCATCTTTAGGACGATAGGCGGCATAGGTATCCCAGGCGTTGTTGCGATTGTCCCGCCAGATCGCAACGGCCTGGCCATCTGGACTGACAGCAATATCCGAGCTGCCCTGATAGTTGCTACTGGCGTCGTCGTTCACCTGGATATTGGCCTGCCACTCACCCCCGGCAGGGCGATAGGCGAAGAAGACATCATTGTTGCCGTTTCGACCATCTTCCCACACCGCGTAGGCATTGCCAGACGGGTCTACAACTATGGCCGGCCAGGATTGACTGGTAGCCCCCTGATCATCGTTCACTTTGACATTCGCTCCCCAACTTCCGCCAGCCGGACGATAGGCGAAGTAGATGTCGCCGCTGTCGTTGCGCCTGTCTTCCCAGATAGCGTAGCCGTTTCCAGCAGAGTCTACAGCGATATCAGGAGCGTATTGACCTGCGCCTGTCATGTCATCGCTGATTTTGACATGGCTGCCCCACTCACCGTTCGGCGGTCTATGCGCAAAGTAGATGTCAGGGCCACTCGACCCATCCTGCCAGACGGCGAATGCGCCACGATTTGTGTCGAGCACAACCGCAGGATGTCGCTGTTCGTTCGAAGGGCCGAGAGCATCGCTATTGACTCGCGCAAATGTGTCCCAGGGGGCCGCTGCCGGGCGTCGGGCGGCGTAAATGTCGGATCGATCTCCTGTGCTGCCGCCGCGCGCATCTTCCCACACAGCATAGACGACGCCGGTCGAAGCGACGGCGATATCAGGCCGGGATTGCCAGCCGCTGCCCAAGTCGTCATTGACCTTGCTGCTGCTGGTCCAATCGCCTCCGATCGGGCGCGCCATTGAGTAAATGTCGTAGTCCCGATTGCGAAAATCTTGCCAAATGCCCACGAGGTTTTGATTGCCGTTCACCGCGATTGCAGGTTGAGCGGGTGAATTCCCCCTTTCAACAATCGTAGAGTTTATCCCCCACACTCCGCCTGCCGGATGATAGGCAAAACATAAGCCAAAACACTTTTGATTGGCCGCGAAGATATAGCGGATCCAAGCAACAGAGGCGTTGCCCGCCTTGTCTACGGCAAGATCGAAATCTGGCGTGTATGATGTGTCCGGATCGGAATTGACCTGATCCCGTTGCCATTGATTGTTGTCATAATATGCAAAATAGATATTCCGCTGTAGCGGACTGCCCTGCCCATTCACCCATGCCACAAAGGCCTTGCCGTCCTGATCCACGCCAACGGCAGGGAGACTTCGCTCCGTGGGCTGCAACACAACCTCATTTACAATCTGCGGCTGAGGCTGGCCTCCTTGAGAGATGCTACAGTAGAGCATAATATCCGGTCCATCTGGCTGGTAGTTCTCGCGCCATACGGCGCAGTATTTGCCGGTAGTTGTGACGGCAATATCCGGCTCGTATTGGGCGGTAGATTCCCGGTCGCGGTCGTTGTTCAGCCGGGTATTTGTGCTCCAGGTTCTAGCGGACGATTGAAAGGCCAGATAGATGTCGTTATCGCCGTTGCGCTGATCCTCGAAGACCACAAAAACGGTGCCCGCGGCGTCCACGCCAATCCGCGGATGGCCTTGCAGAGCGTCGTTGGCGTCGTCGTTGACTTTAACGTTTGCCGACCATTTGCCTCCCGCCGGGCGCATCGCAAAATAGATGTCTGCCGTTCCATTGCGTTCATCCGTCCAGACGGCGTAGGCATTTCCCGCCGCATCCACCGCAATGGCCGGTTGGGATTGGCTGGCAGCGCCTGTGTCATCGTTCACCTTTACATTCGGCCCCCAGACTCCACCGGCTGGCCGATACGAGAAAAAGATGTCCCAATTCTCGTTAGTGTCGAGATTGCGACAGTCCATCCAGACAGCGTAGGCGTTATTGGCTGCATCCAGAGTAATGTCAGGTTCTTTCTGGTAACCGCACAACTGGCTGCCGTCATACACGATCTCGCTGGGCTGCCACACAAAATCGCTGGCTGATGCTGCATTCATAGATGCCAGCGCAACGCCTGAAGCGCTGTGGGGAGCGGATTTGTAGACGCCAATCAACACCAGCACAAAAAATATAGGCAGCAAATACAGGACACGTTTGGGAGTTAGATGCTGTTCTCGCAACATAAGAAATCCTCCATATCAGAGCTGACAGATAACCTGTGACTTGAGTCGATACAATTCAGACAAGACTTAACGCTGCACAGACACCCCATCCTCCACACACCCCACACACACCAGCCACGGACCGCCCGGATCGTCCCCTGCCAGGACAATCGGCCAGCGCGCGTGGGCCGCCCCTGCCTCAAACAGATACCCTTCCCCCCGCGCCACCATCCGCCCGCACAGATCGCAGCGGGCCTGCTCGAACGATTGCGCCGCCCACCACGCCCGCGCGGACTGGCGGGCCAGGGCCACGCATCGGCTCTCGCTGCCTGCTCGTCGGCGCAGCCAGCCCCAAAGCGGATGGAGGAGTGTGATGACAGCAGATCTGTTCATACGGAAGAGGGGGTGTGCGGTGAGTGGTTCGGGCGCAGAAACTGTCTGCCCTTTCACTATACAACCGGTTTTGGGCTGACAATCTGCAAAAAAACTGCACAAAATCTGCAAACTGCCTCTTGCCCTTTTACCCTTTTTGGCGCATTATTATAGACAGGTAGACAGAGGGTGCTGGTTGTTTGTCACCCAGCCACCTTGCCACCCTGTCAGCTTTTCCCTCGGGCCACCCCAACATCGCCCCCCTGTTGCCGCAGACATCGCCGGCCCGGATCAGACTCTTTCTCCCTTCGTCTTTGATGCGGCCTGGCCGCGGGAGGAGTGCGCAGATGACCCAAACCGGCAGCGGTCGAGCGATTGTCCTGCAGCTCGGCGAAGCCCTGCGCCGCTATTACGACGACGAATCTCTGGCCCAATTGACCGCGCTCACCCGTCTACAGACGGTGGAGGAGCAGCGCCGTCACGCCCCTTTGGGGGGGCTGCCCGCGGCTCTGCGCGGGGTGGTGGAGACAGCCCTCGGCCATCTAGCCCAGCAGGAGAAGCTCTTGGCCGATGTGCTGACCCGTCGCTTTATCCAGCGGCAGAGCGTGGCCGAAGTGGCGCGCCAGCTCAGCTATTCCGAGCGCACCGTCCACAGCCGTCAGGAGGAAGCCATCCAGCGGCTGGCTGGGCTTCTCCTGGAGATAGAAGACCAGGCCCTGGCCGCGGCCAGCCAGGAGGCGGAGATCAACCGCATACTGGACGGTCTGCCGCCCCCCACCTTCACCCATCTGATCGGTGTGGGTGATCTATTGGAAACCCTTTGCGTCTATCTGGCTGACCCGGAGCAGAGCTGGCTGGTTTCGGTGGAGGGGATGGGAGGCAGCGGCAAGACAGCCCTGGCCCGTCAGACCGCCGAAGATTTGGTCAAAGAGGGCCGTTTCCAGCGGGTGATCTGGATTACAGCCCGCCAGCAGAGTTTCGACGACGGCTACCTGCGCCAGACAGGTCTGCCCGCCCTCACCTTCAGCGGACTGCTCGAACAGAGCGCGGCCCGCCTGCATCTGCCCCAGCCGGCTGGGGAGGTTGAGGCGGAGCGGATTCATAACCTGCGTCAGGCTCTGCGCCAGACACCGACTCTGCTGGTGGTGGACAATCTGGAGACCGCCGCCGATGTGGAAGCGCTGGTCGACGGGCTGCGCGGCCTGGCTCGCCCGACCAAAGTTCTGATCACCACCCGTCACAGCCTGGCCGGACACAGCGACATCGCTGCTTTTCCCGTCCCTGCTCTGGATGCCCAGGCTGCCCAGACTTTTGTCTGCCGCCACGCCCAGGAGCGCCACGTGCCTGCTTTGCTGACTGCGCACCCGGCAGCGATTGCCCGCATTGCCGCGCTGTGCGACGGCAACCCCCTGGCCATGGCCCTGGTAGTCGGTCAGGTGCGTTATCTTCCCCTGGAACAGATATTGGGCGATCTGCAAAGGGCAAAAGGACGCAGCGCCGATCTCCTGGGCTTCCTCTTTCACTACTCCTGGCTTCAGCTTTCACCCACCGCCCAGCGTCTGCTCCTGCACATGCCCCTGCTGGACATCCGGGGCGTGGCCTGGCAGGAATTGGCCGCCATCAGCGACGTGCCCGCCGATAGCCAATTCTGTCAGGCCCTGGAAGAACTGATCGCCGCTTCCCTGCTCTACGCCGGCTTCGCCCAGGGCCAAATCCTCTATAGCATCCACCGTCTGACCGAGTATTTCATCCTGTCCGACCTAATCTGACCTGTCGTGCAGCCAGTTTTGTCCACAGCCTATGCCGCAAAAGCCCCCCGCTACCACTCCCCCAGACCCGCCGGTTGACAGAACCAGACAACGGCAGATATTCGAGGATGGGCTGTTGCGGGCCGCCCACTATTGGGTGCGCCTGCTCTCTAGCCCAGCCGGAGAAAACAGCGACCTTCCGCCGTCTTCCCTCCTTCACGCGCAGAAGTCGCTCTACCGCGCGCTGGAGTTTGGTACAGATGGGGCGCTGGCCGCTCAACTGCTGGTCGCGCTCCATCGCCCGATGATGTTTCAGGGCTACTGGCGGGTTTGGGAGGATACGCTGCGGGATTTTGTGCGGGCCGCACCGGTGGAGAAAGAGGGCGGTTATTGCTTTGAGGCCCGCTACTTCCTGGCTGAAATCTGTTTTCGTATGGGAAAATTGGAGGAGAGTCTGGCCCTAACCCAGACCAATCTGGCCGAGGCGGAGCGCCGGATGGATCGGGCCTGGGTCTCTGCCCTGCACGACGCCCTGGCCGAGATTTACGTCAATCAGGATCGCTTTGATTTGGCAGAGGAGCACGCCCGGCGCGCCTACGCTGTGGCCGCAGAGATCGGCGACCCGCACAGGCAGGCGGACGCGCTGATCAATCTGGGCCGGGCGCATTTGGGCGCGGCGCGAACGGAGCAGGCCCGGTCGATCTTTCAACAGGCGCTGGCCATCACGCAGGCAGCAGGCGACCGGATCTTTGCCGTCAAGGCGTACATCTTCCTGGGCCATAGCTACGGCGCGCTGAACCACTGGGCAGAGGCGTTTGCCTGTTTTCAGGCGGCCCTGGACGGAGTGCGCTCCTATGGGGATCGGGTAGGGGAAGGGGTGGTGTTGAACAATCTGGGCCGGGCACTGCTGCGTTTGGGGCGATTAGAGGAGGCAGAAGAAGAGATCGGCGCGGCGCTGGCTATCCACCGAGCCGCGGAAAACCAATTGAGCATTTCCACTGCTCTCTCCCTTTTGGAGGAACTGGCCTGTCTACGGCGCAGCGAAACGGGTATCTCTGATAAATAGGACGCTGATTGGAATCGATCTGCGCTGACAATCCCCGCGCAGATCATCTGTTTCTGCGCCAATCTGCGTCCCGCTTTTCATCCCCCCAGGGCCACCACAAAGGCGATGGCGTGGGTGCGGTCGTGGCTGAGGCTGACCGACCAGTGGTGCAACCCGTGAAGCTCGGCCAAGCGGGCTGCCGCGTTGTGCAGACAGAGGGTGGGCGCTCGACTCTCCGGGTCTGCCACCACCTCCAGATCGGTCCAGCCGATGCCCTGCCGCCAGACGCCACTTTGCAGGGCTTTGGCCGCGGCTTCTTTGGCCGCAAAACGGGCCGCCAGAGATTCCACCCGCCCGGCGCAGTGGGCCAACTCGCCCGGTGTAAAGACCCGGCGCAGGAAATGTTCGCCGTGGCGGTCGATGGCCTGGCGCATACGCTCAATTTCCAGAAGGTCAACGCCGGTACGCAGGATCATAGAGAAGATGGATGGGAGAAGGGAACGCGGAAACGATAGATCATTGCCCCGTCGTCATCGGGCTGGTACTGTCCGTAGATCGTCGTCTGGCTGTTGCGCAGGAGGGGCAGCAATTGGTATAGATCGTCCACCAGGGGCAGGGATTCCACATCTGCCAAAGCAACCCAATGCAGCTCACCTTCGCGGCTGGCGTTCAGCGTCCGGCTGGCTGTCTGGCCGCTGAAGACGAAGACAGCCACCCCACTGGGTGGGTCTCCATCCGGGCGAACCGCGATGTTCAAGACGCCGACGAGGGTCAGCGCCACATCCCGCAGCCCGGTCTCCTCGGCCAGCTCCCGTTGGGCCCCGGCCAGAAAATCCTCGCCCGGCTCCACGTGGCCGCCGATGCCGTTGTATTTGTTGGCCCACAGCCGTTTGGTCGGCGCGCCTTTGATCAGCAGCAGATCTTCGTTGCCGTTCTCCGGGTTGATGCTGGTGACAAAAATCAGCGTGCGCGGCACCACCTGATAACGCCCCCCCGCCCCCGCCGAGATGCCCTGTTGCGAAGCCTGCATCGCTCACTTCTCTCCAATCCGTGTCCACACCTGATGGGGCACAATCGGCAATAAAAAGCGGACGCAGATGGCGCTGAAACAGATGATCTGCGCTGATCTTATCAGCCGCAATCGTAACTACCCAGCCAACGACAGAAATAACCACTGAATACACAGAATACGCGGAAGTTCTGCGCTTTTTTCAGTGTTTTTCGTGTTTTCCGTGGTTAATAAGCAGAGGATGCCTGAGCAGTTACCCGCAATCACTCCTTTCAGCGTCATCTGCGTCCCCCATTTTCAGATCAATTTCTGGCGGCTTTGGCCTGGCGCACTACTTCGTCGATCTGCTCCAGATGGCTGGCGTCGTGGGAAAGCCCCCGTAAAAAGCGGCCAATGGCGTTGAGAGACGGCGTATTGGGCCGTCCTGTCACTGTCACATCCAGATAAGGCTGGTCCGGCCAGACATCCAGGGAGGCCAACCGCATCCGGCGGCTCTCCTCCAACCGCTGGCGGCACTGGGCAATCGTCGTCACATCCTGCCAGGGAATCTCGCTGCGGCTGCGTCCCTCCCGCAGGATGCCCCGGGCCATCTCTGCGGCCAGAAATGCCCCCTCTTCGGAAGAAGCGGTCACATGTACGATCAGATGGCCCAGATTCCAGGAGATATTGCGATCCGTCTCAGCCGCGGCATAGGGATCATCAGCGCCGGGATCGCTGGGGCTAAAGACTACATCCCCATCGGTGGCCTGGGCAATCTGGGCCAACTGGTGGTCTACCATTTCATTGGTCAGATCGCGCAAATCGCCAACCGACAGCCCGACGGCCAGATCGGCTATCGACTTTTCACCCCGGCGCACAGCAGCAAAATCAAGCATTGAGGACTCCTCTGGGTTTGATTTCTGGAGGTAACTGCTCACCCCCACCCAACCCTCCCCCACTGTGGGGGAGAAGTCAATTCAGTTCACTCCCTGGAATGGGGTGGGGCTGGGCGGGGCGGCTGAACAGGTACTTCTGGAGGGACTAAAACGGTAAAGGAGATTGTACAACAGACAGGGGGAATCTGCCAACATCTGTACTGATCGAGAAGATCGTGGAATCTGTAGATGCGGTTTGCA